>NZ_JBMDJD010000019.1:0-106993 GCF_057809015.1 Pseudomonas sp. FG6
TGCTGTCCGGGTCGCGACCAAGATCGCCGTTAAGGCTTCGCGGTCTCCCGAAGGTTGAAGGTCCCCTGTAGCAGTTGGGTGAGAGTTCACTGGTGTCTCCCAACAAACAAGGAGTTTTTGTGGCCTCGTCGCTTTACCGTAGAATCTATAGCGGGGATTCGTTGTATTCGGCTTGGAGGAAGGTCAAAGAAAGCGCCTTTTCTTCATCATCCGAAACTATCCGAAACGAAGCTAAGGATTTCGAGAGCCAACTTCCGCGGTCGCTTTCCGACATCCAGCGCGCGCTGTCTAAGAAGACCTTCATCTTCCAAAAGCAGACCGGCGTGGCGAAAATCAAAGCTAACGGAAATTCTCGCCCGATTGTGCTTTCACCTATACCCAACCGGATCGTCCAGCGGGCTCTACTTGACGCCTTATCACGTATTAAGTTTGTGAAAGAAGCGCTGTCTACCCCTACGAGCTACGGAGGCATAAAAAATAAAAGGGTCTCGATGGCGATAGCCGACACCAAAGCAGCCATAGCCAAGGGCGCAACCTTCCATATCAGGTCAGATATCGCCGAGTTCTTCACTAGAATTGACAAGGCCCGCGTGATGAGACTCGTAGCTCCTCACATCATATGCCCTGACACGATTGCATTATTCCGAGCGGCAATCACCACAGACCTTGCGAACATTGACGTGCTTCGACGACAGGGTCTGGATGAGATTTTCCCCATCGGGATAGAGGGTGTAGCGCAAGGATCGCCCCTATCCCCACTCATAGCCAATTTGTACCTGTATGACTTTGACAGGGTCATGAACGATGGGGAGGTCACTTGTCTTCGGTATATCGATGACTTCCTGATCCTCGGGAAGGACATGGGCAGTGTAGATCGTGCGTTTAGCAAAGCGCAGACTGAGCTTCAAAAGCTCTCACTTGAAGCATACCTGCCCTCAGCAACAAGCGACAAAGCCTCGAGGGGCCTTACAGCTAGAGGATTCGATTTCTTGGGTTGCTTCGTTTCCGCAGGATTGATCCAGCCATCTACAGCCACGAGGGAGCGATTCAAGAAACGGATCAAATCCGATCTAGACGCATCGATACGAATGATGAAGTTCAGTGTCGAAGCTGGAGATATATCCGCAAAGGGGTCCTACTCTGGCGCGTTACAGAATATCGACCGAGTAATCCTGGGTTGGGGAAAAGCCTTTTCCTTTTGCAGCAATGGCCAGTGGATAAAGAGCTTGGATGACTACATCACGAGCGCATTGGCGCAATATGAAATAGAAAAAGCGAATCTCTTTCAAAAAACAAATGGCACGGCCCAGCGTACGATGTTGGGGGTAAGGCTGCTTGCAGCAGTCCACTCGGAGCGCAGAGAACCGGAGTGAACGAAAGCTGTCTTTTCAAATCAATGTGAGGGTGGGACTGAACAGTTAAACCTGTCGGCTCAACCAATTACCTATAGAGCAGGCAGGGGAAGCCGGATAGGCTTCCACTTGGTTTAAC
The DNA here is from genome assembly GCF_057809015.1 of Pseudomonas sp. FG6. Classification (NCBI taxonomy): domain Bacteria; kingdom Pseudomonadati; phylum Pseudomonadota; class Gammaproteobacteria; order Pseudomonadales; family Pseudomonadaceae; genus Pseudomonas; species Pseudomonas sp. FG6. The sequence continues at coordinate 1,492 of NZ_JBMDJD010000019.1, forward strand.
TCCGGCGCTTCAACTGCTGATCTATGAGGTTCAACTCTGTTTTGATAGCGTTGGCGGTGAGGCTTTGTATTGCGGTGGTCTTCACCCATGGGGAGCCCATGAGCTTTAGCAGGGCGCTCAGGTGGGCTTTTCTTGCCTTCAAATCGTCGGTCTGACTTCGGCTGTTTTGCATGGCAGTGTCCATAGTGCTGTTCTTGGGTATTGTTTAAACAGCCCACACGCGTGGGCTGTTTAAAGCGGTAGAGCTAGTTACAAGGCCAGCACGTCCTGCACGTTGTACCGCACTGAACGCTCCGACAGGTCACTCCAGTCCCAACTGCTGAAATTTTCGCCTTGCTCTGGAACGTTGAGCTTGAGCAGCGCAACAGGATCCCGGTCGATCATTCGACGCGCCGCGCAAAGTTGCCCGCCAACATCAAGTAATGCCTGAGCCGCCTCATTCCACTTCTCTTCAAGCACTGCGTTGGCGAGGTGCAGCGCCTTGTTCTCAATTTTTTGATGTTCTTGCTGTGCTTCAGCGATGTGTTGATCGATGGTGGACAGCTCTTGTTCGAGAGCGCTGATCATCAGCTGCTGACGACGGTTTTGTTCGGCTACCGTCGCGAGGTTTTTGGCGGCTTTTTGCGCGTCAGCGTTAGCGGTCTTCTCGCCATCGGTGTCGCCCCAGGCGACAGCCTGAGCGTAGGCAGTCGCCGCTTCTGTCTCGGCTTGACGTGCTTTCGCCATTTCGTCTGTGGCTTGCTGACGGATTTCATTCAGGCGGGTGCTGACACTCTGCCGCTTTTCGTTGAGCTCGTGCTCGTCGGCTTTCCACGTCGCCATGGCGTCGCGGTAGCCCGCCATCAGGGTTTCGTGATTGGCGATGTTTTCGCGTCGAAGAATTTTTTGATTCAACCGATCAATTTCAAAGTCCAGTGAATCACATTTTCTTTTCCGGTCGGCGTACTGATCCTGCACGTCCCGCTCCCGGCCTCGCTGGATAGACTCGGGGGCGGCGAGAGTGGTCTCATAGTGCAAGAGTTCGGCTCGCAGGCGTTCCACTTCGGAGGTCAGTTGTTCACGGCGGTCTTTCAGTTCTTGGATGTCGTTCATTGTTTCGTCTCTGTGTAATTCGATTGGGTTGGGTTGAGCGGCTGGCGAGGCCGGGAATGAGCCGGCGCTACCTCGATCAGTAGGGAGGCCTTCAGGCAGCCCGAGCCTCGCTCTCATCAGTTCCCGGTATCGTCTTCACGATGTAGCAGCGTTGCGGGCCTAAACCGGGCAACCGGACCAAACTCGATGCCTTGCCGTCGCTACCAGGTTCCAGCACACCCCGGTGCAGCAATTCTTTGTTCACGGCGTTGATGTTCATGCCCCGAAAGATCTCGGATCGCCATGCCTCGGGCAGCACGTAGTAGGTGTGGGTGGTGTGCATGGTGTCGCCCATGCCGTGCTCCAGGGTTTTGCGAAAGCCCAGGCGGTCAATGGTGCGTGGCCCATGCTCATCGATCTTCGCGGCGGCGGTTTCCCAGCGGGTGAAGCGGCTTTCCCCAAAGCGCTCGATGATCTGCCGGAGACGGGCCAAAATCGCATCGCCTTCTAGGTTTCCAGCGCCGCCACGCTCATTCAGCCACGCGCTCAGGCATACGCGTGCGGCCGTGGTCGCGGTGCCGTCGGGCCAACCGGTGATGCCGAGAGCGGTCGCCAGCTCTCCAGCTGCGGCGGCCAATCCAAAACGTGCAGCGGCTCGATGTGCCTGTCCGCTGGCCGAGGCAGGGAGGGCTTTGGCGACGAAACCTTCCAGAGTACGGCGCAGGATGGTTGACCACCCGTGCATCTTGCCGGGCTCGCAAAGGGCCGCCAGGAACGCGGTGAGTGGCGTGCCGTAGTATTTGGCTACCCGAGCCTTGAGCGCGTCAGAGAGGGCCGCTGCGTCATCGAAGCCACTCAACACGTCGAACATCCCCAAGCCTTTGCTGGCATCCGCTGGTACGGCGAGCATGCGTACCTCCATACCGGCTTTTAGCTCCTTGTTGGCTTCGGCCATGTGCTGCGCCAACGTCTTCTCGCCCGTCGAGAGAAACAGCAAGCGCCACTCCTGTACCTGTCGGCCCGCTTGTCCTCGATCATTGGCGCGAGCCTTACCGGTGCCATTGCCAAGCATGTACACCGTTTCGCCGATGATGCGCGGGTCGCACATGCCGATTTCATCCAGCACCAGGAGCCTGTCCGAATGCGCGGCGGCGATGGACTCCAGGGCGTTGTCTGTCGAGCGCCAGGAACGCACTACACGTGGCCCGCCATAGATCGAGGCGGCCACTTGCAGGTGGGTGGTCTTGCCACCGGAGCTGTCGCCGTAGAGGTGAAACCCGCCCGATTCGTGACCGAGCATATTCAACAGCGGTCCCGCAAAGGCCACGCTGACGACGAACGCTAGACGATGGTTACCAACGCACAGTGCGCCGATTTGCTCCTGCCATTGCTCCAGCGTGCCGGACTCGCTGATCGGTGGGAGTTGTGCCCCGGCTTCATAGAAGTGCAGGTGCTCGTCATGCGATCCGATCTGACGTTCGGGCAATAGGAAGGCATTCCCGTGCCAGCCCAGCCGAGTGACCAAACGAGCCCGTTGCGCACTGTCAAAGCCCTGCAAATAGCTCTGCAGGTCGTTGCGTGCGTTACGTCCCGAGCGACTGCCCGCCAGACGTAGACCCATGTCCACAAGGGGGCCGAGTACATCCTTGCCGAAGTCGCCGGTCATGGTACGGGCCGGAATGTTCCAGCGCTTTTTCTGGCCGTCCGGATCGTCGAACTCGACCAGCAAGCCCCAGTTGTGGCCCTTGTCGTCACGGGTGCGTGCGAGGATCTCCAGAGGCGAACACACAGGCCGCGCTTCGCCATCGTCGCCGGAATAAAACACGCCTTCCGGCGTCAGGCGAAAACCACCGGGCAGCAGGTCGTTTTTTGATTTGGCTGGCCGCTTGGGTTTGGGCTGCACCTTGGTTTCGGTTTCTCCGGCCGGAGCGGGGACGGGCGCCGAGCCAAACAGCTCGCCAGTGCGTTCCAGCTCGACGAGGTGGGCCGATGTCCAGCCCTTGGCGAGTGCGTCGGCTGCATCGTCTCCATCGTCCCATTGACCACCTTTGGCAAAGATCGGTGTGCCATTTTTCAGCGTGGGCTTGCGTTTGAAGACGTCCAGGGCGATTGCTTGCACTGAGGCGGCGCCGATTTCACGCAGCTTTTCCGCGACGGCCTCCATGCAGCTCTGACCACTGGAGTCATTGTCCGGCCACAGCAAGACCGACCGCCCTTTGAGAGGTGTCAGGTTGGCCTTATGCCAGGAGTTGGAACCGTTCGGCCAGCAGGTCGCCACATAGCCCTGCATCAGCTCGGCGGCAGCGTCGGCAGCTTTCTCGCCTTCGCACAGCACGACCGGGGCATCGAGCCGTTGCGACAGTTCGTCCAGGTGCAGAAGAGGGCGAGGATCGGGCAGACCTTGCCAACGCCATTGGATGGTTTGGCCGTCGGCGCGTTGGCACCAGGTCAACGGTGCAAAGACTTTCCTTGGCTTGCCGTCTTCGTCCGGCCCAAGGTCGAAGCGATAAAGCGCCATAAGGGGCTGCCCTTGCGCATCGCGATAGATCCACACCTTGGAGGGCGCGCCGTGTTGCCGGTGCTTGGCTGGGCACTTGTTCATGGCCTCGACCGGGATCGGCTGGATGGCGATCCATTCCGGTGCTTTGCTTTTGCTCGATGTTGGCTTGGACCGTGCGGCGCCTGCCGACACGTGCAGCAGATCCGCCAGCTTATTGCAGGCTTCGACGTCTGTGCCGCCGTCGAGGTAGCGCACCAGGTCGATCAGGTCGCCGCCCTTGTCACCGGTAGCAAAGTCCGCCCAAGTGCCTTTGCTCAGATTGACCTTGAGCGACCCGGCACGGTTGTCCGTGCGGGTCGGATTGGGGGCGGTGTATTCCTTGCCGCCATCGACACGCTTGCCGTTGGGCAGCCAGTGAGACAGCACGCGATCAATGTCCTTGAGTGCGGCGCTTTTCACGTCGGCAAAGCTAGGGCGTTTTGTTGGGCTGTTCATGCGCTGGGTCATGTATCGGCCCCCGGCATAAACATGGCATCGTTTACGTCATCGATCAGCGCTTTTGCCATTTCGCCGAGGTAAAGCGCGCACCAGCTGTAGCGCTCACCTTTATCACTCATGGCGGCATCGAGCGTGAGTTGATTGGCGTAATGCTGGAGAAGCGAAACCGTTTCGAGTGCGTCCTCAATAGGAATGCCCGCATTCACTCGAAACACGCCCTGGCCGGAGGTTTTATTGAAAAACGATGCTCGGCCTAGTGTGGTGTGAGCGCTCATACGGCACCGCCTTTCTGATCCATCGGAACAGACGTGGTGTCACCGTGCAGGGTCAGGGTTTTAATCAGTCCCAGGGTGCCCCGGACATCCCAAATAACAGCGGCCAGGACGTGATTGGCTAGGCGTGGTCTGTCGCTTTCGCTTTCGAAATGGTCCTCAAGCAACATCAGTACGGATTCTGCGCGGTTGATAGCGCAGGTGATTGCATCAACCGGGACACCCTTTTCGATGTCTTTGCTGACGCAGAGCAGGTCTTCGGGCAAGGCGAAGCTGAGAGAGGAATTCATCGGGCACCGCCTGCGGCTTCGAGAGCGCGAGCTTTGACCATATGGGCGTTGTAACGGGCAAGACGAGTAGCGAGGCTGGAGTTGGCGTGTAGAGCGGCGAGAGCCATTGCACGGTGTGCAGCGGCGCGAATTTTGGACGGATTGACGGCGTGCATTTGGAGCTCCTTTTGCTGAGGAGCTGCCACCGCTTGCGGCCAAGCAAGGAAAGGTGACAGCTGTACGCGGGTTGGCCGACCGGGGCAAAAGGGACCCGGCACACCCGAAGGTGTCCCACGCACAGCCGCCATAACACGATACGACGGGCACAAAAAAAGCGCCTGCTATCGGATGGAGGGCGCTTGTGCGCCTTTTGCAATTCGGACGGCCAAGTCCGGTCGCTGATTTTGCAGCGACGACCTGAGAGTAACGTCCGTTCTCCAAAAGTGCAACTAGGCGGGTGGCTTGCAGATTTTTCAGGTGTGGCATAAATTGTTCGGGCATGTAGATTTACCTCAACGCCTCCGGATCGCCCCCGGAGGCGTTTTCGTTTCAGGCATGAAAGTCGAAGCGCAGGGAAAGCAGGGGCAGGAAACCGCCTTGGAGCATCGAGCGGGCATCTTCATAGGCTTCCGCTTGCTGGCCTTCGTCGACGATCACCGCCCCGGTCTTTTCGCAGTGAAGGGAGAGCGCGCACCAGGTACCGTCGGCCCAGCTGAGTACGCTGACCACGCGACCTTGTTTGTCCTGCTGGCTGCGATAGCGCTCCAGGCGCTGCATGAGGCGGGGCGAAAAGCCGATCTGGCGAAGAATGGAGAAGGGGTGCATCAGGGCTTTGTTGGCGATCTTGCGGCTCATGCGGCCACCTGATCACGAGCCTCGATGCGGCTGCGTGCCCATGCTTGGACTTCAGATAGAACCCAGGCGACCGGCGCACCGCGAGCATTGCTGTTGCTCAGTTTGACGGGCTGAGGAAAGCCGCAGTCAGGACGCTGCATCAGCTTGTAGATGGTGGACCGTTTCATCCCTACGATGCCTTCGACTTCACGCATGCGGATCAACGTCGAGGTGGCATCAAACAGCGAGGGGGAATTTGCAGGAGCCTTGCGGGAAAGGCCGGTGATTGAGGTATTCATAGGTATTGCTCTCGATTGGTTTGGACTGACGAGAGCAATGATCTAGGCGGTGAAGTGCGGTGAGCAGTTCACTTCCAATTGAAATTTCAGTTACAGAACGAAATTGCGTTTGAGAATGGCCTCTACGCTTTTGCGCGTGAGTGCTTTTTCCGTTTCGAGGGCGATCCACTCGGGACGCTGTTTTAGCGGTCTAGCAACTTCACGTTCCAGCCAAGCATGCACGGCGGTTGGGATGTTTCGCTCCTGCATGCCTTTCGCCAGGTAGTGCATGCCTTGCTTAACAATTGCAGCATCTCGGGCACTGGTGTCCTTGCTACGCTCCATACCGCTGATGATGCCGCCTTTTTTGCGAGTCGCATTCTTGCTCGCTCGATCAGCGACGGGCGTCAGTTCATCATCAATCAAGCAGGGCAGGGATATGATTGGCTCCAGGTGAAGGACGTACTGATCGAGCGCTTCAATGCGCTCATCTGGATTGGCCTGTATCTCTACAAACTGACAGTAGAGTTCCCTCGGCCAGTCGGTCGGAGGCTCTGAAAGATGAGACCAAGCCTTTTGATCTGTTGTTCGCATCCAGTCGTTTAGCTCCCCCAGCGCTTTCACAGCACAAGCCATGATGTAGGCTGCGTGGGCATCTCGATCCGAAGCCGTACCACACTCGCCGTATTGACGAACCCAGTGGGCGAGACGTGCTCTGGTGTCGGTGGAGGCATACTGAAAAATTGCCTCTTCATGCATTGTCGTCTTAATGCAGAGACTGCTGGGATCGAAGTCGTTGCTGTCGTCGCGAACGCGAAGGCAGCATTGTTCGATCAAAAAGCACACGTCATGAATCTGTTCACGGCAGAGCTCGTATAGCGGCTGTGCCGAGAGAAAACTCATTAGCCCCGAGGTAAACGCGGAATCTACTAGTGATTGATGATCAGCCATGGCCGAGCGCCTTAGGCGTTGTGTCGCGCTTCATCCCGCGCCCTGTGTGCCGCAAGTGAAACCAGCGTGAGTCGCTCGATGACCAGACACGTCTAACGTCAGCCCGCAGTGAGTTAGGGGGGATAGACGCGTTACACATTGAGGCAGTGTCACACGCGGTGTACGGATGTTTGCGCGGGCGTGTAACAGGCGTGAGGCCCAATGAAAATGGGCGTCTGGCGAGGTTAGTTACACGAGTAACACCCGTAACATGGATTTTCTCGGGGGTATGGTAGGTGCTCATACAGCCTTACCGAACTGACCTTGAATAACATTTCCGGCTTCAAGTGCATCAAGATGATCCGCATACCACTGCATCATCTTTGTGCGCTGTTCAAGATACTGGGCTTTGTTGTAAATCCCTCGGACACCTTGTGCCTTGTGACTGAGTTGGGCCTCGATATGGTCAGCGGGGTAACCATGCTCATTGAGGATGGTGCTGGCGATGTGGCGGAAGCCATGACCGGTCTGGCGGCCTTCGTAACCAAGGCGCCTGAGCGCCATGAGAAATACGGTGTCGCTTCGGGGTTTGGTGCGATCACTTCTTCCTGGGAACAGAAGAGGGTATGCCCCGGTAAGTTGCCGAAGCTCCAAAAGGGCATCTACGGCCTGAGTGCATAGCGGCACCAGATGTTCGCGGCCTTTTTTACGTCCCTTGCGTTCGACAGGCACTGTCCACAGTTTTTTGTCGAAGTCGAACTCCAACCAATGAGCTTCGCGAAGTTCGCTGGGACGGACTGCCATCAGGGTCAACAGCCGCAGGCCAAGCTGAACATCTTTGGCATGCGGATAGGAACGTATCGCTCTGAGTAACTGAGGAAGCTCGTCAGGTGAGACATGAGCGTAGTTCTCTGCCTTTCCCGATGACAGAAACTTATGCACGCCCTCCAAGGGATTGTTGACGGCTCTGCCGGTTACGCGAGCCAGGTCATAGATATCTTTGCAGTAAGCCCTCACGCGGCTCATCTGTTCCAAAATCCCCTGGCGCTCAAGTCCTCTCAATAGTTCCATCCACTCCATAGACATGATCGAGGTATAGGGGCGTTTACCTAGCGAGGGGAACACGTGGCGTTCGAGTGCGCCGAGTATTCTTTTGGCAGTCCCAGCATCCCAGCCGCTGAGGCGAGACGTATGCCATTCCCTGGCTAGTGCTTCAAATGTGTCATTGGCTGCGTCAATGTCAGCCGCCTGACGAGCCTTCTTGGAGATGATTGGGTTCTTGCCCTCTGAGGCGTCAGCTCGCAGCTCTGCCGCTTTCTGCCGAGCGAAGGCGCCGCTTACTTCTGGATAGCCGCCGAGACCTAGCCAAGACCATTTGCCGTCCGGTTTCTTGTAGCGTAATTCCCAAGATTTCTGGCCGTTTGGTTTGACCCTGAAATACAGCCCAGGGCTGTCTAGTTCGCGGTATGCCCCGGCCTCAGGCTCCAGGCTGGAAAGTGTTGTATCAGCGAGAGGGCGTCGCTTGATATCGGCGCGTTTCATCCGTGTATGCCTCCAGTTCAATTAGTTCTGAAGCATACACGTGGGCATACACGGTGGGGAAGGATAGGGGTAGATAGAGGTGGACAGCCAGAAACAAGAAAGCCCGCACTAGGCGGGCTTCTTGAGGTGATTCATAGACTGCTGTAGACATCTATGGATCGGTACTTGGTGGCTACACAGGGACTTGAACCCCGGACCCCAGCATTATGAATGCTATGCTCTAACCAACTGAGCTATGTAGCCAAGTGGCGCGCATTATTCGCTGGTAACGAAGATGTGTCAAGCGCAAATCTGAAATATTCCTCTGCGCTTTCAACCGCTTATCCGTCCTCGCTGCAAATACTCGTCAACCGAGTTGAAATCTCCCCGTATTGGCACTCAATGCCTGGCTGCCCTGGCTCAGGGTATCCGCCGCCAGGTTCACCGCCCGCGCGCCGTCGAGCAGGCGCATGGCGGCCTGGTCGACCTGCTGGATATTGCCGCTGACTTCATCGGCCACGCTGGCCTGTTCGTCCACGGCGGTGGCGATTTGCGCCAGGGTGTCGGTGACGCTTTGCACGGCGCTGGCGATTTCCCCCAGGCGCTCACCCAGGCCGGTGACGGCTTGGGCGTCGGTCTGGGCCTGGCCGCACGCGGCCTCCATCAAACTGACGGCTTCGTTGACCGTGGCGCGCAGGCTGTCGACGGTGCCGGCAATCTGTTGCGTGGAGGACTGGGTGCGTTGCGACAGGCTGCGCACTTCGTCGGCCACCACCGCAAAACCACGGCCCTGCTCACCTGCGCGGGCGGCCTCGATGGCGGCATTGAGGGCCAACAGGTTGGTCTGCTCGGCCACGCCACGAATGGTGTCGACCACCAACTGGATCTGCTGCCCCTGCTCGCTGACTCGGCCCAGCGCGGCAGCGGTTTCGTTGAGCCGCTGGTTGAGCTGCTGGATGCTCGCGGTGGTGCGTTGGCTGTCGCGGCTGCTGTCGGCGGCGATCTGCCGGGTCTGTTGGGCGCTGTCGGAGGCCTGCTCGCAACTTTTCGCCACGCCCTGGGAGGTGGCGGCCAGTTGTGTCGCCGCGGCCGCGATCTGGCTGATCTGCAACTGCTGGGCTTCGACTTCGCCCAAGGCACCACTGGAGTGGGTATTGAGGGTGCGCACGGCATCGCTCAACTGCAACGTTTCGTGGTCCACCCCCAGCAGGCTGTTACGCAATTGCACCACTGCCACGTTCAGGGCGGTGCTGATGGCTGCCAGTTCGTCACGACCCTGCACCGGAACCTGCAGGCTCAGGTTACCGTCACGCAGGGCTTCGGCGAGCAGGGTGATGCCGCTGGCGCTGCGCCGGATCGACGCTTGCAGGCAGATGAACAGATAGAGCGCCGCCAACAGCAGGCAGCCGAGCACGGTCGCCACCAGGCTGAACTGGCGGATCGCCGAGCCATGGTAGTGATCCAGGCGGGTGTCCAACGCGAGCAGGGACTGTTGACGCAGGGTCGCCAGGTCGCCCAGGAGGGCATCCATGTTTTTTTCGAAGTCTTCCGGCTTGAGGGTGATGGCGCCGCCAAACACGCCGTCATCCAGCACCTTCAAACCTGCATCCAGATGCTTGAGGCTGTCCTGGAACTGACCGGCCCAGGTTTGCAGTTCGCTGGGCAGGCGGGTTTGCAGCAAGGCGCCGGTCTTGACCAGTTGATCCCGGGCGTCGCCGATGCGACTGCGCAGATCCCGCAATTGCAGGCGGCTCTGCAAGGTGAACTGGCCCGACACCACGGAGGCCTGGCCGACGCTGGCCAGGCGGCCGACCCGTTCGATCAGGTCGGGTGTCTGCTGGGTGGCGATCTGCGTCAGCAAATAAGTCTCCAGCCACGAAGCGAGGGTCAGGCGATTGTCCATGACCATTTGCTCGCGCAAGGCTTGCAGGGCGCTGAGGGCCGCAGTGAAGCGGTCGTAACCATCCGGCCACCAGCCTACGGCGCCCAGGCTTTTTGAGTCGAGGCCATTGAGGCTGCTTTGCAGGGCCTGGTAGCGGGCGAGGGTATCGGCTTGGGCGCCTTCGTTCTGCAACGTCGTGCCCAGGTCGGTGACGGCCTGGTTGAGGGCCGGTTGCACGGCGTCGAACGCGCCCATGGCGGCGAGCGTTGCCGGCGTTGGCTGTCGATTGGTTTCGGTGGCGCGCCAGCGGGCCGCGCGGTCGCGCTGGGCGGTGAGCAGGTTGTCCAGGTTATCCAGCGCCAGCAACTGGCGTACCCCGGTACGTTCCCCGGAGATCAGGCTGAGTTTGTCGCGATAGTCCTGTCCGATTATCCACAGGCTGCCCATGAGGGGCAGGATGAAGAGCAAGAACAACAACTGGAATTTGCGGGCAAAGCCGAAGCGCCCCAACAATCCGATACCCGGTGATAGAAAAGCCTGCATGCCCATACTCCCCTGGACACCCTTTGCACTCTTATTGTGCGTTTTTACACACGTGCTGAAGCGGGTGCCCTTTTAAAAGGCCTCGAAAGTTTGTCCAAATCGGCTCGGTTGGCCTGCTCTGTAGCGAAACTTCCCATTCTCGGTCCCCTTTGTAAGAGGCCGCGTTCTCGCCTATTGAGAAGGCAAGATTCAGACCATGGCGTTGCGCTATCACCTTGGAATCCGACAACTTTCCAGTTCGATAGCAAGCTAAGGGGATGGCCTTGTTGCACCGAAAAATGGCACATTGACGGACCTGCCCGCGTGCACCCATCTGTCGTATGGAAACTTCCCATGGCTACCAGTGATACCCAGGCCGACACCCGGTCCATTCCCGCCACGTCCCAAGGCAGTCCGTTGGTGCTGCGCATCATCGGCGCCGTGGCGCTGGCGCACTTGATCAACGATCTGATCCAGGCCGTGCTGCCCTCGATCTATCCGCTGCTCAAGGCCAGCTATGGCCTGACGTTCACCCAGGTGGGCCTGATCACGCTGACGTTCCAGCTGACCGCTTCGCTGTTGCAGCCTTGGGTTGGCTACTACACCGACCGGCATCCCAAGCCATGGCTGCTGCCCACCGGGACGGTGTGCACGCTGATCGGCATCGTGATGATGTCCATGGTCGGCAGTTTCGCCTTGATTCTGCTGGCCGCCGCGCTGATCGGCATCGGCTCGTCGACCTTCCACCCGGAAGCGTCGCGTATCGCGCGGCTGGCCTCGGGTGGACGCTACGGCCTGGCGCAGTCGACGTTCCAGGTCGGTGGCAACGCCGGCTCTGCTTTCGGCCCTTTGCTCGCCGCCGCGATCATCATTCCCTACGGGCAAGGCAACGTGGCCTGGTTTGGCTTGTTCGCGGTGTTTGCGCTGTTCGTGCTGTATCGCATCAGCCGCTGGTACGCCAACCACCTGAGCCTGTTCAAGCTCAAGCAAGGCCAGGCGGCCACCCACGGCCTGTCCAGGCATCGGGTGTTGGGCGCGTTGGTGGTACTGGGGCTGCTGGTGTTTTCCAAGTATTTCTACATGGCCAGCTTCACCAGTTACTTCACCTTTTACCTGATCGAGAAGTTCGACCTGTCGGTGGCTTCTTCGCAGTTGTACCTGTTCCTGTTCCTCGCCGCGGTGGCGGCGGGAACGTTTTTTGGTGGCCCGATCGGTGACCGCATCGGCCGCAAGGCGGTGATCTGGTTCTCGATCCTCGGCGTGGCGCCATTCACCTTGCTGCTGCCCCACGTGGACCTGGTATGGACGAGCATCCTCAGCGTGATCATCGGCTTCATCCTTGCCTCGGCGTTCTCGGCCATCGTGGTCTACGCCCAGGAGTTGGTGCCGGGTAACGTCGGAATGATCGCCGGGGTGTTCTTCGGGCTGATGTTCGGGTTTGGCGGGATTGGCGCCGCGCTGCTGGGGCACCTGGCAGACATCCATGGCATCGAGTATGTGTATTGGCTGTGCTCGTTCCTGCCGCTGCTGGGGGTGTTGGCGATTTTCCTGCCACGTACCGGCAAGGCTTGAGTCTCCTGCCAAGGGCGCATTGCCATTTGCCTAAATCGCCGGGCTGATGGACACTTCGCGCCCTTTTTGAACTCGTTAAGGACGCGAGCAGTGGACTTCGACAGGAATCAATTTACCGCCAATCACGGCATCGTCTTCAGCGTGACCCGGTTCAGTATCACGCCCAATGACCGCGGCAGTCTTCGCACGCTTCATTTCGGCGAGGCGAAGTCGGCCCATTTCGAGGTCAGTCGGTTGCTGGTCGAGCTGTATGACAAGATGCTGGCCAAAGACTTGCCCTGCGTGATGATGGTCGGTATCTCCAACCCGCTGACCCGCAAGCAGGGCGACCTGCTCAACGACCAGCGCATGAGCATTGCCAACATCACCGCCGGGATCTTTACGGCGGCAGGCGCCAAGGTGCCTTTCATTGGTTTTGCGGCGGGACCGGCGGCCGGCTATTTTGGCCGGGAGTTGGTCAAGGGCAAGTTGCCGTCCTATCACGCCGGCGATGTCATCGTCAGCCTGGACGCCCAGGTCAACGGCGGCATCGGGCCGCAACGCTCGACATCCTCCATGATCATCAAGTCCCAAGGGGCGTAGGCCCATGAGTCTCTACAGTCAGTATGCGTTGGCCGGCCTGGGCATCGTGCTCCTGTACTTTTTCCCCAGGCGCCAAGTGCTCAGGACATGGCTGGGCATCGCCCTGGTCCTCCTGGGCTTCGGGGTGATGTTCGCGCTGCCGCCCTTCATGGGCGGCATCGACCTCGGCATCTTTGCCATCGCGGCGATCGGCGCGGGGGCTTCGTTGTTCTTCACTCGCGGCAAATACGAGCAGTAAGGACCCTGCCGGGCGGTCGCCGAGCGCCGCCGCCCCGGCCTGTCAGCGCGCATTACGACCAAAGTACTGTTTTGTCTAAGCCTTAAGTTGATTTTGTATCAAGTTTGAGCGTGCTAACTTGTCTTCGTGGTTATTGGTTTGAATGGACTCTGCGGCCTTATTCAAGGGTGACCCTGTGGTTACTGTAAAAGCAGGTTTCACATTCTTTCCAACCATCGCCCTTGTTTTCCTGAAGATAAGGCTTTCGGTTTTTCCTTGAATACCCTGACGGTCAACTTCGTTGGCTGGCAATGAATCTGCGCCCCCACCTGCCACGTTGCAATACCTTTAAACCCGCTGTATCGCCGCGCTTGCCGAGGGGGTTTGCCTCTGTGCGGTAAAAACAGCAGCAGTTGATTGTTATCTGTCGCGTCGTGCACAAGTTGATGCTGCCGTCTTTGACGTTGGCCATAAATAGAATCAGGCAGGGGTCGATATGAAGTTCAAGTCATTGCAGGCACGTATATGTGTCACGGCAGGCGTGTGCCTGTTTGTTTCATCGGTCAGCCTGATTGTCTATGGGCTCTTTACTGCCCGTGCGAATGAGCAGTACGTTGCCAGCGAAGTGTCGGCACTGGTTGAAAAAGCGACGATCCGGGAAATCCAGAACCTGGCCGAATCCCGGGCCAACGCCATCCAGGCCAAACTGCAGAATGCGCTGGATGCGGCCCGCACCCTGGCCAACACCTTTGCCGCCGGCAAGGCTTCGCAAAGCCCCCTGGCTTTGGGCCGCGAGCAGATCAACAGCGTCTTGCTCGGCGTGCTCAAGGACAACCCGGATTTCAACGGCACCTATTCCTGCTGGGAGCCCGACGCGTTGGACGGGCAGGACCTTGCCTTCCGGAATGCCGCGGACGGCAGTAATGCCCAGACCGGGCGTTTCACGCCCTACTGGACACGCGGTGCCGGCGGGCACCTGGCCGTTCAGCCGCTGGTTGAATACGACTCGCCGGACCGTCATCCCAACGGGGTGCCAAAAGGGGGCTGGTACACCGGTCCACGGGACACCCTGAAGGAAAGCGTGCTGGACCCCATCCCCTATGTGGTCCAGGGCAAGAATGTCTGGCTGACCACGTTGTCGGTGCCGATCGTGGTCAATGGCAAGTTCCATGGCGTGGTCGGGGCGGACTTCGACATTGCGTTCATCCAGAAGCTCAGCGAGCAGATGTCTGCCGGCCTGTACGATGGCCAGGGCTCGGTGTCCATCATCAGCAACCAGGGGCTGGTGGTCGCGGACAGCCGGCGTACCGACCTGATCGGCCAGCCCATCAAGGCCCTGTTGCCCGAGGCCTGGGAAAAGGTGCTTGGCGATGTCCGCGAGGGACGTGGCAACGGCCAGCTCAATCCGCAAACCCAGGACATCGAAGTGCTGATGCCCATCGAACTCGGGCGCACTGGCAAGCCCTGGGCGGTGCTGATCCGTCTGCCCAAGGCTGTGGTCATGAGCCAGGCAATTGCCCTGGAGCAGGAACTGCAAGCGCGCAGCCTCAACAACAGCATCTGGCAGGTCTCGGTCGGGCTGGGCATCTCGCTGCTGGCCCTGGCTGCCCTGTGGTTCGCTGCGGCGAAAATCGTCGGGCCGATTCGCGAGGCGGCTGCCTTGGCGGCGAATATCAGCCTGGGCGACTTTTCCCGGCGCCTGGTACAGAAGTCCGAGGATGAGGTCGGGCAATTGTCTGCCGCGCTGAACGACATGTCCGAAAGCCTGCAACGGCAGGTGCGGGTGGCCGAGCGTATTTCCGAAGGCGACCTGGACCTGGAGGTGCGCCTGTCGTCCCCCCATGACACCTTGGGCAAGTCGCTGGAGAAGATGGTCAGCAACCTGAACCAGCTGATTTCCGAGGTCCAGGCCAGTGCTACCCAGATCACCGGCAGTTCGGCGCAGGTCACCGACCTGAGCCAGTCGTTGTCCGATGGCGCCTCCAACTCAGCCTCGTCCATCACTGAAATCAGTGCCGTGATGACGCAAATGGCTGCCCAGACCCGGGACAACGCCGCCAACGCCAAGAAGGCCGATGAGCAATCCCAGGCATCACGCGCCGACGCAGGGGAGAGCGACAAGTTGATGAGCGAGCTGATTGCCGCCATGGCTGAAATCGACAATTCGGGCAAGGACATCACCGCGATCATCACCACCATCGATAACATCGCCGCCCAAACCAATCTGCTGGCCTTGAACGCGGCCATCGAGGCTGCCCGGGCGGGTGAGCTCGGACGCGGGTTTGCCGTGGTGGCCGATGAAGTGCGCAGCCTGGCGGCCCGCAGCGCCGAGGCCGCGCAGCAAACGGCCGCCCTGATCGCCGACTCCTCGAACAAGACCCAACGCGGCATGATCATCGCAGGCCGGACCGCCGAGTCGCTCAAGAACATTGTCAATGGCACCAGCGCGGTGTCCAGCCTGGTGTCGCTGATCTATCAGGCTTCCAGCGAGCAGGCGTCGGGTTTGCAACAGGCCAGCGTCGGGCTTGAGCAGATCGATGAAGTCACCCAGAAGAACCATTCCAGCTCGCAGGAATGCGCGCTGGCGGCCCGCGACCTTTCGGAGCGGGCCTCGCTGATGCAGCGGGTGCTGGGGCGTTTCAAGGTCAAGAGGGGCTGATGGACATCCGTGACGAGGGAGCAAGTTCTCTCGCCACGGGATCAAACCTCGAATGGAAAGTAATACGGCATAGCAGGCTTTTGTTATCCTCGCCGTCTTCTTTCATGGATGAATATCGGGACAAGCCATGGCTAACGACACCCCGTCACGCATCGGGACGATATTCCTGGGCCTGCTTTTTGCGCTGATTGGCATTGGCTTGCTGGGCATTGCCGTCAATCTCACACTCGACCGCCGCGACTTCCTCACCCGGGCACAGACTGTCGATGGCGTCGTCAGTCACTTGAATGCAGGTGGCTCGCATCCTGAGATCGCCTTCACCACAGTCAGCGGTGAAAGAGTTTCCTACCCTCAGGGTGGCTTTATCTTCGGCTATCAGAAGGACCAGCCGGTGCGGGTGCATTACCTGCCCGAGCAGCCGACGGCCAGCGCCATCGTCGATGCCCCAACGGCACTGTGGGGCACTTCCGGGGTGCTGGGTTTCATCGGCTTGGTGTTCACTCTTGTCGGCCTGCTGAAAGCCACCCGCCAACGCGGTCGCGATGCGGATCATTCAAATAAAGGACGTTGAACGTATGACCTACAACATCCCACTTCCGGTTAATGAAAGTCGCTGGCAGTACCAGACCGCAAGCGGCGGTGGTCTGACCGTAGTCATGGTGGCTGGCAGTGGTGGTTCGATTATCCTGCGCTCCCCCCAAGGCGAAGACGTCAGCTACCGCTATGGCGGGGTTGGCGTGGGGGTCGGGTTTGGCGCCAGGCTGCCGCGCTTCGGCAAGATTAATATCCAGATCAAGGGGAAGGGCGTCAATGGGGTCGGTGCGGCCGAGGCGTTTCCCAGCACTGGCAAGGTGTTTGTCAGCGACGCCCTGGTCGACCGCGACCTGCGCAGTGACGACATCACCGGTCCTTGCATGTATACCGAAGTGGGCGTGGGCCTAGGGATCGGCGGTTCGGCCACGGCCCTGCTGTTCGGGCTCGATCCCAAGTTGCTGGCGTTGTCGGTGGCCCTGAGCTCCAACCCGGCAACGTCGCTCATCGCTTCGACCACGGTCAACCGCCAACTGGCACGCTCAGCCAAGGGCGCGGTGGTCATGGCGGGGGTGAACGCTGGCCTCCAGGCTGGTGGTGGCGCGGCGATCTATATGGGCTATCTGTTCTAGCGGTGTGACTGCAAGATTCACGCACGACACCGAACCATTGTGGGATCCATGGGAAAGCACCCGGCCGGTTCGCAAAGAATGAGCAAAGCACCCAAAAGAAAGCCGCGAATCAACGCGGCTTTCTTGAAGCTAACAACGCTTAGACGTTGAAGCGCAAGTGCATCACGTCGCCGTCCTTGACGATGTATTCCTTGCCTTCCAGGCGCCATTTACCGGCTTCCTTGGCACCGACTTCACCCTTGAACTCGTTTCTCAAGTGCGGAGTGCCAATAAAATGGCGATTACCGTTCATCTGAAATGGTTTTTTCCTACCGTTAACGGGTTATTGACACTTCTCGCCCGGCGTCATGATAATTGCGCGCCATTTCCGGGCACAGGAGCGTCCGGAAGGGTGATCGGTGAATGATCGGTGAAAGACGGCGGAAGCAGTGATTTCTCATTGCCTTCCAACGGCTCTATCGCGCATTGAAAGCTTCCAGCCCTGAGTTCCAGGGTTCGGCCCAGCCATTTTTGCTGACTTAACAGTCTCCCCCTGAGCCTGGCTCGGGGCGCTTGTGTACGTCATCAGAAAAGATCCTTCGCCAATGAGTGCCGGGGGATCCCGATCGCGCCCGCGTTGCATCCGGTTCAAAGGGAAAGGGAGTTGCATTTGAGTCAGGTCACCTTAGCCATCCGCGACCTGTGTGATGAGCAGATGTTATTGCGAAACGGCGGGCTCTATTGGGTGGCTGTGGATCAGGCACGCGATGCGGTGACCCTGGCGGCCCAGTGTCTGGCAGCGATGTCGGCCGAAGCACGGGCGACCCTGGTGTGTTGCGGACATTCAAGTCGGGGCGTGGCCCAGAAAGTGGCGGCCTGCGCCGGTCCTGGCGAGCTGGAACTGTTCGACATCGAGGCAGCCGACATCGGCCGGACTCTCAAATCGCTGGTCAACGAGCTGAGCCGTGCGGCGCCGGTGGGGGGCAGTGTCATTGTGCTCATGCTGCCGGCCAGCGCCTGGCAGAGTGAAGTCGCGCCAGAGTTGCGGCACTGCTGCCAGGCCCTTGGGCAATGGCTGGGTCGACGCCAATGCACCTTGCTGATGATCAGCCATGGCCAGGCGCCTCGACTGCATGAGCGTCTGTTGCGGCTCAACGAGACGATCTCCGGGCTCGCCCAGCTGTATCGCCGTGATGGCGGTATTCATTACCAGCTGCATTACTGGCGCAGCGAATTGGGCGTGTGCAGTGGCCAGGAGTTCGAGCTGGAGTTGCGGGCTGACGGTTTTGCCCTGACGGCCAATGAACAGAACCGCGGGCAACTCACCCACACCGACGACCAGCGTATCTACCTGACCCAGCGTTCGGTGCTCGAAGGTTCGCCGCCACTGTCGGATCAATGGCGGTTGTTCGAGAGCCGCGAGGACTTGCTCCAGCAAGCAAGCCACGCCCGCGCCGCCAGCATCATCGTAGCCATCGACAGCAACCTGCAGGTCGAAGAACTGGCCCGGCAAATCCATGCCTTGCGCGATCGTTGCGGCAGCGCACTGAAGGTCATCGTGCGTGAGATGGAGCCCTGCCTGCGTTATCGGGACGAGCGCCTGCTGCTGTCCTGCGGTGCCAACATCACGGTGCCCTATGGGACGACGCTGGGGTACTTCTTCAGCATTATCGACAGCGCCCAGGGCCAGACCTGGCGCCACAGCCGTACCACCGACTTCCAATCACTGTTCAAGCGCCTGCGCCCGCCCGCCGAGCGCGGTTTGTTGATGCCCCGGGAATTCATCGGCACGGTGGAGCGCATCTATGGTGGCGCCTCCGGTGAAATCAGCCACCAGTTGCTCAAGCTGACGCCGCGCGGGGGCCTGGACGTCGAGCAGTACCTGGATCAAATCGACCTGCGTCGTTTCGGGGACGTCGCCTGCGTGGTCGATGGGGCTTTTTACCTGTTCCTGTTTGCCTGTCGCGCGGACGGACTGGAGCCCGCATTGACGAGTATCTGCCGGTTGCCCTGGCGCGAGTTGTTCAGCGACGTCCAGATCCTCTCCGGCGTTGACGCTCTGCCGCGCGAAGCTTTCCTCACACAGGCCTCGCTGCCTTCCCGGCTCCAACGGGCAGCAGAACGTACGGCCGGTCGCCCGGCCGAAGCCCCCGAGCACAGCGGCTACTTGCCTGAACGCACCTCTCTTGCCATTGCGGATCATTGTCCATGAGTTATTCCGAACTGATCCAGGTGATCAGCCTTAGCAGCCTGTTGACCCTGGCACTGATCATGGTGCTGGCCCGGGTGGGGCGCCGCGTGCTGGATGGGGTGCAGGGCCTCTTGCCACCGCGCTACCTGAAATCGCGTGGCGGGCGTCGCCGTGCCTCTGTGGGTGATGCTGTTCAGGGCGAGCCCCATGAGCCGGCTTGAAGTCATCGGCCCAGCGCCCGTGCGCGCCTGGTCGGGCCTGGGGCCGTGGAACCTGTATTTCATTCTCAAGTTTGCGCTGCTGTGGGCGGGCTACCTGAACCTGCAGGTCTTACCCAACCTGGTGTTCGCCGCCGCCTTGCTGCTGCCGTTGCCGCATCGCTACTGGCGCGTCCTGCGCACGGTCATTGCGATTCCGTTGGGCATTGCGCTGTTTTACCAGGACACCTGGCTGCCGCCCTTCAGCCGCCTGCTGGACCAACCCGGGGTGCTGAATTTCAGCGGCGCCTACGCGATCGAACTGGCTGGCCGTTTCATCGACTGGAACCTCTGTGCGCTGCTGGCGGTGCTGGTGGTGATCTATGCGTTCGCCCGTCACTGGCTGCGCCTGACCACCCTGAGCGTACTGGGGCTGGCCTGGCTGGCCAGCGCCAATGTGCTGGCCTTGCACACCCGCGGCGAACCGGTCGCGACGTCGAGCAGTGACGCCCCCGTGGCTGCGGTGAGCTCCGCTGAGCCGGACAGCGCGACACTTGAGGCCTATCTGCAGAAGTTCTACAGCACCGAGGCCGGGCGTCAGGTGGAGTTCAGGCCGTCGACGTCTGCCGTGCAGCCCTTCGACCTGCTGCTGATCAATATCTGCTCCATGGCCTGGGATGATCTGGACGCCGTGGGCTTGCGCGATAACGCGCTGTTGCGGCAAATGGACGTGATCTTCGACAGCTTCAACTCGGCCACTGCCTACAGCGGCCCGGCGGCCATTCGCCTGTTGCGTGCCAGCTGTGGTCAGGTTCCCCACATGCAGCTCTACGGCACCGCGCCGCCGCAGTGCATGTTGATGGCCGATCTGGGCAAGCTGGGGTTTGCCAGCGAAGTGGTGCTCAACCACACCGGCCAATTCGAAGGTTTCCTTGATGAAGTTCGCGCCCAGGGCTCGTTGCCGGGGCCAGCGGTCAATACCAGTAAATTGCCGCGCACGCTGGTGGGCTTCGACGGCTCGCCGATCCTGCGCGATGGCCAGGTGTTGGACACCTGGTTGAAGCACCGGGAAACCGAAAAGAGTGATCGCGTGGCGCTGTTCTACAACACCACCACATTGCATGACGGCAACCGTGCGCTGACTCCCGATGGCGGCACCAAGAGTGCCGATTACCAACCGCGAGCCCAAGGGCTGATCGACGACCTCAGTGGCTTCATCAAGCAACTGGAGGCGAGCGGTCGCCGGGTGGTCGTGGTGATCGTGCCGGAGCATGGCGCCGCGCTGCATGGCGATCGCATGCAGATTTCCGGTATGCGCGAGATCCCGAGCCGGTCCATCACCCACGTGCCAGTCGGCATCAAATTGGTGGGCATGGGCCGTCCCCCTGAGTCCGGCCCGCTGCACATTCCCGGGCCGAGCAGTTTCCTGGCCCTGTCGGAAATCATCAGCCGCCTCTACGCCGCCCAGTCCCAGGCCGACGGCCAGGGACCCGACTGGTCGGCGTTGCTGAGCAATCTGCCGCAGACGGCGGCGGTCTCCGAGAACGCGGGCACCGTGGTGGTCGACTACGCCGGAAAACCTTACGTACGAATCAAGGAGAAAGGTGGATGGCTGCCCTACCCACAGCGCTTCAAGTGAAAGCCAGGGCGCAGTCGCGTGCGGACCGTGCCGACGACATTGCCCGTCTGAAATCGGAAATCGACTTGCCCGAACTGGACTATGTGGACATTTGCGCGCAGATCGAATTGCAGAAGACCCTGCAACGCTGGCCGCTGCTGGCGGAGGTGGAGCGCCTGCGAACGGCGGTCCTGGCACCGACGCGCAAACCCGAACGGGAGGTGCTGTCGTGAAGGCCCTGAGCCTGCGTGGCCTGCGCGGCGGCGTTGGCACCAGCTCGCTGCTGGCGGCCACGGGTCATGCGTTGCATCGTCTGGGCGAGCGTGTGCTGCTGGTCGACATGTGCCCGCAGAACCTGCTTCGGCTGCACTTCAATGTCAGGCTCAGCGAGCGCAGCGGTTGGGCGCGCGCCATGATCGACGGGGCGCACTGGAACGCCCAGGCCTGGACCGTCGAACCGGGGTTGGACGTGCTGCCTTATGGCCGGCTGAAACTGGCCGAGCAAGAACAGGTCGAGCAACACCTGCGCCAGGCGCCGGAGCTGTGGGGGCGCCGGCAGGCCAGCCTGGCCGGGCAGTTCGACTGGATCCTGTTCGATGTGCCGTTGCGCCTGCCCGGCCATTCCCGTGTCGGGCCCTGTGCGTTGCGCCTGCAGGTCGTCGAGGCGGACGCCGCTTGCCATGTGCTGTTGCAACAGGAAGAAGACCCCAGCGAGTGTCTGCTGATCAACCGCTTCGACCCGGTCAGCCAATTGCAGCGCGACTTGCTATTGATCTGGCGAAAACAATATGGCGCGCGCCTGTTGCCGCTCAACGTGCATCAGGATGAAGCCGTGCACGAAGCCTTGGCCTTCAAGCAGCCGGTGGGCGCTTATGCCCCGGCCAGCCTGGCTGCCCAGGATGTATTGAGCCTGGCCACCTGGTGCCTGGCCCGACGCCTGGAGACGGCATGATCGCCCGCGTTTTTCCCTATGCCCGCTTGTATCGGCGCTATGACTGTGGGTGGCCGGTCGCGCTGCTGCTGGCGACGTTGAATGCCCTGGCGTGGCTGTTCCTTCGTCTGGAGTCGCCGAACTGGCGCCATGTGCTCGATCAGCCCGAGCGCTGGTACCCGCAATTGGCCAAGCGATCACCCCGGTTGGGCGACCCGCTGCGCTATACAGTGCAAAGCCTCTGGCTGCTGCTGGTTCGTCCGGCGACGCAACGGCCGCGAACACGGGCGACCCCAGCCTGGCTCAAGGCTGTCGGCGGGCAGTGCCAACGCCTGTGGGCGCAGGTTGGCCAGGCGCTGGAAGCGTTGCCTCGGCGCGCCTGGACCAGCCAGCAGGCTCGCCAGAGCAGCCATTGGTGGAAAGGCCTGGACCGTCGCCACCAGCGGCTGGTCAACGCGGCGCTTGGATGTGTCGCATTCGTCCTGACGCTGCTGTGCATCACCGAGCCTTTCAGTTACTCGGCCCAACTGGTCTTCGTCCTGCTGCTGTGGGGCCTGGCCATGTTGGTGCGGCGGGTTCCGGGGCGCTTTTCGACACTGCTGATGGTGGTATTGTCGGTCATCGTCTCGTGCCGTTACCTGTGGTGGCGCTACACCTCCACCCTGGACTGGAGCCAACCGCTGGACCTGGCGTGCGGGATAATCCTGCTGATGGCCGAAACCTATTCGTGGGTGGTGCTGATCCTTGGCTACATCCAGACCTGCTGGCCCTTGGGCCGCAAGCCGGCGCCGCTGCCACGCGACACGCGCCTGTGGCCCAGCGTCGACCTGTTGATCCCGACCTACAACGAAGACCTGTCCATCGTGCGGGGCACGGTGTATGCGGCCATGGGTATCGACTGGCCGGCCGACAAGCTGAACATCTACATTCTCGACGACGGCAAGCGCGAGAGTTTCCGCCAGTTCGCCGCGCAAGTCGGGGTGGGCTATATCACCCGCAACGACAATCGTCACGCCAAGGCCGGTAACCTCAACCACGCGCTAACGCTGCTCGACAGCGAGCTGATCGCGATCTTCGATTGCGACCACGTACCCGTGCGCTCCTTCCTGCAAATGACCACGGGCGGTTTCTTGCGTGATCCGAAACTGGCGCTGGTACAGACCCCACACCACTTCCTGTCGCCGGACCCCTTCGAGCGCAACCTCAATGTGTTCCGCGAGCGTCCCAACGAAGGCGAGCTGTTCTACGGGATGGTCCAGGACGGCAACGACATGTGGAACGCCGCTTTCTTTTGCGGCTCGTGCGCGGTGCTGCGCCGCGCGGCGGTACTGGCGATCGGCGGGTTTGCCGTCGAGACCGTCACCGAAGACGCCCACACGGCGCTGCGCCTGCACCGCAACGGCTGGAACTCGGCCTACATCAAGATACCGCAGGCCGCCGGCCTGGCCACCGAGAGCCTGTCGGCGCACGTCGGCCAGCGCATTCGCTGGGCCCGTGGCATGGCACAGATATTCCGCACCGATAACCCCTTGCTCGGAAAGGGCCTGACCTTCTTCCAGCGCATCTGCTACGCCAACGCGATGATGCATTTCCTGGCCGGTCTGCCGCGCTTGGTGTTCCTCACGGCGCCGCTGGCATTTCTATTCCTGCATGCCTACATCATCCACGCTCCGGCGCTGATGATCCTGCTGTATGTACTGCCGCACATGATCCACGCCAGCCTGACCAACTCGCGCATGCAGGGCGCCTATCGCCAGACGTTCTGGGGCGAGGTGTACGAGACCGTGCTGGCCTGGTACATCGCACGTCCCACCACCGTGGCCCTGTTGAACCCCGGCAAGGGCAAGTTCAACGTCACCGCCAAGGGCGGCCTGATGGAGCGCAACCAGTTCGACTGGCGAATCGCCCAGCCTTACCTGCTGCTGGCGTTGCTGAACCTTGCGGGCCTGGGTTTTGCCATCTGGCGTCTGCTCTGCGGGCCCGACAACGAGATCGCCACCGTGCTGGTGAGCATTCTCTGGGTGATTTACAACCTGCTGATCATCGGGGCCGCCGTGGCGGTCGCCGCTGAAGTGCGCCAGGTTCGCCAGACCCACCGTGTGCACGCCAAGCTGCCCGCTGCGGTGCGCCTGGAGAGTGGTCACTCTTATCCCGGCACATTGCAGGACTATTCCGACGGTGGCGTGGGCATCCAGCTCGACACCGCGCTGTCGCTGCCGTTGGGTGGGCGCATTTCGCTGATGATGCAGCGTGGCGATCGTGAGTTCCTGTTCCCGGGCCACATCTGCCGCAGCCACCAGAATTTCATCGGCATCAGCTTCACCGGCCTGAGCACGCAACAGAAGATCGATTTTGTGCAGTGCACCTTCGCTCGTGCCGACGCCTGGCTCAACTGGGGCGAGAACTTTGCCCCGGACCGGCCGCTGCACAGCTTCGTGGACATCCTCAAGCTCGGCGTCGTCGGTTACTACCGCCTTTACGAATACCTGCCGGCCTGGGTCCATCGCATCGTCGGTCCGTCGTTGCGCCTGTCGCGCGGGTTGCTCAGCTTCCTGCCGCGCATGCCGGCAGCTTCCCCTTTCTCCCATTCCCGATCAGTGAGCGCACTATGAGCGGCTTTTTCAACAAACACCTTGTTGCCGGCCTGGCGCTCCTGACCGTGGACTGCGCCAAGGCCGTCACCGCGCCAGCGGTGGTCAGCAACCTGCCGGCCTGGACCACCGCCTACAGCTTTGAACAGCTGGGGCGTCCAGCCGACAGCCTGTTGCTGGGTATCCGCAACAGTGACCAGATCGAGTTCAGCCTGCGCCGCGACCGCATCGCCAGCGACGCGAAACTGCAGTTGGAATACACCCCTTCGCCTTCACTGTTGCCACAGACCTCGCACCTGCGCGTGTACCTCAACGATGTGTTGATGAGCGTCGTGCCAATCGACAAAGATCAGTTGGGCAAGAAGGTCACCCAAACGGTGGCCTTGGACCCGCGCCTGATCTCCGACTTCAACCGTGTACGCCTGGAGTTCGTCGGCCACTACAGCGATCTCTGCGAGGATCCGGCCAACAGCACGTTATGGTTGAACGTGGGGCGCGGCAGCCAGATCCAGGTGCAGGAGCAACCCCTGACGCTCAAGAACGACCTGGCCTACTTTCCGATGCCTTTTTTCGACACTCGGGGGCAGGGCAAGTCAGTTGTCCAACTGGTCTTTGCCAACGCACCGACGCTGGGCGAGCAACGTGCGGCGGGTATCCTGGCGTCCTACTTCGGCAGCCAGGCCGGTTGGCGTGGCGTGCAGTTCCCGGTGCTGTTCGACCAACTGCCGCCCGCCGATGAACAGCATCGCGCCAAGCCGGCTGTTGTCTTCGCGACCAACGATCATCGCCCGTCCTTCCTGGCCGACCTGGACAAGTTTCCGGCGGTGGATGCGCCCGTGGTCCAAATGATCGATAACCCCCAGGACCCGTACAGCAAGGTGTTGCTGGTGCTGGGCCGCAACGACGAAGACCTGGCGGTGGCCGCCCGCGCCCTGGCCCTGGGCGGGGACTTGTTCCGTGGTTCGCGGGTGACCGTCAACCAGGTCCGGACGCTTAAGCCTCGGGTGCCTTATGATGCACCGAACTGGGTGCGTACGGACCGCGTGGTACGCTTCGCCGAGTTGATCAAGTACCCCGAGCAGCTCCAGGCCGCCGGTCTGCAACCCCGCCCGATTACCGTGGACGTGAATCTGCCGCCGGACCTGTTCGTCTGGCGCAACCAAGGGATCGCACTGCAAACCCGGCTCCGATACACGCCACCGTCGGTCAACGACGAGTCGCGCTTGGCTGTCAGCCTGAACAACCAGTTCATCACCAGCCTGGCGCTGCAAAACAAGACCGGCAGCCGTCTGGAAGAGCTGCGCCTGGCGGTGCTGTCCAACGAACCGGCGGACCTCAACGAAAAACTACGGGTGCCGGCGCTGAAGATGGGCGACCGTAACACCCTGCGGTTTGACTTCAATTTCGCCAGCACCTTCAGCAGTGCCCAGCGCGACCGTTGCCAGACGTCGCTGCCGGTGAACAATCAGGCGGTGATCGATGAAGAGTCGACGATCGACCTGTCCGGTTTCCATCACTACATCGCCATGCCCGACCTGCGCGCCTTTGCCCGTAGCGGTTTTCCGTACAGCCGCATGGCCGATCTGTCGGAAACCCTGGTGATGGTCCCGACGTATAGCCTTCCTGTGCAACTGAGCACCCTGTTCGAGACCCTCGCCGGCCTCTCCGCGCGCTCCGGGCTGCCGGCGTTCGGCCTGCGGCTGTCGGACAATTGGGAGGACGCGAAGGCGGATGTCGACCTGCTCGTGTTCGGCGCCATGACGCCGGGCGTGGGCGAGGGGGCTGATGCCAAGCTTGTGCTGGACCGGACCCGCGACTGGCTGCTGAAACCTTCCCATGACCAGCGTGGCAAGTCCGCTCGAACCGGCCAGTTCAGCGATGAACGCGACCAGGGCGCCCACCGTGTCGACGTCAGCGCCCAGGGACCGATTGCCGCCATCGTCGGCTTGCAGTCCCCGTATCACCCGCAGCGCAGCGTGGTGGCCTTGCTGGGCAGCGATGACGCCGACTACCAACTGCTGCGCGACACCTTGGGCGACAGCGGCAAAATGGACGCCGTTGCCGGCTCCGTGGTGCTGATCCGCAGCAGCGGCGTAGGCAGCAGTTGGGTGGGCGAGCAGTACTTCGTGGGGCGCCTTCCGTGGTGGTTGCTGCTCTGGTACCAGTTATCCGAGCACCCGGTCCTGTTGGCGGCCCTGGCCTCCACCAGTGTATTGCTCACGGCCTTCCTGCTGTGGCGCGCCCTGCGCTGGGCCGCCCGTCGTCGACTGGCTGGCCAGGAGTAATCGGGTGAAAGCTGTCGTTGCGCTGTTGTTGGCCGGGGTCTTTGCGACGCCGGATTTCGCCGAGGCTGCCCCGTGCGCCTGGCCGGCCTGGCAGAATTATCGCCAGGCCATGCTCAGTCCGGACGGACGGGTCATCGATCGCTCCTCGGAGCAGTTGATCTCCACGTCCGAAGGGCAGGCCTACGGGCTGTTTTTCGCCCTGCTGGGTAATGACCGCGAGAGCTTCGCCAAGGTGCTGCGCTGGACCCAGGACAACCTGGCCGGCGGGGACCTTGGCCGGCAACTTCCGGCATGGCTGTGGGGCCGCGACAAAGAGGGCCGCTGGCAAGTGCTCGATGGCAACAACGCCAGCGATGCCGACTTGTTCATTGCCTATAGCCTGCTCGAAGCCGGACGCCTATGGCATCAACCGGCTTATCAGGCTCTGGGCCGTCACCTGCTCTGGCGCAGTGCCGCGCAAAGTCTGCGCAAGCTGCCGGGGCTGGGCCTGATGTTGTTGCCCGGCGATGTCGGGTTCGACAACGTCGGGGATTGGCGCCTGAATGCCAGCTACCTGCCGCCGCAATTGCTGGCACGCTTCGGCCAGGAAGCATCGATCTGGGAGGAGCTGGCCGTCAACACCCGGCGCCTGTTGATCGAAAGTTCGCCCAAGGGCCTGGCGTCCGACTGGCAACGCTGGAGCGCCGGACAGGGTTGGGCGGTGGACAGCCAGAAGGGCAGCGTCGGCAGTTATGACGCCATTCGCGTCTATCTCTGGACGGGCATGCTCGCCAAGGACGCACCGGGTCGCGCCGGGCTGATCGAACACTTCAAGCCCATGGTCGATCTGACGGCGCGGCTGGGTCATGTGCCGGAAACGGTCGACAGCGCCACCGGCCTCGACAAGGGCACTGGCCCGGTCGGCTTCAGCGCCGCGCTACTGCCCCTGCTGGCCGCGAGCCCGGGCAGGGCGGGAGCCCTTGAGGCCCAGCGCCAACGCCTGCGACAACAGCCAGCCTTGGCGGATGATTATTACAATCAGGCGCTGACGCTGTTCGGCCAGGGCTGGGACCAACAACGTTATCGCTTCGAAAAAGACGGACGCCTCGTGCCTGACTGGACTGCCGCATGCGCAAAATAAACGGTTTTGCGTTGTTGCTCAGCGGCATGTGTGGGGGCGCCCTGGCTCAGCCTGTGAGTCCGCCCGACCAGCAGCAATGGCTGCTGGAGCAGATCCGCAGAGGTGAAGCCCTGCATCGCGAAGACTTGGTGCGTGACTCGCTGGCGCGCCTGGAGCTGATCGCTCCGGACAATCCGCAGGTGAAAGTCATCGAAGTCCGCCAGGCATTGCTGCAAAAGAATCGGCCACAAGCCGAGCGGTTGGTCGCCCAACTGCGCGAGCAGGCGCCTGGCACGGCGGTCCTGCGCCAAGCCGAAAGCTTGCTGAAGATGCACAGCAGCGAGGGCCAGAAAGCCCTGCAAGAGGCGCACTTGCTGGTGACCGCCGGCCGTTCGGAAGACGCCGCCCAGGCCTACCTGCAATTGTTTGGCGAGGACCTGCCGGACTTTGCCACCACCCTGGAATACCTGGGCGTGCGCAGCGGCATCAAGGGACAGCGCCCGCGCGTGATCGAGCAGCTGCGCGAGCTGGACCAGCAGTACCCCGGCAACGCCTCGCTGCGCCAGACCCTGGCCGGCCTGCTCTTTGCCGAAAAACGCGACGCGCAGGCACTGGATGTCCTGCATCAACTGGCCAGCGATCCAAGCACCGGCAACCACGCCGCCGAACGCGAATACAACTATTTGCTTAAACAGCCGATAGGGCCCGAAACCGCAAAGGCTTGGCGCACGTTCCTGAAGTTCTACCCGTACACCAGCTTTCGCGTCGATGCGAGCCGGCAGTTGCAAGAGCAGGAGCAATACTTGGCTGACCCTGCCTGGCAGGCGGGTGTCAAAGGCAAAGCGTTGATCGAGGCCGGTGACAACGTTGGTGCCGAAACCCAGCTGCGTCGGGCGCTCAAGCGTTATCCGCAGGACTCCAACCTGCTCGGCTCCCTGGGTATTTCGCTGATGCGCCAGAATAGGCACGAAGCGGCGTACAACACCTTCGTCCGCGCCTCGGCCATCGAGCAGGACACCGACTGGATGACCAAATGGCAAGACCTCAAGAGCGCCAACCACCAGTGGATGTTGCTGCAAAAAGCCGATGAAGCGCTGGAACGCAAGGATTACCCGGTCGCGAAAAAATTCTACCAGCAGGCGCGCCAGGCCCAGCCGAAGGACTCTGCGCCGCTGATTGGCTTGTCCTACGTGGCCCGCGGCGAGTCCGCGGACATCACCGCTGAAGCCCTGTTGGTGCAAGCGCGCAAGCTCGATCCGAACAACGAGAGCGTGGTGCGCGCCATGGTCCGCTTGTTCCAGTCGCAATCACCGGCAAAGGCCGAGCGTTACCTCGACAGCCTGACGCCCAAGGAACAGGCGGGATTCCAGAACGTGCGCCGGAGCCTGGCGCTGGAGCGCCTCAATACCCAGGCCGATGGTGCTACTCGACGCAGCGATTGGGCCCAGGTGGCAACTGTCTTGAACGAAGCCCGAGTGTTGGACCCGGACAATCCCTGGCTGGTGTATCGCCTGGCCAATGCCCGGCGTGAACAGGGCCTTGATGTTGAGGCCGACCGCGACTTCAACCTGCTGCTGCAACGCCAGGGCCAGGACACCGAGGCGCGCTATACCCACGGCCTGTTCCTCGCCAATGGGGGGCGTGACAGTGCGGCGATGGACAGCTTGCAACAGATTCCCCGCGCCCTTTGGAACGACAACATGAACGCGTTGTGGGCGAGCCTGCAACGCCGCCAGGTGCTCGCCCAAGCACGGACACTGCGTGATGAAGGTCATGAGGCCCAGGCCGAAGCGCTGCTGCTGGATGTACCGACCCCTGACGATTACCTGACCCTGGCTGACTGGGCCCGGCAGCGCGGCGATCTGTTAAAGGCCGAGAGTCGCTACCGCAAGGTGCTGGTCAGCGAACCGAAAAATGCCGAAGCGCAACTGGGCCTGAGTGAAGTGCTGATCGAACGCGGTCGTTCGAATGCGGCCAAGGCCAGCCTGATAGCAGTGAGCGTGCCAGTACCGGCCGAAGCTTCGTTCCAGCGTCGGCTGGCCAATGCCTGGGCGACGCTAGGCGACAAGGCCCGCGCCAACGCGCTGTTCGAGCAGTTGCTCAAGACCCCGCAAAGCGATCCGCTGGTGCATCGGGATGCGGCGCGCCTGTTGTCTTGGCAGGCACCGCAGCTCGCGTTGGATCATTACGCGCGCGGCATGGGCGCAGCCGGGATGATCGAACCGCAACAGGCTGAACCGCGCGACAACCGCGCCATGACCCGGGCAAGCCGCGCCAGGGACAGTGATGACTGGTTGCAGCGCAGCA
Source organism: Pseudomonas sp. FG6 (assembly GCF_057809015.1). NCBI lineage: Bacteria > Pseudomonadati > Pseudomonadota > Gammaproteobacteria > Pseudomonadales > Pseudomonadaceae > Pseudomonas > Pseudomonas sp. FG6. The sequence continues at coordinate 31,460 of NZ_JBMDJD010000019.1, forward strand.
TCCGCAGCGACGTCGACGAGCTGTACCAGAAGCAGAACCCGACGGTGAACCTGTACCACGACATTGCCTGGCGCACCGACAACAGTTCATCGGGGATTTCGGACCTGACCACTCAGACCACCATCCTGCGCATCGACGCGCCGGTGGCGCAGGGGCAGGGTTTCGTCCAGGCCGAAAACATCAACCTGGATGTCAGCAGTTTCTCCAGTACCGACCAGTTCGGCTTGTGCGCGGTGGTGCAAGGGGGATGTACCGGCGATTCACGAAGCGTGCGCGGCACGCAACTGGGCATGGGCTGGCGCGATGAACGCTGGGACTTCGACCTTGGCCATACGCCACAGGAATTCACGGTGTCGAACTGGGTGGGCGGGGTCACGTATGGCGATGACTGGAACGAGCTGGGTTACCGCCTGACGGTCTCGCGGCGGCCGCTGACCAACTCGCTGGTGTCCTATGCCGGTGCGGTCGATCCGGTTACGGGCACCCAGTGGGGCGGCGTCACCGCCAACGGCTTCACCCTCGGCCTGAGCCATGACACAGGCAGCAAGGACGGTGTGTGGGCGAGCCTGAGCAACCATTGGCTGCTGGGTGAGAACACGGAGAGCAACCAGCGGCGCATGGCCATGGCTGGCTATTATTATCGCCTGGTGGAGCGCGCCGACGAGCGCCTGCGCACCGGTCTGACGCTGATGTACATGGGCTACGACAAGGACCTCAGCGAATCGACCCTGGGCCAGGGCGGCTACTACAGTCCGCAACAGTACTATTCGGTCAGCGTGCCGGTGAACTATGCCTGGCGCAACGCTGACTGGTCGGCCTTGCTCGAAAGCGCGGTGGGCTGGTCGTTCGCAAAAATCGACGGCACGGACCTTTACCCCAAGGACCCTCGTGAAGCCGACCTGCAAGATGTTCTGGCACAGTCGAACCGAACCTTGGTGGACAGCCCATCCCTGACCAAGCGTGGGAGCAGCAGCAATGGCATCAACTTTCGCGTCCAGGGCCTGGTAGAACGACGTCTTTCCGACAACCTGGTGCTAGGCACCGGCATCACCTGGCAACGCAGCGAAGGCTACGCGCCGAGCCGCGCCTTGCTGTACTTGCGCTACACCTTCGACCCTTGGCAAGGCAACCTGCCGCTGCCGGTGGAGCCGATCTTGCCGTATGCGGACCTGCGTTAGAGAGGGCGTTGCCCGCGTTTTTTTGCCTGTGCGGGACGGTTCTTTCGTCCAAACGATAGAAACGCAAAAGCCCCGAAAATTCGGGGCTTTTGCGTATTTTCAGGAGCCCGAGGCCATCCTCGGGACTCTCGAAAGGCTATCTGCGAATCAGACGTTGAAGCGGAAGTGCATCACGTCGCCGTCCTTGACGATGTATTCCTTGCCTTCCAGGCGCCATTTACCGGCTTCCTTGGCACCGGCTTCACCCTTGAACTGGATGAAGTCGTTGTAGGCGATGACTTCGGCGCGGATGAAGCCTTTCTCGAAGTCGGTGTGGATCACGCCAGCGGCTTGTGGTGCAGTGGCGCCGACGCGGACGGTCCAGGCGCGGACCTCTTCGACACCGGCGGTGAAGTAGGTCTGCAGGTGCAGCATCTCGTAGCCGGCGCGGATCACGCGGTTCAGGCCAGGCTCTTCGAGGCCCAGGGCTTCGAGGAACATGTCTTTCTCTTCGCCGTCATCGAGTTCGGCGATTTCCGCTTCGATCTTGTTGCACACCGGTACAACCACGGCGCCTTCTTCTTCGGCGATGGCCTTGACCACGTCCAGGTGCGGGTTGTTCTCGAAGCCGTCTTCAGCCACGTTGGCGATGTACATGACCGGCTTGGTGGTCAGCAGGTGGAAGCCCTTGATCACCGCTTTTTCGTCGGTGCCCATGTTCTTCATCAGGCTGCGCGCTGGCTTGCCTTCGGTGAAGTGAGCGATCAGCTGCTCCAGCAGGCCTTTCTGGACCACTGCGTCCTTGTCACCGCCCTTGGCGTTGCGCGCGACTTTCTGCAGTTGTTTCTCGCAGCTGTCGAGGTCGGCGAAGATCAGTTCCAGGTCGATGATCTCGATGTCACGTTTCGGGTCGACGCTGTTGGAGACGTGAATCACGTTCTCGTCTTCGAAGCAGCGCACCACGTGGGCGATGGCATCGGTTTCGCGGATGTTGGCCAGAAACTTGTTGCCCAGGCCTTCACCTTTCGAGGCGCCGGCCACCAGGCCTGCGATGTCGACGAATTCCATGGTGGTCGGCAGGATGCGCTTGGGATTGACGATGAGTGCCAGTGCATCCAGGCGCGCGTCCGGCATCGGCACGATGCCGCTGTTCGGCTCGATGGTGCAGAAGGGGAAGTTCTCGGCCGCGATACCGGATTTGGTCAGGGCGTTGAACAGGGTGGACTTGCCGACGTTAGGCAGGCCGACGATGCCGCAATTGAATCCCATGGTGTTTCCCCTAGGAGTTAGAGTCAGGCCTTCTGGCTGTGCAGGTTTTTCATCGCACGGTTCCATTCACCGGCGAGGATATCCGGCAGCACGCCGAGGGCAAAGTCGATGCTGGCATCGAGTTTTTCCTGTTCGGCGCGAGGCGCGCGACCCAGGACAAAGTTTGAAACCATGCTGGCAACGCCTGGATGGCCGATGCCAAGTCGCAGGCGGTGAAAGGTGTTCTGGTTGCCCAGCTGCGCAATGATGTCGCGCAGCCCGTTGTGACCGCCATGGCCGCCGCCCTGCTTGAGCTTGGCAACGCCCGGAGGCAGGTCGAGTTCGTCGTGGGCCACCAGGATTTCTTCAGGCTTGATGCGAAAGAAACCCGCCAATGCCGCCACGGCCTGGCCGCTGCGGTTCATGTAGGTGGTGGGGATCAACAGACGAACATCCTGACCCTGGTGCGAGAAGCGCCCGGTCAGGCCAAAATATTTGCGATCGGCTGCCAGGCTGACGCCTTGTGCATGCGCGATGCGCTCAACAAAAAGGGCCCCTGCGTTATGCCGGGTCTGTTCGTATTCAGCGCCTGGATTTCCCAGGCCAACGATCAGTTTAATGGCAGTCACGATAGGGGCCCTTCCTGGAGTGTGGATAACAAGGTCGCAATCTGGTGGTTCTGCGACAGTGGACGAAAATGGCGAATCTACCGTTAAGTAAACTTCGCGTTCTCGCCCGCTGTTTCGCTACGTTCCAGTCCGCGATGTTTCCGGTCACTCCGGCGACAGAGTGAAATTACTCTGCTGCGCCTTCTTCGGCAGCTTCTGGAGCAACACGTGGAGCGTGGACGTTGGCAACAGCCTTGTCATCGCCGTGCGCCAGGGCAACGAACTCAACGCCTTTAGGGGCCTTGAGGTTGGACAGGTGAATGATCGTGCCGATTTCGGCGTCAGCCAGGTCGACTTCGATGAATTCAGGCAGGTCTTTCGGCAGGCAGGTGATTTCCAGTTCGGAAGTCACGTGCGAGATTTCGCCGCCTTTCTTGATTGGAGCAGCTTCGTTGATGAAGTGCACTGGAACGGTAGCGGTCAGTTTCTGGCCAGCCACGACGCGAATGAAGTCAGCGTGCATGATGAACTGCTTGGCCGGGTGACGCTGCATCGCTTTAACGATGACGTTCTGCTTCTTGCCATCAACGTTCAGCTCGATCACGTGGCTGAAAGCAGCCTCGTCTTCGAACAGCTTGGCCACTTCTTTGGCCAGCATGGTGATGGACTCAGGGGCCTTGTCGCCACCGTATACAACGGCAGGAACTTGGCTGGCGAGACGACGCAGGCGGCGGCTCGCACCTTTCCCCAGGTCGGTACGCGCTTGGGCGTTCAGGGTGAAATCAGTCATTTTGTATCTCCAAAATAGCCATGCCGGGTGACGTCTGCGACCGACATCAAAGCGGCATGGGCAAAAAAGCCCCGCCCCAACATGAGTGTTGGGGCGGGGCGCGTTTCGTCAGCGGGATATCATCGCAGGGCAGAGCCCTTAGCGGAACATCGCACTGATCGATTCTTCATTGCTGATGCGGCGAACCGCCTCGGCAACCACCGGCGCGATATCCAGTTGGCGGATACGCACGCAGGCTTGTGCTGCAGCGGACAGCGGGATGGTGTTGGTCACCACCAGCTCGTCCAGCACGGAATTTTCAATGTTTTCGATCGCTCGACCCGACAGCACAGGGTGTGTGCAGTAGGCAAAGACCTTGGCTGCGCCATGCTCTTTCAGGGCCTTGGCCGCGTGGCACAGGGTGCCGGCGGTATCGACCATGTCATCGACCAGAATGCAGGTACGCCCTTCGACGTCACCGATGATATGCATCACTTCGGAGTGATTGGCTTTCTCACGGCGTTTGTCGATGATACCCAGATCCACGCCCAGGGATTTGGCAACAGCCCGTGCACGCACGACGCCGCCAATGTCCGGGGACACGATCATCAGGTTTTCGAAGCGCTGGTCTTCGATATCGTCCACCAGAACGGGGGAGCCGTAGATGTTGTCCACGGGGATATCGAAGAAACCCTGAATCTGGTCAGCATGCAGGTCAACCGTGAGAACACGGTCGATGCCGACTACGGTCAGCATATCAGCCACGACTTTCGCGCTGATTGCCACACGTGCGGAACGCGGACGGCGATCCTGACGGGCATAACCAAAGTAAGGAATAACAGCAGTGATACGAGTAGCCGAGGAACGGCGGAAGGCATCAGCCATCACGACGAGTTCCATCAGGTTATCGTTGGTCGGAGCGCAAGTCGGCTGAATAATGAAGACGTCTTTACCGCGAACGTTTTCATTGATCTCGGCAGTGATTTCGCCGTCGGAGAACTTACCGACAGAAATGTCACCGAGAGGGATATGCAGCTGACGTACGACACGCCGAGCCAGATCGGGGTTAGCGTTCCCCGTAAAGACCATCATCTTGGACACGCGCAGTACCTGAAGGCTGAGGGTAACCTGGATGAGTATAGGAAAATGGCAGGGGCGGCTGGATTCGAACCAACGCATGGCAGGATCAAAACCTGCTGCCTTACCGCTTGGCGACGCCCCTGTATCTGTTGCTGCGAGTGCCCAGCACTCGATTCCTTTTAGAGCAGGTCTTGCAGCTTGCGATGCAACATCGAGACGTTGCTTCCTTTTGCTACAAACCCTGTAAGGGTCTCTGTAAGAAGGGCCGAGACTTTATCAGCTTCAGCTTTGCTTGGGAAGCCCCCAAACACACAACTTCCAGTTCCGGTGAGTTTTGCTTCGGTAAAATTACCTAACAAATCCAATGCGTTACGAACATCTGGGTAACGCCTTGCTACCACCGGTAAGCAGTCATTTCGACTGTTTCCCTTGGGAACGGGGCGCACTTTAATGGGAGGAGAGTTACGTGTCAACAGTGGATCTGAAAAAATTTCTGCTGTACTTACAGATACTTGCGGCACGAGTACCAGGTACCAGGGTTCTTCGGGCTCTACCGGCGTGAGTTTTTCCCCGACGCCCTCGGCAAAAGCGGCGTGTCCACGCACGAAAACCGGGACGTCGGCGCCCAGCGTCAGGCCCAGGGCCGCGAGGCGATCCTCGTCCCAGCCCAGCTGCCACAAGTGGTTAAGGCCGAGCAGGGTGGTCGCCGCATTGGAACTGCCGCCACCGATGCCGCCGCCCATGGGCAGAATTTTTTCGATCCAGATATCGATGCCCAATGAGCAACCGGATTGTTCCTGGAGTTTTTTCGCGGCCCGCACGATCAGGTTGCTGTCGTGGGGAACACCCTCGAATTCGGTGTGCAGGCGAATCACGCCATCGTCGCGCACGGCAAAGGTGATTTCGTCACCGTAGTCCAGGAACTGAAAAATCGTCTGCAGCTCGTGATAACCGTCCGGGCGACGACCGAGGATGTGCAGCATCAGGTTGAGCTTGGCCGGGGAGGGCAGGGTCAGGCGCGCAGCGGTCATGTCATTGCCCCAGCTTGCGCGGCTGCCATTGCTTGATCACCAGCGTGACGTCCAGGTTGCTGCCGTGCAGTTTGATCCGCTCGGGCAGCCAGTAGCCGTTCTGCTGGGCATAGCTCAGGTATTCGATCCGCCAGTCATCCTGTTCCAGGTTGGACAGGCGGCTGTCGGCGTCCAGGGTCAGGCGGCTCTTGCTGTCCGGTGCGGGCAGCCCGCGGACCCACCAGGTCAGATGGGACACCGGCAGTTGCCAGCCCAGTTGTTCCTCCAGCAGCGCTTCAGGCGTGGGCGCCTCGTAGCGGCCCTGGTTGGCGACTTCCAGCGAGGCCTGGCCGGGGCGCCCGGTCAGGCGCGCTGCACCGCGACCCAGCGGGCCGGACAGGCGGATGTCGTAGTAATCCTGGCGCTGCAGCCAGAACAGCGTGCCGCTGCCGGAATCCTTGGGGGCGCGTATGCCGATCTTGCCGTCGATCTGCCAGCCGTCGAGGGCGGCGAGTTGTTCCTTGTGGACACGCCACTGGGCCGGATTGCCGTGGCCCTGGACGGATTCACGGGTGCCCAGGCCGGTACAGCCGGCGAGCAGGGCGATGAGACTGACAACGATGAAATGGCGCAGGAACATAATCTTAAAGGGTCTCGGATCCGGTCAGGCGTTTGATGGTGCTGCGCAAGACGGGGCTGTCGGGCTGCTCCTTGAGGAACTTGCTCCAGACTTGCCGGGCCTCGCGCTGTTTGCCGTTGGCCCACAGGACTTCGCCCAGGTGAGCGGCGACTTCCTGGTCGGGAAAACGCTCCAGGGCCTGGCGCAACAGGCGTTCGGCTTCGTCGAGGTTGCCCAGGCGGAAATTCACCCAGCCGAGGCTGTCGAGCACCGCAGGGTCTTCCGGATTGATCTGGTGCGCCTGTTCGATCAGCACCTTGGCTTCGTCGTAGCGAGTGGTACGGTCCGACAGGGTGTAGCCCAAGGCATTGAGGGCCATGGCGTTGTCCGGGTCGCGCTGGATGATCAGGCGCAGGTCTTTTTCCATCTGGGCCAGGTCATTGCGCTTTTCCGCCAGCATCGCCCGGGTGTACAGCAGGTTCAGGTCGTCCGGGTATTGCTTCAAGGCCTGATGCAGTACTTCCCAGGCTTTGTCGCCCTGGTTGTTGGCCGAGAGGGTTTCGGCTTCGATCAGGTACAACTGGATCGCGTAGTCGGGTTGAGCGTCGCGCTGCACCGCCAGGCGACTCTGGGCGTCAGCCGTCTTGCCGTTGCCCATCAGGATATCGGCCTGGCGCAACTGCGCTGGCAGATAGTCGTTGCCCGGGCCGACCTGGGCGTACTCGATGAGCGCGCTCTCGGGGTTGTTACGTTCTTCGGCGATGCGCCCCAGGTTCAGGTGCGCCGAGTCGACGTGGCTTTCCCGGGCGATCAGGTCCTCCAGGTAACCCTTGGCCTCTGTCCAGGCCTTGGCTTCCAGGCAAACCAGCGCCAGGGAGTAACGCAATTCGTCATCCTCCGGGTATTGCTGGAGCAGGCTGGAGAACTCCGCCTTGGCGTCGTCCATGCGGTTGTTTTCCACCAGCATGCGGGCGTAGGTGAGGCGCAGGCGTTTGTCGTCCGGGTACTTCTTGATGCTTTTTTCCAGCAGCGGCAGGGCGTCATCGCCGCGGCCCAGGCCTTGCAACAGCCGTGCGCGCAGCAGGATCGGCGCCACTTCGCCGGCTTCCGGCGGGTTGTCTTCGAGCAGGGTCAGGGCGCCCTGGCTATCGCCGTCCTGTTGCAACAGCAAGGCCTTGCCAAAGATCAACTGGCCGTTGTTCGGGTGGCGTTGCAGCAGGCGATCGAAACTCTTCATCAGGCCACTACGGGTTTCCTGGTCGGTGTCGGCAGCGGACAGCGCGAGGAAATCGAAGTGAGTGTCGCCCTTGCCCTGCAGGACTTTCTCCATATAGGTCATGGATTCGTCGTAGCGTCCGGCGCGGGCCAGTTGTACGGCAGCGGCCCGCTGCGCTTCAAGGTCGTCCGGGGCGTTTCGGGCCCAGATCAGCGCGGTATCCAGCGCGGGCTGGTCGGCGCCCAGGTACTCGGCGATGCGAAACGCCCGCTCGGAGATGCCCGGATCCTGGGTGTTGATGGCCTGGGTCACGTAGTTGTCCAGGGCAATGTCGAAGCGATTGCGCTGGCCTGCCAGTTCGGCGCTCAACAGGCTGAAGATGGTTTCTTCGCTGAACGAGCCGTAGACCTTGGGTTTTTCAGGGGCTTGCGTGCTGTCGTCGACCGGCGGCGTACCGTCCGTCGAAACGGGGGCCATGGACTGGCAGCCGCTGAGCAAGGCAAGAGCGAGGAGCAACGCGGAAGATCTATTCATATAGGAAGAGGACGACTAACCTGCGGTCGGATCATCATGACACAAGCCTTCGGTCAAACATAACCGCCCTGTCGATTTACGGCCGCGTGCAGGTCGATAGAGATCGGGGTGGTTGTTCTCGATCTGGCGAAGTAGGACAATTGCCGGCTTCACGTCACCATCAGCGACCTTGAATGGCCTTCCTTGCACTTGGTATTAACCACAAGACTGCTTCCGTAGACGTCCGCGAGCGCGTGGCCTTTACGCCTGAGCAGCTGGTCGAGGCCCTGCAGCAGCTCTGCCGGCTCACTGACAGCCGCGAAGCCGCGATCCTCTCCACCTGCAATCGCAGCGAGCTTTATATAGAGCAGGATCACGTTTCGGCGGATACCGTGCTGCGCTGGCTGGCCGACTATCACAAGCTGAGCCTTGAAGAGCTGCGCGCCAGTGCCTATGTGCACGAAGACGATGCGGCAGTTCGTCACATGATGCGTGTCGCCTCGGGGCTCGATTCGCTGGTGCTGGGCGAGCCGCAGATCCTCGGCCAGATGAAGTCGGCCTACGCCGTGGCGCGTGAGGCCGGCACGGTCGGCCCGCTGCTGGGGCGGTTGTTCCAGGCCACGTTCAACGCCGCCAAGCAGGTGCGCACCGACACGGCCATCGGCGAAAACCCGGTGTCGGTGGCGTTTGCCGCCGTCAGCCTGGCGAAACAGATCTTCAGCGATCTGCAACGCAGCCAGGCGCTGCTGATTGGCGCCGGCGAGACCATCACCCTGGTCGCCCGCCATCTGTATGACCTGGGCGTCAAGCGCATCGTCGTCGCCAACCGCACCCTGGAACGGGCCAGTACCCTGGCCGAGCAGTTTGGCGCCCATGCCGTGCTGCTGTCCGAGATTCCCGCCGAACTGGTGCACAGCGACATCGTCATCAGCTCCACCGCCAGCCAGTTGCCGATCCTGGGCAAGGGCGCGGTGGAAAGCGCCTTGAAACTGCGCAAGCACAAGCCGATTTTCATGGTGGACATTGCCGTTCCCCGGGACATCGAGCCGGAAGTCGGTGAACTCGACGACGTTTACCTCTACAGCGTCGACGACCTGCACGAAGTGGTGGCCGAGAACCTCAAGAGCCGGCAGGGCGCGGCCCAGGCGGCCGAGGAAATGGTCAACGTCGGCGCCGAGGACTTCATGGTGCGCCTGCGCGAGCTGGCGGCGGTGGACGTGCTCAAGGCCTATCGTCAGCAGAGCGAGCGCCTGCGCGACGAGGAACTGCAAAAGGCCCAGCGCCTGCTGGCCAATGGCGCCAGTGCCGAAGACGTGCTGGCGCAACTGGCACGCGGCCTGACCAACAAGTTGCTGCATGCGCCGAGCGTCCAGCTCAAGAAGCTGACCGCCGAAGGCCGCCTCGATGCGCTGGCCATGGCCCAGGAACTCTTTGCCCTCGGTGAGGGTTCACCGGATAGCTTTTCGGATAAAAAACCGCAATGAAAGCGTCACTGCTCAACAAGCTGGACATCCTCCAGGACCGTTTCGAAGAATTGACCGCCTTGCTGGGCGACGGCGAAGTCATCAGCGACCAGAACAAATTCCGCACCTATTCCAAGGAATACGCGGAAGTCGAGCCGATTGTCGCCGCCTATAAACAGCTGGCCAAGGTGCAGGGCGATCTCGAAGGTGCCCAGGCCTTGCTCAAGGACAGCGACCCGGACCTGCGCGAGATGGCGCTCGAGGAAGTGCGCGAAGCCAAGGAGCAGCTGGTCGAACTGGGAAGCAACCTGCAACGCATGCTGCTGCCCAAGGATCCGAACGACGGACGCAACGTGTTCCTCGAAATCCGCGCCGGTACCGGTGGCGACGAGGCGGCGATTTTTTCCGGTGATCTGTTTCGCATGTATTCGCGTTACGCCGAACGTCGTGGCTGGCGGGTGGAGATCCTTTCGGAGAACGAAGGTGAACACGGCGGCTATAAGGAAGTGATCGCCCGGGTCGAGGGCGAGAACGTCTACGGCAAGCTGAAGTTCGAATCCGGCGCCCACCGTGTGCAGCGTGTCCCGGCCACCGAATCCCAAGGGCGGATCCATACTTCGGCCTGCACCGTGGCGGTGCTGCCCGAGCCGGACGAACAGGAAGCCATCGAGATCAACCCGGCGGACTTGCGGATCGACACCTATCGCTCCTCCGGCGCGGGCGGCCAGCACGTCAACAAGACCGACTCGGCGATCCGTATCACGCACTTGCCCTCGGGCATCGTGGTCGAGTGCCAGGAAGAGCGTTCCCAGCACAAGAACCGTGCGCGGGCCATGGCCTGGTTGTCGGCCAAGCTCAATGACCAGCAGACCGCCGCCGCCGCCAGCGCCATCGCCAGCGAACGCAAGCTGCTGGTGGGCTCGGGCGACCGTTCCGAGCGTATCCGTACCTACAACTTTGCCCAGGGCCGGGTCACCGACCACCGTGTCAACCTGACCCTGTATTGCCTCGACGAGATCCTTGCCGGCGGTGTCGAGGCGGTGATCGAGCCTTTGCTGGCCGAATACCAGGCCGATCAGCTGGCCGCGATTGGCGAGTAAGCACAGGTGAATAAATGACCATCATCGCCAGCCTGCTACGCGCCGCCGAGCTGCCGGATTCGCCCACGCCAAGGCTCGATGCCGAGTTGCTGCTGGCCGCTGCGCTGGGCAAGTCCCGCAGTTTCCTGCACACCTGGCCGGAGCGGATCGTGCCGAGCGAGTCGGCCCTGCTGTTTTCCGAATACCTGCGCCGCCGCCGTTCCGGCGAGCCGGTGGCCTACATCCTTGGGCAGCAGGGTTTCTGGAGTCTCGACCTGGAAGTCGCGCCGCATACGCTGATCCCGCGTCCCGACACCGAGCTGTTGGTGGAAACCGCGCTGGCCTTGTTGCCGGCCACGGCGGCCCGGGTCCTGGACCTGGGCACCGGCAGCGGCGCGATTGCCCTGGCCTTGGCCAGCGAGCGCCCGGCCTGGACCGTCACGGCGGTCGACCGCGTGCTGGAAGCCGTCGCCCTGGCCGAGCGCAATCGCCAACGCCTGGACCTGGGCAACGTCACGGTGTTGAGCAGTCACTGGTTCAGTGCCGTGCAGGGCGAGCGTTTTCAGCTGATCGTCAGCAACCCGCCGTACATCCGCGCCTGCGACCCGCACCTGGTTGAAGGCGATGTGCGTTTCGAACCGGCCAGTGCGCTGGTGGCGGGGCAGGACGGGCTCGATGACCTGCGCCAGATCATTGCCCAGGCACCGGCGCATCTTGAGCCGGGTGGCTGGCTGATGCTCGAGCACGGCTACGATCAAGCGGGCGCGGTGCGTGAGTTGTTGCAAACCCAAGGGTTCGCCGAGGTCCACAGCTGCAAGGACCTGGGCGGTCATGAACGCATCAGCCTGGGGCGACTGCCATGCTGAACGACCAAGAACTGTTGCGCTATAGCCGGCAAATCCTCTTGCAGCATGTCGACATCGACGGGCAAGTGCGCCTCAAGCAGGGCCGAGTGCTGATCATCGGCCTCGGCGGCCTCGGCGCCCCCGTGGCGTTGTACCTGGCGGCTGCCGGCGTGGGTGAATTGCACCTGGCCGATTTCGACACGGTCGACCTGACCAACCTGCAACGCCAGATCATTCACGACACCGACAGCGTCGGCCTGACCAAGGTCGATTCGGCGATGCGGCGCCTGGCGGCGATCAACCCCGAGGTCCGGTTGGTGCCCCATCCGACGGCCATGGACGAAGATTCCCTGGCTGCCGCCGTCGCGGCGGTGGATCTGGTGCTCGACTGCTCCGACAATTTCTCTACCCGTGAAGCGGTGAACGCGGCGTGCATCGCAGCGGGCAAGCCGCTGGTCAGTGGCGCGGCGATTCGCCTGGAAGGGCAGTTGTCGGTGTTCGACCCACGGCGCCCCGAAAGCCCTTGCTATCACTGCCTCTACGGCCATGGCAGCGAAGCCGAACTGACCTGCAGCGAAGCCGGTGTGCTCGGGCCGGTGGTCGGTCTGGTGGGCAGCTTGCAAGCCCTCGAAGCGCTGAAATTGCTGGCCGGTTTCGGTGAGCCGCTGGTGGGGCGCTTGCTGTTGATCGATGCGCTGGGGACGCGGTTCCGTGAATTGCGGGTCAAGCGTGATCCAGGCTGCAGTGTCTGTGGTGGCCGGCATGCGTGAGGCGCCCGTCGGTGTGCTTGACTCGGGCGTCGGCGGGCTGTCGGTGCTGGGGGAGATCCGTCGGCTGCTGCCAAATGAGTCGCTGTTGTACGTCGCCGACTGCGGGCATATCCCTTACGGCGAAAAGACCCCGGACTACATCCGGCAGCGCTGCGCGATCATCGCCGACTTTCTCCTGGGGCAAGGCGCCAAGGCGCTGGTGGTGGCTTGCAACACCGCAACGGTCGCCGCCGTGGCCGATTTGCGCCGGGATTTTCCTCACTGGCCCATCGTCGCCATGGAGCCGGCGGTCAAGCCGGCCGCTGCCGCCACCCGCAGTGGTATCGTCGGTGTACTGGCCACCACCGGCACTTTGCAGAGTGCCAAGTTCGCTGCGTTGCTCGACCGTTTCGCCGCCGATGTCCGGGTCATCACTCAACCGTGCCCGGGGCTGGTGGAGCTGATCGAAACGGGTGACCTGCACAGCCCGGCCCTGCGTCAACTGCTGCAACATTACGTCGAGCCCTTGCTGGCCGCCGGCTGCGATACGCTGATCCTGGGGTGCACGCATTATCCGTTCCTCAAGCCATTGCTTGAGCAGATGATCCCGGCCCACATCAGCCTGATCGACACCGGTGCCGCCGTGGCCCGGCAACTCCAGCGGTTGTTGGCTGAGCGGGAACTGCTGGCCGCAGGACCGGCCCGCGAAACTCAATTCTGGACCAGTGCTGATCCGATACATTTAAGAAAAATCCTACCTACGCTATGGCATTCGTCTGGCATTGTGCGAAGCTTCGATCTGTAAGAAAACATGAAAAATGTGTGAAATGGGGATGAACTTCTGTTTCAGCGCGGATTTCTATAATTTCGTCTGTTTGTAACAAAAAAACTAAATCGAGTCTGTCCGAAAAGGATTTGCTAATGAAGCGCATATTCTGCTTTGCCGCGATTGCGGCTGCGTTGGTGGGGCACGCTTACACCGCACAGGCGGCGGGTGTGGAGTTCGGGGTTGGCCAGACCAGCGATTCGACCATGACCTATCGCTTGGGGATGCAGTTCGATTGGGACAAGAGTTGGTGGCAGAGCGACGTGGGTCGCCTGACCGGTTACTGGAGCGGTGCGTACACCTATTGGGAAGGTGACAAGACCTCCAGCAATCACAGCCTGTCGTTCTCGCCGGTGTTTGTGTATGAATTTTCCGGGCAGAACGTAAAACCTTACGTTGAGGCTGGCGTAGGTGTTGCGTTGTTCTCCAATACCGAAGTGGAAGACAACCGGCTCGGTACAGCCTTCCAGTTCGAAGACCGCATCGGCTTCGGCCTGCGTTTCAACGGCGGACACGAAGTGGGTATTCGCGCCACGCATTATTCCAACGCCGGTATCAAGTCGACCAACGACGGTGTGGAAAGCTACGCGCTGCACTACACGATGCCGTTGTAACCCTCTGTCCTGTTCTGTCCTGTGGGAGCCCGGTCTTTACTGGGGCCTGGTCTCCCACAAGACTCCGGCCTTTACCGATACACCGTGGCCATCCCTTCGCGTTCTTCCAGGCATTGCGGCGCACCCATTTCGAACTCGCGGCAGATCAGCGGACGTTTTTCGTAGATCGTGCACCTCATGCTGTTGCGATCCAGGGCTGCGCACCAGCCGTCATCCAGCCGCCGCATCACTTCGCCGCCCCAATCATCCGTGTCGATAAAATGGAGCGGGACGCCGGTGTCGGTGATCAGCATCACTTCCAACCGACAGCAGCACGCCGCACACGTGGAGCACGTGACGGTCGGTGTAGCGAGTTCTACGACGGGTATGGTTTTCATGCTGCGCAGTGTAGGGCAAACAGCCTGTTCAGGGGCGTCCCTTGATCGGTGACCAGGCGCTCGCCCGGCAGGGTGGCGCATCTGCTCGTACCGTCTGGGTCGAAGAGGACAGGGGCCAGAGCAGCGTCATGGAGGCGACGGGGAGTGCCACTTCCGTCGGCCGTTCAATCAAGCGGTCGAGGACATGAGCTGCTGCCTCGTCCGCCGACCATTTGCTTGGAGCTGGAACGCAATCGTCGAGGTGCAATGACGGGGTGTCGAAGCCAGGGTGGACCAGCGTGACGTCGACACCGGCCGGCGCCAGCTCGTCGCGAGCCGACTCGAACAGATAGCGCATGCCGACGCCGCCTGCTTCGGTCTGTGAGGGCGGCAGGTAGGTTGCCGGACTGGTGATGCCCACCAGGTGGGATGCGGTTCCGGCGCGCAACAAAGGTGCGGCCACTTCGATGCAGAAGCTGGTGGCCAGCAGGTTGCCGCGCACGATGTGTTCGATCAGGGTCGGTTCGCTGGGCTGCCCCTCGACATACTCAGCGGTTCCGGCGTTGATGATGACCTTATCCAGGGCGCCCCAGTGCCGGGCGATCTGCTCGCCGATCTCGCGTACGGTCTGGCTGTCGGTCAAATTGCCCGGCACCGTCAGCACTTGTCCTGGATACCGTGCCGCAAGGGCATCGCACCACGGGGCCGAGCGCGAACTGACGGCCAGGTGTGCACCTGTCTGCAGTATGGCTTCAGCCAGCGAAGCGCCGATGCCGTTGCCAGCCCCGGTGAGCCAGTATCGTTGCGGCGTGCTCAGCCCCATTCGTGACTCCTCTTCTTCAGGCGGTACCTTGCCTCGGATTGCAAGACGGGCTCGGCGAACGCTCTGCAATTTGTATGACTATATGTCAGCTGCGGGAAAGCGCATTTCATAGGGCGCAATTTCATGTGCGCTCATCGCCCGGACTTTCCCAGGCCGCGTCACGTCGAGCCGGCAGGTTCCGGAACGCCGCCAGTGCGCGAGCGCGGGACTGGCCGAGATCGACGATCGGGGCCGGGTAATCCGCTACGCCAAACAATCCGCCCTCAAGATTTGGGTTATGGACCTCGTGCCTGTCGAGATCGTTCAGCTGGGGTAGCCAGTGCTTGATGAACAAGCCTTCGGAGTCAAATTTCTCCGATTGGCTCACTGGGTTGAAGATCCGGAACCAGGGGGCCGCGTCGGTGCCGGTGGAGGCGCTCCACTGCCAGCCGCCGTTGTTGGCGGCCAGGTCGCCGTCGATCAGATGCTGCATGAAAAAGCGCTCGCCCTCGCGCCAGTCGATCAGCAGGTTCTTGGTCAGGAACATGGCTACCACCATTCGCAAACGGTTATGCATCCAGCCGGTTTCCAGCAATTGACGCATGGCGGCGTCGATAATGGGCACGCCAGTGCGCGCTTCCTTCCAGGCTTGCAGCTCCTGCGGTGCGTTGCGCCAGGCCAATGCCTCGGTTTCCGGGCGAAAAGCGCGATGGCGCGACACCCGTGGATAACCCACCAAAATGTGTTTATAGAACTCGCGCCAGAGCAATTCATTGATCCATGTCACAGCTCCTGCATTTCCACTCTCCCATTCTCCCTGGTTGGCCCGAAGAGCGGCGTGCAGGCACTGGCGTGGCGAGACAACGCCAGCCACCAGGTAAGCCGACAGTTGGCTGGTGCCGGGTTTGGCCGGGAAATCCCGTGCGTGCTGGTAATCTTCAAGGTGCTGCTCGACAAAGGTTTCCAGGCGCCGCTGGGCATGCAGCTCTCCGGCGGGCCAGAGCGCGCGCAGTGCCGGGCTGGGTTGGGCGAACCCGGCGGCTTGGGTGGGCACCGGGTCGCGGGTGATGCCGGTGGGCGCCTGTCGGGGCGGGGTGGCAACCAGGCTTGGCAGCGAGTGATACAGCCGGCTATAGCAAACCTTGCGGAACTGGCTGAACACCTGGAAGTACGTGCCGGTCTTGGTCAGCACGCTGCCGGGCTTGAACAGCAATTGGTCCAAGTGGCTGTGAAACTCGATCCCCTCGGCCGTCAAGGCCTTGGCCACGGCGGCATCGCGACGGCTTTCATGCAGGCCGTACTCTTCGTTGACATGAACGGCAGTGACGTTCAGTTCGCGGCACAGCTTCGCGAGCACCTGTGGCGCCTGGTCCCACCGCGGTGCGTCACGAACCAGCAGCGCAATGTTCAGATCGTCAAGGTCCGCGCTCAATGAGGCGAGGTTGCGCAACCAGAAATCAATCTTGCACGGTGCATCGTCATGATCGCGCCATTGTTCCGGGCACGGCAGGTACACCGCCACGCACGGCCCTCGGCTGGCAGCCGCCGCGAGGGCGGTGTTGTCGCGCAGGCGCAAGTCGCTGCGCAGCCAGATCAATTGCAGGTTTTTTTCCATCTAGAGCAGTTCTCTGCGACTCAGTTCGCGGTAAGCCGATAGCGGATCTTCGGCCCAGGACACGTCGACCGTCGCCACGCCTGTGGATAACCGGGCGTGGTGAATCGAGGCGGCGGGGCCGGCGATGATGATCGGGCAGTCAATGGCGCCCAGCAGCCTGGGCAGTTGGGAAAGGTTGATGGCATGGCTGGAGTACAACAGCACGCCGCGAGCCTGGAGGCGTTCGACCGCCAAGGCCAGCTCACCCGGCGGTATCGGCCCGTCGAAGACTTCCACCGGGCAATCGGCGCTGCTGGCCAACCAGGCGATGAGCCAGAGGTGAGGGTCGAAGGCGGCGACCGAATGGTTGATCAGCAGCAACGGCGCGCCGCGCAGTTGACGGTTGTTGTGGTAGACCCGGCTGCCGAATTTGCTGCGCAGCCAGGAATAGAAGAACACACGCTCCAACTGGGCGCCGAACTGGCCCTGCCAGCGCCCCTGCAGTTCGGCCAACAAAGGCAACAGCAATTGTTCGCACACGGTCCGTGGCGGGTACAGCGCCATGGCCTGGTTGACCAGGTCGTCGACCTGTCGCTCGGCCAGTTGCGTCACCGCCAGCACCAGGGCACGTCGCTGGCGTTGCCAGTCGTTTTCCACGGGTTCGGCGGGTGGTTGCGGGGCGTCGAGCAGTGGCTTGATCTTGCTCACGGCCATCCCGCGATTGATCCAGGTGAGGATGCTTTGAATCCGCTGCACATGTTCGGCGTTGAACAGGCGATGCCCTTTGGCTGTGCGATGCGGCACGATCAAGCCGTAGCGACGCTCCCAGGCCCGCAGCGTGACCGCGTTGACGCCGGTTTGCCGGGCGACCTCGCGAATGGGCAGCCAGCCTTGCGCCAAGGCGTCGGCGAAATCGGCCTCTTGCGCTTGGATGGCGCGGGACTCGTCCTGGTCGTTCATCAAATCGCGTTTCGCAGGCTGAGGTTTTCCGGATGCGGTTGCAGGTAGGCCTGCTGCGCGAGGTAGGGATCGGGGTGTCGGCGCAGGTGATGCTTGAGCAATGTCAGCGGGACCACCAACGGGACGATGCCGAGGCGATACTGCCCGATGAGGTGCTGCACCTCCTGCTTGTCCTGCGCGGTGATGGCACGCTTGAGGTAGCCGCTCAGGTGTTGCAGCACATTGGTGTGGGTGCGGCGGGTGGCGCATTTTTTCAACGCCGCCATCAATTCGCTGAAGTAGCGTGGGCCCAGTTCGTTGGGATCGGCCTTGCCCATGCTGCCCAACACGTTGCCCAGGGCGTGGTACTGCGCCGGATTGTGGGCCATCAGCAGGTATTTGTAGCGCGAGTGGAATTCAATCAGGTCCCGTCGGGTCAGGCCTCGGTGACGCAGGGGTTGCCAGTCTGCATAGACGAACACCCGGTTGAGGAAGTTTTCCCGCAGCACCGGATCGTTGAGCCTGCCGTCTTCTTCCACTGGCAGGTCGGGGTGTTGCTCGCAAAACGCCTGGGCATAGATCCCGCGGCCGCCGCCGTCCTGGGGCACGCCGTTGTGGCCGTAGACTTTGACTCGTTCCAGCCCGCAGGAAGGTGATTTCTGCATGAAGATGTAGCCACAGATGTCGTCCAGCTCCGCCGCCATCTGTCGGCCGTAATCGGCCAGTGGCCGGGTCACGTTGAGGGTGTGATTCACCGTGCCCAGCGCTTCGGGCCGTTCGGGGTCGCCTGTCAGCCGGATCGGTTCACGGGGGATGCCCAGGCCAATGGCAACCTCGGGACACACCGGCACGAAATCGAAGTGCTCGGCCAAGGTGCGGCTGCACAGCTGCGATTGCTTGTGTCCGCCATTGAAGCGAACTTCAGCACCCATCAGGCAGGCGCTGATGGCGATTTTCGGTCTGGTGGCGGCTTCGCTGGGCATGGTCGACCTCGGATGGCTTAAACCTGTACAGAATATTTGTTTTGTACAATATTTCCATCATAGGTGAGGGTGTGCCCAAGTCAACACGAATGTGCGAGGTGGTGGCATCGAGGGGGTCGTAGATGGGCTGCTGTCCGGAGCGACAGCAGCGGTGGCGCGGGATGATGCGGCCTACTGCAAGCTGGCGTGCAACCGGCGGGCTGCCTCCTGGCCGCTGAGCCAGGCTCCTTCGACACGGCCGGACAGGCACCAGTCGCCGCAGACATACAGGCCCAGGTCGGCATCGCCCAGGGCGCCCCATTCATGGTTGCCGGCCGGCCGCGCGTAGAGCCAGCGGTGGGCCACGCTGAAGCTCGGTGCGGGCATCGCGCTGTGCAGCAGTTCGGCGAAGGCGCCATGCAGATGCTCGATCACGGCCTCCTTGGGCAGGTCGATGTGTTGCCGACTCCAGTCGCTGGTGGCGTGCAGCACCCAGGTGTCGAGCGTGCTGTCGCGTCCCGGTTTGCTGCGGTTGCGGGCCAGCCAGTCCAGCGGACTGTCCTGCACGAAGCAGCCTTCCATGGGCGTGTCCAGCGGCGTTTCGAAGCCCAGGGCCACGGCCCAGGTCGGGTCCATTTTCACCCCGGCGGCTACGCCGGCCAGTTTCGGTACGGCGGCCAGCAGCGCGGTGGCCTGGGGCGCGGGCGTGGCGATCACCACCTGGCCGAACGGGCCGTGGGTAAAGCCTTCTGCGTCCTGCAAATGCCAGTGTTCCTGGCCACGGTACACCTCGGTGATCCGGCAAGAGAACTGCACTTGCAGCTTGCCCAGCAGGGCGCGGGTGATGGCGCTCATGCGCGGTGTGCCGACCCAGCGGGTCTGCTCGTCCGGCGAAGGGCTCAATTGCCCGCCCTGGAAGTTATAGAGCTGCGGGTTCCATTCCGCGGCCCAGCCATTGGCCTGCCAGCGCTGGACCTCCGTGACGAAACGGCGGTCGCGGGCGGTGAAGTATTGCGCGCCCATGTCCAGGGCGCCGGCGTCGCTGCGCTTGCTCGACATGCGTCCGCCGCTGCCATGGCTTTTATCGAAGAGTTGAACGACATGCCCGGCCTCCGTCAGGGCCTGGGCGGCTGAAAGTCCGGCGATGCCGGTGCCGATGATTGCGATAGGTACAGTCATGAGGGCCTCGTTTACCTTTCTGTACAGACTACGCCGTCGTTTAAACCTGTACAATTCGGGTTTTTGGTATAAGTTTTACCGTTCGCTTTCGGACAGGTTGTCCTATTGTTAAACACAGACCCTGTTCGATACGAAAAATCCCTGCTTATAAAAATAGACTAATGGGCCGGGTAAAACGCGATACGAGGAACACCTCATGCACATCTTGCTGACCGGCGGTACTGGATTGATCGGACGTCAGCTCTGCCGTCACTGGCTGGGGCAGGGCCATCGCTTGACGGTATGGAGTCGCCGACCCGAAGAGGTGGCGAAAATCTGTGGTGCCCAGGCGCGGGGAATTGCCCGGCTCGACGAAATCAGCGAGCCGGTGGACGCGGTGGTCAACCTGGCGGGCGCGCCGATTGCCGACCGGCCCTGGACCCACAAGCGCAAGATGCTGCTGTGGAGCAGCCGCATCACCCTCACGGAGGTCTTGCTGGCGTGGCTGGAGCGTTGCGAGCAAAAGCCACGGTTGTTGATCTCCGGCTCGGCGGTGGGTTGGTATGGCGACGGCGGCGAGCGTGAGTTGACCGAGGCGTCGGGGCCGGTGAGCGAGGATTTCGCCAGCCAGTTGTGCATCGCCTGGGAAGAGACGGCGCAACGGGCCGAGGCCATGGGCATCCGGGTGGTGCTGGTTCGTACCGGTCTGGTCCTGTCCGCCGAGGGCGGCTTTTTGTCGCGGCTGCGGCTGCCGTTCAAACTGGCGCTGGGCGGGCCTATCGGCAATGGTCGGCAATGGATGCCGTGGATTCACATTGACGATCAAATCGCCTTGATTGATTTTCTTCTGCACCGCGACGACGCCAGCGGTCCTTATAATGCCTGCGCGCCGAACCCGGTGCGCAACCGCGACTTTGCCCATGCCCTGGGGCGCGTGTTGCATCGGCCGGCCGTGATGCCGATGCCAGAGCTGGTATTGAAAGTCGCGCTGGGGGAGTTGTCCTTGCTGTTGCTCGGCGGGCAGCGCGCCACGCCGGCCCGATTGCAATCGGCGGGGTTCACCTTCCGCTTCACTGATTTGCCTGCGGCCCTGGACGATTTGTCCGACCGCCTTTGAAATAGGATGTTGCATGACCGATCACGCGTTGCTTCTGGTGAATCTGGGTTCGCCTGCCTCCACCTCGGTGGCCGATGTGCGCCGCTACCTCAATCAATTCCTGATGGACCCTTACGTCATCGACCTGCCTTGGCCGGTGCGGCGCTTGCTGGTGTCGCTGATCCTGATCAAGCGGCCCGAACAGTCGGCCCATGCGTACGCGTCGATCTGGTGGGAGGAAGGTTCGCCGCTGGTGGTGCTCAGCCGTCGCCTGCAACAGGCCATGAGCGCGCAATGGAGCCACGGGCCGGTGGAGCTGGCAATGCGTTACGGCGAGCCGTCGATTGAATCGGCGCTGGTGCGACTGGCCGGCCAGGGCCACAAGAGGATCACCCTGGCGCCGTTGTATCCGCAGTTTGCCGACAGCACCATGACCACGGTGATCGAGGAAGCCAAGCGAGTCATGCGGGAAAAGAAGCTCGATGTGCAGTTCTCGATTCTCCAGCCGTTCTACGACCAGCCGGAATACCTCGACGCCCTGGTCGCCAGCGCCAAGCCGTACCTGATGCAGGATCATGATCACCTGCTGCTGAGTTTCCACGGTTTGCCTGAGCGGCACCTGACCAAGCTCGACCCGACGGGTTTTCATTGCTTCAAGGACGCCGACTGCTGCAAGAACGCACCGCCGGAGGTCGTGGCGACGTGTTACCGCGCCCAATGCATCCGCACCGCCGAGCTGTTCGCCCATCGCATGGGGCTGAAGGATGGCCAGTGGTCGGTGTCGTTCCAGTCGCGACTGGGGCGCGCCAAATGGATCGAGCCCTACACCGAGACGCGCCTGGATGAACTGGCCCGCAGCGGCGTGAAGAAGATCCTGGTGATGTGCCCGGCGTTCGTGGCCGACTGCATCGAGACTCTGGAGGAAATCGGCGACCGCGGGCGCGAGCAGTTCCGCGCGGCGGGAGGGGAGGAGTTGGTGCTGGTGCCGTGTCTCAATGACCAGCCGCAGTGGGTCGAGGCGTTGAGCACGTTGTGCGAACGGGCGCCGATTGCGCTGTAAACCTCTAAAAGCATCGCGGGCAAGCCTTGCTCCCACAGATTTTGTCCTGGCCACTTAAGCGTGGACTACTCAAAACCTGTGGGAGCAAGGCTTGCCCGCGATGACGCTAGTGCAGACGATGAAAGTGATGGGCTCTAGATCAGCGGCTCATCTCCATTCTTCTGCTTCCAGCTGTCATTGCCCGGCAGGATCAGGTTCAGCGCAATAGCCACGATTGCGCACAGCGCGATGCCCTTGAGGCCGAAGTCGTCCGGGCCGGTGCCGGTGCCCACCAGCACGCCGCCGATGCCGAACACCAGCGTCACTGAAACGATCACCAGGTTGCGCGCCTCGCCCAGGTCGATCTTGTGGCGGATCAGCGTGTTCATGCCCACCGCGGCAATCGAGCCGAACAACAGGCACAGGATCCCACCCATCACCGGCACCGGGATGCTTTGCAGCAGCGCGCCGAACTTGCCGATGAACGCCAGGGCGATGGCGAAGATCGCCGCCCAGGTCATGATCTTCGGGTTGTAGTTCTTGGTCAGCATCACCGCGCCGGTCACTTCGGCATAGGTGGTGTTGGGTGGGCCGCCGAACAGGCCGGCAGCGGTGGTGGCGATGCCGTCACCGAGCAGGGTGCGGTGCAGGCCGGGTTTCTTCAGGTAGTCGCGACCGGTCACGCTGCCCACGGCGATCACGCCGCCGATGTGCTCGATGGCCGGGGCCAGGGCCACAGGGACGATGAACAGGATCGCCTGCAAATTGAACGCCGGCGCGGTGAAGTTCGGCAGGGCGAACCACGGTGCGGCGGCGATTTTCGCGGTGTCCACCACGCCGAAGAAAAATGCCATGGCAAAGCCCACCAGCACGCCGGAAATGATCGGTACCAGGCGGAAGATGCCTTTGCCGAACACCGCGACGATAAGGGTGGTGAGCAGGGCGGGCATGGAAATCAACATCGCCGTCTGGTAGCGAATCAACTCGCTGCCGTCACCGGCCTTGCCCATGGCCATGTTGGCGGCAATCGGCGCCATCGCCAGACCAATGGAAATGATCACCGGGCCGATGACCACGGGCGGCAACAGCCGGTCGATGAAACCGGTGCCCTTGATCTTCACCGCCAGGCCCAGGAAGGTGTAGACGAAACCGGCCGCCATCACCCCGCCCATGGTCTCGGCCAGGCCGAACTGGCCCTTGGCGAGGATGATCGGGGTGATGAACGCGAAGCTAGATGCCAGGAATACCGGCACCTGGCGCCCGGTCACGATCTGGAACAGGATCGTTCCCAGGCCGGCGGTGAACAGCGCCACGTTCGGGTCCAGTCCAGTGATCAATGGCATCAGGACCAATGCGCCGAAGGCGACGAACAACATCTGGGCGCCGGACAGCACCTGGCGCCAGAGCGGATCGTTGAACTCATCCTGCATGCTCAGGCGTCCTTCTGCTTGGTGCCGAAGATCTTGTCGCCGGCATCGCCCAGGCCGGGGATGATGTAGCCATGCTCGTTGAGTTTCTGGTCGATGGACGCGGTATAGATGGTCACATCCGGGTGGGCGTCCTGCACCGCCTTGATGCCTTCGGGGGCCGCGACCAGCACCATGGCGCGGATGTCCCGGCAACCGGCTTTTTTCAACAGGTCGATGGTGGCGACCATGGAACTGCCGGTGGCGAGCATCGGGTCGATGATCATCGCCAGGCGCTCGTTGATTTCCGGCACCAGTTTTTCCAGGTAGGTATGGGCTTGCAGGGTCTGCTCGTTGCGAGCCACGCCCACAGCGCTGACCTTGGCACCCGGGATCAGGCTCAGCACGCCTTCGAGCATGCCGATGCCCGCGCGCAGGATCGGCACCACGGTGATCTTCTTGCCGGCGATCTTCTCTACCTGGACCGCACCGGCCCACCCGTCGATTTCATAGGACTCCAGGGGCAAGTCCTTGGTGGCTTCGTAGGTGAGCAAGGCGCCGACTTCCTGGGCGAGCTCGCGGAAGTTTTTGGTGCTGATGTCGGCGCGGCGCATCAGGCCGAGTTTATGTCTGATCAGCGGGTGGCGAATCTCGAGGATGGGCATGGGAAAAGGCTCCGGCGGCGGGCAAAAAAACCGGCCTAGGTTAATCTATCCGAGGGTCACAATACAGAACGTTAGTCCACAAACGCTTGATCTGGCCGGGCGGGATGCGTACCTTTGCCCGCTTTCCGAATCTGTCCCTTCCGTCAACTTCTCTTGGAGAGCGCCATGTCCGCTGATCTCGAGCATATCCGTCAAATCATGCGCGAGGCCGACTGCCTCTACAGCGAAACCGAAGTCGAAGCGGCCATCGCCCGCGTTGGTGCGCAAATCAACGATCAACTGGCCGACTCCAACCCCGTGGTGTTCTGCGTCATGAACGGTGGCCTGATCTTTTCCGGCAAGCTGCTCACCTACCTGAACTTCCCGCTGGAAGCGTCCTACCTGCACGCCACCCGTTACCGCAACGAAACCACCGGCGGCGACCTGTTCTGGAAGGCCAAGCCGGAAGTCTCGTTCATCGACCGCGACGTGCTGATCATCGACGACATCCTCGACGAAGGCCACACCCTGGGCGCCATCATCGACTTCTGCAAACACGCCGGCGCCCGCGCCGTGCACACCGCCGTGCTGATCGACAAGGACCACGACCGCAAGGCGCGGCCTGACCTGAAAGCCGATTTCGTCGGCCTGCCGTGTGTCGACCGCTACATTTTCGGCTACGGCATGGACTACAAAGGTTACTGGCGCAACGCCAACGGTATCTTTGCCGTCAAGGGCATGTGAGCCATGGCCCGGCCGAGCTTCCTGGACCAGACGTTGTTCGATGGCTTGGCCGAGCAGGCCGCGGCCAATCCTCGCGGGCGACAACATCACAATTTTCATGGGATGGATGAGCCCTGCCACCGCATGGCGGTGGGCTTACAACCGTGCACCTACATCCCGCCTCATCGACACTTGAGTGCCGACAAGGCCGAAACCTTGCTGGTGCTCAGGGGCCGGCTGGGTGTGTTGATCTTCGATGAAACCGGTGCGGTGGTGGACAAGCGCATCTTGCAGGCCGATGGCGACTGCCTGGGCGTCGACGTGCCGGCCGGCGTGTATCACGGGTTGGTGGTGCTGGAAGCCGACAGCCTGATGTTCGAATGCAAGGCGGGTCCTTACCGGCCAGTGGGCGAGGGTGAGCTGGCCCACTGGGCGCCCCGCGAAGGTGAGGCTGGCGTGGCGCAATACCACGCCTGGATGCGGGCCCAGTTCGACTGAGGGTGGCTGGTACCCCGAGCATGAGCGACCCGTGGGAGCAAGGCTTGCCCGCGATGAGGGCGATGCGGTCTTTCAGGCATTGAGGTGTCTGTTTCGCGAGCAAGCTTTGCTCCCACACAGCAGGGCATAATCAGGCAACCTTTGGATGGGCGGCATGATGTTCGACCAGCCACTGCTCGCTCTTGACCCGTGCCTGCTCCAGCGTCTGCACATACGCCAATTGGCGCTGCTCGCGATGAATGCCGGCGCGGCGCAGCTTCAGGCGTACCCGTGGTGCGGTCGCCACCAGGATCAGGCCGATGCCGTGCTTGCGGTAATCCTTCAGGATATTTTCAAACGCGGCCAACGCGGTCATGTCCAGCATGGGCACGGCGCTCATCTCCACGACCACCACCCGCACGCCCGGATCGAATTTGCGCAGCACATCCAGGGCCTTTTCCGCCGCGCCGAAGAACAGCGGCCCGCGAATCCCGTAGCAGCGCACGTGCTCGGGCATGTCCTGCAGGGCTTGATGGAAATGGCGCGGCAGTTCGGCGCTGTCGGTCAGTTCGCTCATGCGCTTGATGAACAGCCCGGCGGCCAGCAGCAGGCCGACGGCGACGGCCAATACCATGTCGAACAACACCGTCAGGCCCAGGCAGGTCAGTAGCACCAATACGTCGCTGCGCGGGGCGATGCGCAAGGTGTGCAGCACATGCCCGGCTTCGCTCATGTTCCACGCGACCATCACCAGCAGCGCCGCCAGCGCGGCCATGGGCAAGTAGCTGAACAGCGGTGCCAGCAGCACAATCGCTCCCAGCACCACCAGGCTGTGGATGATCGCCGCCAGGGGGGAAAACGCGCCGCTGCGCACGTTGGTGGCACTGCGGGCGATGGCTGCGGTGGCGGTGATGCCGCCGAACAGCGGTGCCACCAGGTTGCCAAGGCCCTGGCCCAGGAGCTCGGCGTTGGGGTCGTGCTTGCTGCCGGTCATGCCGTCCGCGACCACGGCACACAGCAGCGATTCGATTGCGCCGAGCATGGCGATGGCGAAGGCCGGGCCGAGCAGTTGGCGAAACAGGTCGTAGGACAGGTTCAGCGGATGTCCCTGGCCGTCCGGCAGGTTCCACGGCCAGTCGAAGCTGGGCAGGAACGGTGGGATGCCGGGGTGGCGGATACCGTCGACGACATAACTGAAGCGTTCGCCCAACGTCGCGATCGGCCAGCCACCGTGCTCCAGCGCCAGCCCCAGCAGCGCCCCCACCAGCAAGGCGACCAGGTGCCCGGGGATTCGCGGTACCCAGCGCGGCCAGATAATCAGCACCGCCAGGCAGGTGGCGCCGATGAGGCCGTCGCTGAGGTGGGCGCCGGGCAGGGCGACGATCAGCTCGCCCAGTTGCTCGATGTAATGGCGGGCCTGGCCGGCGGTGGTCAGCCCCAGCAGATCCTTGAGTTGCAGGGTGGCGATGACCACGCCGATCCCTGCGGTGAAACCGAGGATGACCGGGTACGGGATATATTGGATCAACCGTCCGGCGCGCATCAGCCCCAGCGTGATCAGGATCAGGCCGGCCAGCATCGTGCACAGTAACAGGCCACCCAGGCCATATTGCTGGGTGATCGGCAGCAGGATGACCACGAACGCCGCCGTCGGCCCGCTCACGTTGAAGCGCGAACCGCCCGTGAGCGCGATCAGCGGCGCGGCCACCAGCACGGTGTACAACCCATGTTGCGGGGGTACGCCGACGGCGATGGCCAGTGCCATGGCGAGGGGAATGGCGATGATGCCGACGGTGAGCCCGGCCACGAGATCGCCGCGCAGGCGCTCCACGGTGTAGCCGGCGCGCCAGGCTTGGCGCCAGGCGGCGAACAAGGGCGGAGCGGAGATAGACATGAGTACTCCTCGTGAGGAACGGGTGCCGACCCCTGTGGCGAGGGAGCTTGCTCCCGCTGGGTGGCGAAGCCGCCCTGGAATATTGCGAGCGCTACGCGCTGGTGCGCCAGCCCGGTCGAACGGGAGCAAGCTTGCTCGCCACAAAAGCGTCTCTGACGGGTGTCAGGGCTGATGGCCACTTGAGTATGCCGCGCCCGCTGCGCGGATGCATTGACCCGGATCGCTTATTTTTACCAGTCGTGCTCATGCTAGAGTGCCCGGCCAAGACCCCCGGAGCTTGTCATGCGTGTATCGATCCGCCGCTGCGCCACTTTGTTGTTGATCTCCAGCCTACCCCTGGCGGCCGTTGCCGCGCCGATGCACAGTCAGTTCCTGCCGCCCGATGACCAGGTGGCGCGCCAGGAGCAGCCTGAACAGCAGCAGTTGCTGCAGGTCACCGAGTATTCGGTGGTGCTGGGCAACCAGCGTCAGTCCAACCAGCAGCCGATACCGGTGACGTCGCCGTTGCTGGTGCGCCTCAAGGGCAAGCCCTTGAACAAGGGCGCGATCATCAACCAGGTGATCCTCAACTTCGACGGCGAAAGCAAAAGCCTGAAGAAGCCGACGTTCGACCAGGCGACCAAGACCCTGACCCTGTCTTATCCACCGGCCCAGTACCGGGTGGTTATCGACCTGTTGCGTAACCACACGGTGTACGTGCAGTTTCTCACTTACGCCAACGGTCATGTCTGGGCAGACCTGCACACCGGCGCCGAACGCTCGCGTTGAGCCCTGGGGGCCGCCGGGGGTACACTGCCTGCCCCGTGAACTGTGCGAGCTGGAGCCGGCAATGCGTAAAGACAAGAAACAAGTGATTGGCGATGAGATTGGTGACGAGCAGATCAAGCTGTTTCTCAATTTCGAACCGATCGATGCCACCTCGCCGTCGCTGCACAAATTGATCAAGGGCTACCGTGGCCTGCGGATCGACGATTTCGAGCGATTCCTGACGTTCTTCGTCGAAGCCGGCTACGACCTCAATGGCAAGGATGAGCGCGGCAACGATTTCGTGGCACTGGTTCGCGACCAGCGTAATGCCGAGGAATACATCGAGCTGGTCAACAAGGCACGTGGCTGATTGATCCTGGGCCTGCTTTGCAGGCCGGCGGGAGCAAGCTCCCTCGCCACGATAGCTTCCCCATGAAAAAACGCCCCGCTCTGGGAAAAGAGCGGGGCGTTTTTTAATGCCGTCGAATCAAGCGTAGTTTTGGGCTTCGTTGCTTTCTTCAACCAGCTCCAGCGCGACGTTGTTCTGCGCGTTGATCTTGCGATACAGCGCAGCGTCGGTTTCCAGCACTGTTTCCCGGGCCGGGAAGATTTCCGCGAGCTTGGCCGCCCACTCGCCCTTGGCCTTGCCTGGGAAGCAGCGTTCGATCAGCTCCAGCATGATCGACACGGTGACCGAAGCGCCTGGCGAAGCACCGAGCAGGGCGGCGAGGGTACCGTCCTTGGCAGCCACCAGTTCGGTGCCGAACTGCAGGATCCCACCTTTCTTCGGGTCTTTCTTGATGATCTGCACCCGTTGGCCGGCCACTTCCAAGCGCCAGTCCTCGGCTTTCGCTTCGGGGTAGAAGCGACGCAGGGAGTCCAGGCGTTGCTCCATGGACTGCATCACTTCGCTGATCAGGTATTTGGTCAGGTCCATGTTGTCCCGGGCCACGGCCAGCATCGGGCCGATGTTGCCGGCGCGTACCGACAGCGGCAGGTCCATGATCGAACCGTGCTTGAGGAACTTGGTGGTGAAGCCGGCGTATGGCCCGAACAGCAGGGATTTCTTGCCATCGACCACGCGGGTATCCAGATGCGGCACCGACATCGGTGGCGAACCCACTGCGGCCTGGCTGTAGACCTTGGCCTGGTGATGCTTGACCACTTCCGGGTTGTCGCAACGCAGCCACTGGCCGCTGACTGGGAAGCCGCCGAAGCCCTTGCTTTCCTCGATGCCCGAGGCTTGCAGCAGTGGCAACGCCGCGCCGCCGGCGCCCAGGAACACGAACTTGGCGTCGACGTCACGGCTGGCGCCGGAGTTGACGTCCTTGATGGTCACGGTCCAGCCATCACCCTTGCGCTTGAGGCCGGTGACGCGCTTGCAGTATTTGACCTGGGCGTCGGGGGCGCTGGTCAAGTGCTGGAGCAACTGGTTGGTCAATGCGCCGAAGTTGACGTCGGTGCCGTTCATGACGCGGGTGGCGGCGACGACTTCGTCGGCCGGACGGCCAGGCATCATCAGCGGCATCCACTCGGCCATCTTGGCTTTGTCTTCGGTGTATTCCATGTCGGCGAAAGCGTGATGCCGGTGCAGCAGTTCGAAGCGCTTCTTGAGGAACGAAACGCCTTTCTCGCCTTGCACGAAGCTCAGGTGCGGCACCGGGGCGATGAAGGACTTCGATGAGCCGAACGTGCCTTTCTTGGTCAGGTACGTCCAGAACTGCTTCGACACCTCGAACTGGGTGTTGATGTGCACGGCTTTCTTGATGTCGACACTGCCGTCGGCGGACTGGGGCGTGTAGTTCAGCTCGCACAGTCCGGCGTGACCGGTGCCGGCGTTGTTCCATGGGTTGGAGCTTTCCGCGGCCCCGGAGTCCATCAGCTCGACGACTTCCAGCGAAATCGCGGGGTCGAGTTCCTTGAGCAGTACGGCCAGGGTGGCACTCATGATGCCGGCCCCTACCAGAATTACATCGACTGCTTCGTTATGCGCCATTTAACGCGTCTCCAAAATCTGCAGCACCAAATTGTCGGCATAGCGGCCAGGAGTGGCGGGGCAGGTTGGTTGCGCCCCAGGTTATCCATGGCCAGGATCGCCATGTCCGAATCTTCGTCATTTTTCGCAACTACTGCGGATGCATGCAGCCTGGCCTCAAAAAGTGCTATGAACTCATTTAAGCGCCGGGCAGGCAATTCGACTTATGGCCGAGACATCCGTTCGTGCAACCAAATCCGTAGCGGACAGGCTTCAGGCGCCGGTTCTTGAGCGATATCCGGTCCTATGTCGTTGGGCTGTTTCAGACGCCAATGGTGCTTGTTCAGACGCAAAACTCTTCATTTGCTCGCCACACTCTCGTGAAGTTGTGAAAACCCGTTTTTTCACGCTCTTTTGAAGACGTGAACCTCAAAAAAGGGCTGTCCCAGCCTGGCACTGCGCCCGGTTTGGTTGCCCCCATGTAATACATGACAGGCAAAACGGGCAGACAGCTCAGTGACCGAGCGTAATGACAGCTCTGCAGATTCGTGAAAAGCGGTGTTTTTGCCCGGAAACAGCAAGCGCGCCAGCTTCACTCGATCTGTGTGGGCGGCTCTCTGTGGGCGTTGCGGGGTGCCAATACCAGCGCATCAGCGGTGTTGCGGGGCCCGATCAGGAGACGTCCTTATAATCGGGGGGAGATTGTATCGAAGAAACGCACGGAAATGGTCGTGTTTAATGACTTTTATTAGCTGTCCGGTCAGATGGTCAACAACACTCGATGGCGTGCGCGAGTGCGAAGCGGCTGCACGCGGGCGCTGGCGGGCAGTGGCTGGTGCAACCAGTTGAGGCGGATTTCTTCGATTTCCACCCAACCTTCGCCCATGGGCTGCAGGCTGCATTGCTTGAAGGCCTGGCAGTGACCGTTGCGGTCCAGCAGTGCGAAGGTGCGATGGTGAGGACGCGGGGTGAACAGCGAAATAAGGAAGCGCATGATCGGATACCGGGTCAGGGAGCTTGCGACAAGCCTGACAGCGGGCGATGACATACCGGTGTAAGGCGCGTGACAACGCGGTGACAGGAACCGGCCTTCCGGGCACGTGTCATACATCTCGATAATCATGCTAGTTCGCCGCCATGGCGCGCCGCTATACTGCGGGTATTGTCAGTGCCCGATTCTGGAGAGATAAGCATGTTGCAACGCCTGTTGTTCGGTTTGATCGCTGTGACCACTCTGACGCTCGTCGGCTGTGCCCATAGCCCGCAACAACTTAATCCCGAGCCTCGGCTCAACGCCCAACTGGCGCCTGTGGGTCATGGCCAGCCGGTGGTGGTGCGGGTGGTGGACGGTCGTCCGTCGCCGACCCTCGGCACCCGTGGTGGTCTGTACCCGGAAACCAGCGTGATCACGGTGCAGGGCGCGCAGATCCTGCCCAAGCTGCAAGCCCAGGCTGAAGCCGCGGTACGCCTGCTGGGCTTCACCCCGACGGCCAATGCGCTGAACGCACCGCAGTTGACCGTGACCCTGGCCGAGCTCAAGTACCAGTCGCCGAAGGAAGGCATGTACGTGACCGAAGCCACCATCGGCGCGACGTTCCGCTCCGACGTGCAGAACGCCAGCCGTCGCTACAGCGGCCGCTATGGTGCTTCGCTGGACCAGCGTTTCGGCATGGCGCCCAACCAGGACACCAATACCAAGCTGGTCAGCGACGTATTGAGTGATGCCCTGACTCGCCTGTTCAAGGACCCGACCATTGGTCAGGTGTTGGCTGAGTAAGTAGCAGACCCCTCATATTCCTGTGGGAGCGAGCCTGCTCGCGATAGCGGAGTGTCAGTCACCTCAATGCTGACTGAGCCGCCATCGCGAGCAGGCTCGCTCCCACAGTTTTTTTCGCGGACAAGAAACCCTCACGCCGCCTGGGAATACAGCGCCAGCACGCTGATCCCGGTCAGCAGGTCGGTCTCCGGCAGGTCCTCATGTGGATGGCCGCCCAAGGCGCAATACACCAGCCAATGCCGGTCCTGGACGTTGAAGGACAAACTGTCGACGAGGTTCTGTTGTTCGTCGCTCGGGCTGATGAGATAGAGACGATCCTGGTTTTCGGCGTGGAGCATGACGGGGTCCGTGCGGGTTCGAAGGGCGACAGGGTGGCCTAATCAGATGACGAAACCGTGACGTCAAGAGCAGCCCATAGCTCTGCCTGCCGCAACGAAGCTCTGTGGGAGCAAGGCTTGCCCGCGATAAAGGCGCCTCGGTCCTCGATAAACCGCATCAGCTTCATCGCGGGCAAGCCTTGCTCCCACAGGTCGGAAAAAATAGGGCAGGGGCGCAGGCTTTCGGTAGAATCCGCGCCCTGTTCATAGGTCACGGGCGTGCCCTGTCCATCTTTCGCCTGAGGTTCGTGATGTCGCTGCATCTGTTCTCGTTGTTCGCCACCCACCCCGCCAAACTGATCAACCTGCTTGCCTTGCTGTTTGCCTGCCCGGGTGGTTGGGTGCTAGCTGCCACGCGCCGTCGTGAACAACGGGCACGGGCCTGCCTTGAGGCGCGCAATCGCGAAGGCAATGAACGCTTCGAAGCGCTGCTGGACCTGGCCACTCAGCGGATGAACCGGTTTTTCTACCGGTTTGGCTTTGGCTGCCTGGCGCTGGCGTTGCTGGTGTCGTGGATCAGTACGCAGTTCTGATGAAGTAGCTGTGGCACAAGCAAGAAATGCCAGGCAAAGATGCTTTTGTGGCGAGGGAGCTTGCTCCCGCTGGGCCGGTCCGCGTTCGGGCGCAGCAGCCCCTTTCGAACGGTCAACCCAGATCCCTGGCTTAACCCCAAGCCTGTTTTGCGATTGCTGCGCACTGGTGCGCCAGCCCGGTCGAGCGGGAGCAAGCTCCCTCGCCACAGGAGCTCGTGTCCTCAGAGCTGTCGCTTAAAGCGCCAACCCCGCCTTGACCCGATACTGATTGCGCACCGGCGTCGCATATTGCAGCACCAGGAACGGACGGTGTTCCGCCGGGCAGGCATCCAGCCGGCGTTGCCATTCCTGCTTGGCCTTGGCCAACTCATCGGCACCAAACACCTCGGCCGCCGTCGGCACCTGCAGTTGCGGGTCGGCATCGGTCCATTGGGCGTAAGCCAGGTAATGCACCGGGAACAGGCGATAACCGCCGAGGATCTGCCGGTCCATTTCCTGGGCCAGTTGCTTGGTGTCTTCGAACAGCTCGGTAATCGGCGCGGCGAAGTTCACATGGACGCGACCCTTGTAGCCGGTGATGCCCGTGGCGATGCTCACGTCATCTTCGCCCGGAACCTTGGTGTAGGTGCCGGTGGTGGCGCGGATGTACAGCTCGCGGGCCTTGGCCTGGTCGCAGGGGTCGTATTCGTAGCTGATGGACACCGGCGTCAGGTTCAACGACTGGATGACCTCGCCGAACGGCTCGTCCTTGCGGCTCATGTGGAACATCTTGAGGATCGCCGATTCGGTACGGTCGTCGCCGTCCTTGGCGCGCCCTTCGGCCTGGGCGATCCAGATCGAGGCGCAATCGTTGCGGATCGAATGGTTGATGTACGCCGACAGCAATTGATACGCCGCCATTTTTTCCCGTCGCCCGGTGATGGAGCGGTGCACGATGAAGCTTTTGTTCAGGCGCATCAGGTCGCTGACAAACGGCTTTTGCAACAGGTTGTCGCCAATGGCGATGCGCGGCGTCGGCAGGCCGGCGTGGTACACGGCATAGTTGACGAAGGCCGGGTCCATCACGATGTCACGATGGTTGGCGATGAACAGGTAGGCACTGCCGGACTTGAACTGCTCCACCCCGGTGTAGGTCACGCCGTCGGTGGCGCGCTCGATGGTGTGGTCGACGTAGAACTCCACTTTGTCTTGCAAAGTGGCCACGGAGGTCACACCGGCAAACTCGCGCCGCAATCTTTGCGCTATAAGAGGTTTGAGCATCCAGCCGAACGCGCCGGCCAGGCGCGGGAAGCGGAAGTGGGTGAGGATATCTAGAAACGCCTTGTCGCCGAGCAGCCGGGCCAGCACCGCTGGGACTTCGCTGTCGTCGTAAGGTCGGATGGCATCGAATTCGCCCATCATGCTCTCTTGTAGGAAACGGCTAGGGTAAGTAAAGGTTGGATCAAAAAAACGACAGGGCACCGCCTGGAAAACACACCAGACAACAATAGCCCTGCAAATAGACCGGCGATTATACGCACAAGTCACCTGGGAGACCGCGATGCTGGAAACCGCTCTTTATGATTGTCCGTACTGTGGTGAGGAAATCGAGACGTCCGTTGACTTGTCGGGAGGGGACCAGATCTACATCGAGGATTGTCAGGTCTGCTGCAAGCCGGTGAGGTTCGTGTTGCAGGTCCATGGTGAGGAGTGGCATCTGGAAGTCTTTGGCGAAAACGACTGACGGGGGCGTCCATGCAAAGAATCTACGAGCTGGAAAGCCTCATGGAAGGCGAATTGCTGCAGGGCATGCTCGCCAGTGAGGGGGTCACGGCGTACCTGGTGGGGCGTGACCTGCTGGGCGCCGTCGGCGAATTGCCGATGCAGGGCCTGCTGGGGCTGGCGGTGGATGACGCCCAGGCGCAATACGCCCGAGAGCTGATCGCCGCCTACAATGCCGCGCTGCCGCTGCCGGGCGATGAGCCGGATAACTACAGCGGCACGCTGGTCTGTTAGGCTTTGCACGAATAGTGCCTGATCGCCGCTCGGCGACTTTTCGTACAAACCCAAGGCTGACGGCCGTTCGATCAAGAGTCATGTTGCCCCATGTGTGGACGTTATGCCCTGTTTCGCTGGAACCCCGCCTTTGCGGCCTTGCCCGGTTTTCCCGCCGACCAGAAGGCCCAGTGGAATATCTCGCCCAATGATTCGGTGCTGATGTTGCGCGCCGACGCCGAGGGCCAGCGCGAGCTGGCGCGGGCCCGTTGGGGCCTGACGCCGGCGTGGCTGACTGACCTGTCCCGCACCCCGGCCCATGCCCGGGCGGAGACCGTGGCCGAGCAGCCGATGTTCCGCGAAGCCCTGCGCCTGCGTCGCTGCCTGCTGCCGGCCAACGGTTTCTATGAATGGCGTGGCGGCACGCGCAAGCGTCCCTACTGGCTGACGCCGGCCGAGGGGTCGTCGCTGTTCTTTGCCGCGATCTGGGAAGCGTATCCGGTGCAGGAACAGGTGTGGCTGAGCACTGCGGTCATCACCCAGCCGGCGGCGGGCCAGCGCCGCCCGTTGATCCTGGACGAAGAAGGCCAGCGCCTGTGGCTCGATCCCGAGACACCCCTTCATGCCCTGCAAGGCCTGCTGGCCAGCGAACCGGCGTCACTGCGCGAGCGAGTCCTGGCCAACCTGGTCAATGATCCGAAACTCAATGGGCCGGAGTGCCTGACCCCGGCTTGAGTTCGCGGTGCCTGGGCTGGCCTCATCGCGGGCAAGCCCGCTCTCACATTGGAATGCTCGCGATGGGCCTTTGGATCAGACCCGGAACTGATTGATCAACCGCCGCTGCTGTTCCGCCAGTTTGGTCAGCCCGGCGCTGGCTGCGCTGGATTCGTCGGCGCCGCTGGCCACTTCGTTCGCCACTTGCCCGATGTTGATGACGTTGCGGTTGATGTCATCGGCCACCGCGCTCTGTTCCTCGGCGGCGCTGGCGATCTGGGTGTTCATGTCGTTGATCACCGACACGGCCTGGGTGATTGTCTCCAGGGCCTGGGCTGCTTTCGCGGCGTGCTGCACGCTTTCATCGGTGCGCTGCTGGCTGTCTTCCATCACCCGCACCACATCCCGCGTACCTTGCTGCAATTGCTGGATCATCGACTGGATTTCTTCCGTGGCCTGCTGGGTCTTCTGCGCCAGGTTGCGCACTTCGTCGGCGACCACGGCAAAGCCCCGGCCCTGTTCACCGGCCCGGGCCGCTTCGATGGCCGCATTGAGGGCCAGCAGGTTGGTCTGTTCGGCAATCCCGCGAATGGCAACGAGGATCGCATTGATGTTCTCGCTGTCCTTGGCCAGGGTTTGCACCACGCCCACGGCCCGGCCGATTTCCACGGCCAAGGTGCCGATAGAGGTCGAAGTGTCCTGCACAATCTGCATGCCCTGGCTGGCTGCCTGGTCGGCGTGGCTGGCGGCTTGGGCGGCCTGGGTTGCGTTGCGGGCCACGTCCTGGGCAGTGGCGGTCATTTCGTGCACGGCGGTGGCCACCTGATCGATCTCCACCATCTGTTTATGCACGCCCTGGTTGGTGCGGATCGCGATGTCGGCCGTGTGCTCCGAGGAGTCGCTGACACTCTGCACCGAGGTCACCACTTGGGTGATCATCCCCTGCAATTTGCTCAGGAAGGTGTTGAAACCCCTGGCAATCGCACCCAGTTCATCGGCGCGGTCGCTCACCAGGCGCCGGGTCAGGTCGCCTTCGCCCTGGGCGATGTCATCGAGCATCGCCACCATTTGCTTGAGCGGCCGGGCAATGCCATGGCCCACCAGCCAGATCACCAGCAGACCGATACCGGCAATTACCAGGCCCACCATGGCCATGCCGAAAATGTCGGCCTGGCGCTGTTGGTCCAGGTCCTTTTGCAAGGCTTGCAAGTCGGCCATCACCGCGCTCAGCGGCAATTGCAGCATCAGTGTCCAGCGGGCCTCGGTCTGGCCGATGCCGAACGGCAAGTAGAGGGCGATGTTGCCGTGGGCTTCATCGATGTCGTAGCGCGCCTCGCCGATGCCGAGTCGGGCCACGTCACCCAGCTTGCTGGCGTCGAGTACATCGCTGGCCTTTTCCCCGAGTTTGCCCGGGTCCTTGGTGTACGCCACCAGCCGGTTGTTGCTCGACAGCAAGGCCATCTCCCCGGCGCCGTTGTAGAGCTTGCTGTCGGCCGCCACGAGCATGTCCTGGATGAAATTCACCGACAGGTCGGCGCCGACGATGCCTTGGAACTTGCCATCGATCATGATCGGCTCGATGAACGAGGCGAGCATGGTCATGGTGTCGCCGACGCGATAGGGGGCCGGGTCGATCACGCAGGCTTTCTTGCTGTCCCGGGAGCACAGGTAGTACTCACTGGCGCGGATGCCGGTGGAGAGCCGTTTCTGGTCGGTCACGTCAGCGAGTTTTTCCAGGCCCAGGGTGCCGTCCTGGTTGCGAAACCACCACGGCAGGAAACGCCCGTTGGTTTCCATGCCGAGCACTTGGCTGTTCACGTAGCGGGCGTCGTCATGGTCGACGGCGTTCGGCTCCCAGGCGATGTAGGCGCCGAGGATCTTCGGGTTGCGCACCACGGTTTCGCGCAGCAGGCTGATCAGTTGCTCGCGAGGCACCTTCAACTGCGGGTTGCCGTCCGCGCCGTTCATGCCCATCAAGGCATTGCTGGTGGCCAGGCCGCGGGCGAGCAGCAGCGGC
Organism: Pseudomonas sp. FG6; assembly: GCF_057809015.1. Lineage (NCBI taxonomy): Bacteria > Pseudomonadati > Pseudomonadota > Gammaproteobacteria > Pseudomonadales > Pseudomonadaceae > Pseudomonas > Pseudomonas sp. FG6. The sequence goes on from NZ_JBMDJD010000019.1 coordinate 68,460, forward strand.
GCCTCCAGTTCCCGTTGGATCTGGCTGGCCTGGGTGCGGGCGAGGGCGTTGAGGCGTTGCTCAATGAGTTGCTCGAACTGCGCCTTGGCCCGCTGCTGCACCATCTCCTGGGTGCGGGCGCCAGCAAACAGCGCGTACAGCACCAGGGCTACCACCACGCTGAGGACGATGGCGCCGGCCAGGGCGGCCACGGAAAACTGGATCGATTTGAATTTCATAGAAGCTCCGGACGCGAAATGACGTCTGGAACCTGTATCGGCGTTTCGCAGGCCCGGCATGAGGCCCGGCTCGTCGGATGACTCTTTTGGCGATGTGAGTGTCGCAAATGGGCTGGGTGGGATCTGTCCGAAAAAACGGTAATCCCTCGTTGTGTATCTGGCGCCGATACAAATCAACGCCTAGGATACGCCGATGTTTCCAGGGAGCTTCTTTTTGTATGAAAAAGACATTGATGGTGAGTGCATTGAGCGCGGCTTTGCTGCTCGCCGGTTGCCAGTCGGTCAACACCACCAGCGGCGGAGCCGTGGGCGTGGAGCGCAAGCAGTACATGTTCAGCATGCTGTCGAGCGCGGAGGTCAACCAGATGTATGCCCAGTCTTATCAGAAGACCGTGGGCGAGGCGAACACCCAGGGTGTGCTGGACAAGAGCAGCAACGATGCCAAGCGCCTCCAGACGATTTCCGATCGACTGATCGCCCAGGCCCCGGTGTTCCGTCCGGATTCGGCGCAATGGAACTGGGAAGTGAACCTGATCAAGAGCGACGAGCTCAACGCCAACTGCGGTCCTGGCGGCAAGATCATTTTTTACACCGGATTGATGGACAAACTGAAGCTCACCGATGCCGAGATCGCCGCGATCGTGGGCCACGAAATCGCCCACGCCTTGCGTGAGCATGGCCGTGAAGCCATGTCCAAGGCCTATGGCATCGAAATGGCCAAGCAGGGCGCTGGCGCCTTGTTCGGCCTGGGCCAGGACAGCCTGGCGCTGGCCGACACCGTGGCCAACTACGGCATGACCTTGCCCAACAGCCGTGAAAACGAGAACGAAGCCGACCTGATCGGCCTCGAACTGGCCGCTCGTGCGGGCTACGACCCGAACGCCGCGATCACCCTGTGGAACAAGATGGCCAAGGCATCGGAAGGCGCACCACCGGAATTCATGAGCACCCACCCTTCATCGAGCAGTCGCATCGCTTCGTTGCAGGCGGCGATTCCGAAGGTGATGCCGCTGTATCAGCAGGCGCGCAAGTAAGGCTCGTTGTGGGAGCAAAGCTTGCTCGCGACAAGGGCGACGCCGATGTCAATCAGACCGCGTCATCGTTTATCGCGAGCAAGCTATGCTCCCACAGTTATCCCGGCTAAGGGTGTGGCACAGCCTCAAACCCAGCCACTGCTCTGCATCGCCTTGTACACCGCGACAACCGCCAGGACGAAAAACGCCGAGGCGGCCAGGCGGCGGATCAAGGTCAGGGGCAGTTTTTCGGCGGCGAAATTGCCCGCCAGTACCACCGGCACGTTGGCAATCAACATGCCCACCGTGGTGCCCAGGATCACCAACCACAACTGCGAGTACTGCGCGGCGAGCATCACCGTAGCGATCTGCGTCTTGTCGCCGATTTCCGCCAGGAAGAACGCAATCAGCGTGGTCAGGAACGGACCGAATCGGCGAGCCGTGGTGGTTTCTTCATCGTCCAGCTTGTCCGGGACCAGGGTCCACAGCGCCGTGGCGGCGAAACTTGCCGCGAGGATCCAGTGCAAGACCCCGTCCGAAAACAGATTGCCGACCCAGGCGCCCACCGCGCCGGCCGCTGCATGGTTAGCCAGGGTGGCGGCGACGATACCGGCGATGATCGGCCAGGGTTTGCGAAAGCGAGCTGCCAGGATGAGTGCGAGCAGTTGCGTCTTGTCGCCGATTTCGGCCAGGGCAACGATGGCGGTGGGTACGAGGAAAGAGTCCAGCATCAGGTGATTCCTAGAGGGGCGGGTCGACACGGCTATGACACGTACAGCCTTCCCGCCCCGGGTAAGGTGTGCGTGTCATAGGTCTTGTCAAACCCAGCGACCTTTTGGGGACGCTTGGGTCGCATGCGCCATGGTCTGTGGACCAAGTATGTTGACGCATGCCGGACGAGCAGGGCGCTCGTGGGAGACTACTCCCCTAGGACGGTGCGGATTCTGCCTAGGCAAATCCGATTGGGCAAGTGCTACTTCATGGAAAATTGCTTCAGCCGCGCCGGGCCTGGTAAATGCGAAAGCCCTGGCCCTCGGCCTTGATCGTGCACGGCCCCAGGTGCTCCTCGATCAATGGCTGGTACTTGAGGAAGCTGTTCGCCACCAGTCGTAGTTCGCCGCCATTTTTCAGATGTTTGCCGGCTTTTATCAACAAGTTCTCCGTGGCTTGGTAATCGGTGTGCACGCCGGTGTGGAAGGGCGGATTGCTCAGGATCGCATTCAACCCCATAGGGGCTGCGTCGATTCCGTCACCGGTCAACACCTCGGCTTCCAAACCGTTGGCGGCCAGGGTCAGGCGGCTGCTGGCGGCGGCAAAAGCGTCTACGTCCAGCAGCGTGAGCGTGTTGTGCGGGTAGCGCCGCTTGATTGCCGCCCCCAGCACACCGGCGCCGCAGCCAAAATCCAGCACGTGACCACTGGGCAGCTTGTCGAGGTGTTCCAGCAGTAACGCCGTGCCGCGATCCAGGCGACCGTGGCTGAACACGCCTGGCAAGCTGACCACCTTCAAGGGGCCTTCGGCCAGGGGCAGTTCGTAGGTCTGCGCCAGGCTTTGCAGGGGCTTGGCTTCGGGTGCGGTGGCGACGGTGACCTGCCAGAGCTGGCAATGCCGCGCGCTGTCGAGCTTGCGCGGTTTGCCGAGCGGGTTGAGCTGCTTGGACGCGCCTTCGATGCCGCTGCGCTTTTCGCCCACCAGGTACACTTCGCGGCCGGCCAGGCGCGCGGCTACGGCGTTGAGCAGGTAGTCGGTCAGGTCCTTGGCCTTGGGCAAGAACACCACGGCGCTGTCGAATTCGCGCTGCGGTGCGTCGACACCGAAGTGGCAGCGCCCGGGGAAGCGGGCCTCCAGCGCCGCCTGATCACCCGCGTGCCAGCACCAGCCATGGGCGTCGGGCAGGCGGCCGAGCAGGTCGTCGGCGGGCAGGCCGGCCAGCAAGACCGAACCCTGGAATAAGTCGGCCTGACGAAGCAGTACTTCACTGCGCGGGTCCATGGTCTGCTCCTTGAGAATGCGGGTAAAAAAAAGGGCGGCAGTTTATCAACTGACGACCCGGCGCGCTGTACCGTTGAAAAAGCCCTGGGCGTTTTCGCTCATTTGCCCGACGATCCGTTGCCGTGCTTCGCGACTGCCCCAAGCGTTGTGGGGCGTGACGATCAGGCGGGGGATGTCGGTGGCCAACAATGGGTTGCCGTGGGTGGGCGGTTCCACGCTCAGCACGTCGGTCGCGGCACCGCCCAGGTGACCGCTGCGCAGTGCGTCGGCCAGGGCCTGTTCGTCGATCAGGCCGCCGCGTGCCGTATTGACCACGAAGGCACCCGGCTTGAGCAGCGCCAATTCCCGGGCGCCGATGAAGTTGCGGGTGTGCTCGTTGAGCGGGCAATGCAAGGTCAGGGCATCGACTTGCGACAGCAATTCGTCCAGCGGCAAACGGTCCGGGCGAGCAGGGCGTCCGGGCACCTGGCCCAACAGCACGCGCATGCCAAAGGCCTCGGCCAATCGCCCGACGGCGCTGCCCAGTTCACCGTGGCCGAGCAAGCCGAGGGTCTTGCCTTCGAGTTCGACAATCGGATAGTCCAGCAGGCAGAACTGCGACGCCTGTTGCCAGCGACCTGCGCCCAGCGCTTTCTGGTAATCGGCCAGGCGTGTCGCCAGGTTCAGCAACAGCATGATCGTGTGCTGGGCCACCGACGGCGTGCCGTAGCCCTGGCAGTTGCACACAGTGATGCCGTGGTGGCGGGCGGCAGCCAGGTCGACGTTGTTAGTGCCGGTGGCGCTGATCAGGATTAGTTTCAGGTCGGGGTTGGCGGCCATGGCCTGCGCATCGATCACCACTTTGTTGGTGATCGCCACCGTGGCGCCCTTGAGCCGTTCGATCACTTGGTCCGGCGTGGTCCGGGCGAACAATTGCAGTTCGCTGAAGCAGTTGCGCAGCGGGCCCAGGTCCAGGTCGCCGAGGTCCAGGGAGGGGTGATCGAGGAAAACGGCGCGGGCGGTGTTCGTCATCAACTGTACCTTTTAACTCAAGAATCGAAGGCGTAATGTGGCGAGCCTATCAGATGAATTGCGGCCGTGGCGTCATATACCCTGTGGCGAGGGAGCTTGCTCCCGCTGGCCTGCAAAGCAGGCCCCGGTATATTGCATGCGACCGCTACGCAGTCGAGCGGGAGCAAGCTCCCTCGCCACAGAATTTCATCCAACAAAAGAGTGTCGCAAGGAGCCCCACCATGTACCTCACCGAGTTCCTCACCGTCGCCCTGATCCACCTGCTGGCCGTGGCCAGCCCCGGGCCGGATTTTGCCGTGGTGGTGCGTGAAAGCGTGACCCATGGCCGGCGCGCCGGCACCTGGACCGCGCTGGGGGTCGGTACGGCGATTTTCCTGCATGTTGGCTATTCGCTGCTGGGCATCGGCCTGATCGTGTCGCAATCGATCGTGCTGTTCAACGCCCTGAAGTGGGCCGCCGCTGCCTACCTGCTGTACATCGGCTTCAAGGCGTTGCGGGCGCAACCGGCCAAGTCGACCGAGGACAACCTCCACAAGGAGGCCGGCGAACGCACGGCTCGCGGCGCGTTCACGGCAGGCTTCGTCACCAACGGCCTGAACCCCAAGGCCACGCTGTTTTTCCTGTCGCTGTTCACTGTGGTCATCAATCCCCATACCCCGCTGGCGGTCCAGGCCGGCTACGGCGTGTACCTGGCGGCGGCGACGGCGGCCTGGTTCTGCCTGGTGGCGATGCTGTTCAGCCAGCAGCGGGTGCGTGCCGGTTTTGCCCGCATGGGTCACTGGTTCGACCGGACCATGGGCGCGGTGCTGGTGGCCATTGGCGTGAAACTGGCGTTTACCGAGATGCATTGACCGAGCCTGGTCAGGTCCCATGGATGGCCCAGGGCTAGTATTTACGCACTGATCAAATCATTCCTTTGGCTGATTTGATCGGTGTATAAGCGCTCTAGAGTGCTTACTTCCAGCCACGACCGTGCAGTCAGAAAAGGGATTCTTATGTTGCAGACTCGCGTTATTCCTCCCGCCGAAGGCGCTTATCAATACCCGTTGCTGATCAAGCGGCTGCTGATGTCCGGTACGCGTTACGAGAAAACCCGCGAGATCGTCTACCGCGACCAGTTGCGCTACAGCTACCCGACGTTGATCGAGCGGGTGGCGCGCCTGGCCAATGTGTTGACCGAGGCCGGGGTCAAGGCCGGTGATACCGTGGCGGTGATGGACTGGGACAGCCATCGCTACCTGGAATGCATGTTCGCCATCCCGATGATTGGCGCGGTGATCCACACCGTCAACGTGCGCCTTTCGCCAGAGCAGATCGTCTACACCATGAACCACGCCGACGACCGCTTCGTGCTGGTCAACAGCGAGTTCGTCGGGTTGTACCAGGCGATTGCCGGGCACCTGACGACGGTGCAGAAAACCTTGCTGCTGACCGACTTGCCGGAAAAAACCGCCGACCTGCCCGACCTGGTGGGCGAATACGAGCAACTGCTGGCCGCCGCCAGTCCTGTCTACGACTTCCAGGACTTCGACGAAAACTCCGTTGCCACCATGTTCTATACCACCGGCACCACGGGCAATCCCAAGGGCGTGTACTTCACCCATCGCCAACTGGTGCTGCACACCCTGGGCGAGGCGACGATCATGGGCGCCATCGACAGCGTGCGGCTGCTCGGCACCAACGACGTGTACATGCCGATCACGCCGATGTTCCACGTTCACGCCTGGGGCCTGCCCTACGTGGCGACCATGCTCGGGCTCAAGCAGGTCTACCCGGGCCGCTACGACCCGGAGTTCCTGGTCCAGTTGTGGCGCACCGAAAAAGTTTCCTTCTCCCACTGCGTGCCGACCATCCTGCAAATGCTCCTCAACGCCAAGGGCGCCCAGGGCACCGATTTCGCCGGTTGGAAAATCGTCATTGGCGGCAGCGCCCTGAACCGCAGCTTGTACGAAACGGCCAAGGCCCGGGGAATCCAGCTCACCGCAGCCTACGGCATGTCGGAGACCGGCCCGTTGGTGTCCTGCGCCCACCTCAACGAGGAGTTGATGGCCGGCAGCGAGGACGAACGCACCACCTACCGGATCAAGGCCGGTGTCCCTGGGCCCCTGGTGGAAGCGGCCATCGTCGATACCGAAGGCCGCTTCCTGCCGGCCGACGGCGAGACTCAGGGCGAGCTGGTGTTGCGTGCGCCCTGGCTCACCGAAGGTTATTTCCGCGAGCCGCAGAAGGGCGCCGAACTCTGGGCCGGTGGCTGGCTGCACACCGGCGACGTTGCCACGCTCGACAGCATGGGCTTCATCGATATCCGCGATCGCATCAAGGACGTCATCAAGACCGGTGGTGAATGGATCTCGTCCCTGGACCTGGAAGACCTCATTAGTCGTCATGCGGCGGTACGCGAGGTAGCAGTGGTCGGCATCCCCGATCCGCAGTGGGGCGAGCGGCCGTTTGCCTTGGTGATTGTTCGCGAAGGGCATCAGATCGGGGCGCGCGAGGTCAAGGAACACCTCAAGCCGTTCGTTGAGCTGGGGCACCTGAGCAAGTGGGCGATTCCGAACCAGATAGCCCTTGTTACAGAAATTCCCAAGACCAGCGTCGGCAAGCTCGACAAGAAGCGCATCCGCGTCGATATCACCGAATGGCAGAGCAACAACAGCACCTTCCTCTCGACCCTCTGAACACGCCTGCCGTGCCTGAAAAGGGCGCGGCAGAGCCATCGAGCCTGCATTTTTCTTGTCAAACCGCAGAAATCAGCCATCCTTGCCGGGCCGACATCCGTCGGCCTGACAAAAGGAATGTTCCAGAGTGGGCGCGGGCTGCAAATCACACTTTAGAGGGATCAAGCCGTACTACCTGCTGGCTATAGTCCGCGTCAGAAATTTCAAAAACGGTACGGTCGTACTAAACGACCGATACAGCTTTGGGCGTAGGGCGGGGGTATGCCATTCCAGCCGCTCAAAGTGTTCTTTGAACGTTCTGCCTGCCATAACAATAAAGCACATGGAGTAGCGTCGATGACCTCAGCAACCACCTTCTGGCGCCGGGCAAAATTGCCTCTGGCGGTCAGTCTCGCCTCTTCGCTCGCCGGCCCTGCATTCGGCGTCAGTTTCAACATCGGTGAAATCGAAGGCCAGTTCGATTCGTCCCTGTCGGTGGGGGCAAGCTGGTCCACCGCTAACCCGAACAAAGACCTGATCGGCGTCAACAACGGCGGCCGAGGCCTTTCACAGACCTCCGATGACGGTCACCTGAACTTCAAGCGCGGGGAAACCTTCTCGAAGATCTTCAAGGGCATCCACGACCTGGAGCTGAAATATGGCGATACCGGTGTGTTCGTGCGCGGCAAGTACTGGTACGACTTCGAGCTCAAGGACGAGGGGCGTGAGTTCAAGGACATCAGCGACAGCAACCGCAAGGAAGGCGCCAAGTCGTCCGGCGGGCAGATCCTCGACGCGTTCGTCTATCACAACTATTCCATTGCCGATCAGCCGGGCTCGGTCCGCCTGGGCAAGCAGGTTGTCAGCTGGGGTGAAAGCACGTTCATCCAGGGCGGCATCAACTCCATCAACCCCGTCGACGTGTCCGCGTTCCGTCGTCCGGGGGCCGAGATCAAGGAAGGCCTGATCCCGGTCAACATGTTCTACGTGTCCCAAAGCCTGACCGACAACCTGTCGGCCGAGGCCTTCTACCAGTTGGAGTGGGACCAGACGGTTGTGGATAACTGCGGGACGTTCTTCTCCCAGCCGGATGTGATTGCCGATGGGTGTTCGGATAATTTGCGGGTGTTGAATAAGCGTTCAACAATTCCTGGTGCTGCCTTGCCGGCCTTGGATACATTCGGCGTAGATGTCAATGAGGAAGGAGTATTGGTGCGCCGTGGTCCAGATCGCGATGCCCGTGACAGCGGCCAGTGGGGCGCGTCCCTGAAGTACATGTTCGAACCTCTGGACACCGAGTTTGGTGCCTACTTCATGAACTACCACAGTCGGGCGCCGATTTTCAGTGCAACCGGAGCACCATCCCAGTTCTACACCATGCCGTTGGGAGGGTTGGCGGGGCTGCGTCCGCTGATTGTGGCGGGTAACTCCAACTACTTCGTTGAATATCCTGAAGATATTCGTCTCTATGGCTTGAGTTTCTCCACGACATTACCCACCGGTACTGCGTGGAGTGGTGAGTTGAGTTATCGGCCGAACGCCCCGGTTCAGTTGAGTACCACCGATATCCTTTTCGCTGGTGTTCGACCAATCGTTGGGCCCGGGAATACTTTGCCTTTCGACAACGCTTCTCTGCTTGATGGCGTTCCGGGCCAGGATCTGCATGGTTACCGTCGCAAGGAAATCACTCAATTCCAAACTACCTTTACCCATTTTCTTGATCAGGTCATGGGCGCCAGTCGCTTGACCCTGGTGGGTGAAATTGGCGTGACACATGTGGGCGGCCTGGAAAGCAAATCGGACGTTCGCTACGGCCGTGACCCGGTATTCGGTCCGGGCGAGCTGCCCAATGGCTTCTGCAACACGCTCAACGCCTCGACGGCTGCAGGCGGCGGCCAGACTGCCGGCAACGTGAACAGCAACTGCAACAACGACGGCTTCACCACTGCCACCTCCTGGGGCTATCGCGCGCGCGCCATCTGGGAATACCCGGACGTCTTCGCAGGCGTGAACCTCAAGCCCAACGTGGCCTGGTCCCATGACGTCAAAGGCTACTCGCCTGGCCCCGGCGGCAACTTCGAAGAAGGCCGCAAGGCCGTCAGCCTCGGGTTGGATGCCGAGTACCAGAACACCTACAACGCGAGCCTGGCCTACACCAATTTCTTTGGTGGCGACTTCAGCACCGTGGACGATCGCGACTTCGTGGCGCTCAGTGTCGGCGTGAACTTCTAAGCACCGTATTTCAGGACGATACCTTATGAAAATAACCAAGAATCTGTTGCAGGTCGGCGTGCTGGGGATCTCCCTGCTGGCCGCCAGTGTCATGGCGGCAGTACCTGCCGCCGAGGCCGACAAGCTGGGCAAGAGCCTGACACCGATGGGCGCCGAGATGGCGGGCAACGCCAATGGCTCGATCTCGGCCTGGAAACCGATGGCCAAGAACGCGGGCAGTGTCGACAGCAAGGGTTTCCTGGCCGATCCATATGCCAGTGAGAAACCGCTGTTCACCATCACCGCGCAGAACGTCGACCAGTACAAGGACAAGCTCGCGCCGGGCCAGTACGCGATGTTCAAGCGTTACCCGGACACCTTCAAGATGCCGGTCTATCCGACCCATCGTGGTGCCACCGTGCCGGATGAGGTGTTCGCTTCCATCAAGAAAAACGCGGTCAACACCAAGTTGGTGTCCGGTGGCAACGGCCTGGAGAACTTCGAGACGGCCGTGCCGTTCCCGATCCCCCAGAATGGTGTGGAAGTGATCTGGAACCACATCACCCGCTACCGCGGTGGCAGCGTCACCCGCCTGGTGACCCAGGCCACGCCGCAACCCAACGGCTCGTACAGCCTGGTGTACTTCCGCGACCAGTTTGTGTTCCGCGACAAGATGAAGGATTTCGATCCGGCCAACCCCGGCAACATCCTGTTCTACTTCAAGCAGCAAGTGACCGCGCCGGCGCGCCTGGCCGGTGGCGTGCTGCTGGTGCACGAGACGCTCGACCAGGTGAAGGAACCGCGTTCGGCCTGGGTCTACAACGCCGGCCAGCGTCGTGTGCGTCGTGCACCGCAAGTGTCCTATGACGGCCCGGGTACCGCCGCCGATGGCTTGCGCACCTCCGATAACCTGGACATGTACAACGGCGCGCCAGACCGCTACGACTGGAAACTGGAAGGCAAGAAGGAACTGTACATCGCCGCCAACAGCCACAAGATCGATTCGCCACAACTCAAATACGCCGACATCCTCAAGGCCGGTCACATCAACCAGGACCTGGCGCGCTACGAGTTGCGGCGTGTCTGGCACGTGACCGCGACCCTGAAGGAAGGCCAGCGCCATATCTACGCCAAGCGTGACTTCTACATCGACGAAGACACCTGGCAAGCGGCGGTGATCGATCACTACGACGGCCGTGGCCAACTGTGGCGCGTCGCCGAGGCCCATGCCGAGAACTACTACGACAAGCAAGTGCCGTGGTACGCCCTGGAAACCCTCTATGACCTGCAGTCCGGCCGTTACCTGGCGCTGGGCATGAAGAACGAAGAGAAGTCAGCCTACGACTTCGGCTTCACCGCCTCCACCGCCGAATTCACCCCCAACGCATTGCGTCAGGACGGCATTCGCTAGACCGCTTTACCCGAGGCCGCATCCTCGAAGAAACGCCCCGACTGGTTCGGGGCGTTTTTTTGCGGGGCCACCATCACTGGACCTGTGGTAGGAGGGCACTGTGGGAGCAAGGCTTGCCCGCGATGCAGACGCCTAGATACTTGAAAAATCGAGTTGCCTGCATCGCGGGCAAGCCTTGCTCCCACAAAAACTGCGTTTGCTGCATCAGTCGGCTTGTAGCCTTTTTGTAGCCATTTGTAGCACTCCCTTCAATACCTCCCCGTTTACCGCTAGTCTGCGGACAACTGCTACGCCGTCACCTCGTATGTTCACAAGAGCCGGCCATGACTGATTTGTCCTCACTTCCGGATTCTGCCCGCGCAGCCATCGCGGTACAGGACGGGCGCTTCTATCGCCCGCCCTTGCCCGACGGCTACGTCTTGCGGCCGCGGTTGTGCGAGCGCCTGGGGGCGGGGCTCGGTGGTCGTTTGCTGTTGATCAGCGCACCGGCGGGGTTTGGCAAGAGCTCGCTCGCGGTGGAGTTTTGCCAGGGGCTGCCGGCCCAATGGCAGAGCCTGTGGCTGGGGCTCAGCGCCCGGGACAACGACCCGGGGCGCTTCCTGGAGCGCCTGCTTGAAGGGCTCCAGGCTTTCTTTCCGCAGTTGGGTCGTCGGGCGCTGGGGTTGTTGAAGATGCGCCAGCGTCATCAGCCCTTCGCTTTTGAAGAATGGCTCGATGGGCTGCTGGATGAATTGTCCACGCACCTATCGTCCCGCGCGCCCTTGTTGCTGGTGCTCGACGATTACCACCTGGCCCAGAGCCCGGTGCTGGATCGTTGCCTGCAATTTTTCCTCAATCACCTGCCCGAAGGATTACTGCTGCTGGTCACCAGCCGGCAGCGCCCGGACTGGCACCTGGCGCGCCTGCGCCTGTCGCGGCAATTGCTCGAACTGAGCGAACAGGACCTGCGCCTGACCCATGACGAGGCCGTGACCCTGCTTCGGCATCACAGCAGTGCGTTGCGCGGTGAAGCGTTGGAGAATCTGCTCCTGCGCAGCGAAGGCTGGGTGGCCGGGCTGCGTTTCTGGTTGCTGGCGGCATCCGAGGCCGGCGCCGAGGGCTTGCGGCCCCAGGCGCTGCATGGCGGGGAAGGGCTGATTCGCGATTATCTGCTTGAAGAGGTCATCGATTGCCTGCCTGCCGAAGTGCAGGCGTTTCTCTACGAAACCGCTCCCCAGGAACGTTTTTGCAGCGAGTTGTGCGATGCCGTGCGCGAAGCCCACGACAGTGCGGAAATCCTGCGCTACCTGGCGGCCCATCAGGTGTTCCTGGTGCCGTTGGATGAACACGGTCATTGGTATCGCTACCACCATCTGTTTTCCGATTTGTTGCGCAGTCGTCCCACTGCACCGGCCGCGGTGCCGGCTGCGACCCTGCACCTGCGGGCCTGTCGCTGGTTCAACGCCCAGGGCCTGATCGACGAGGCGGTGGAGCAGGCGTTGCGGGCCGGGCACCTGGACGTGGCGGCGAACCTGGTGCAGAACCTTTCGGAAGAGCAATTGCTGGCCGAGCAGAACGTCGGCATGTTGCTGCGCTGGAAGATGGACCTGCCCGACAGCCTGCTCATCAGCACGCCCCGGTTGATCGTGCTCTACAGCTGGGCGCTGGGGCTGGCCTGCCAACTGGACGCCGCCGAGGAGCTGGCCGCGCACCTGAGTCGTTTCCTGCCGGCGCCGTCGGCCACCGCACAGAGGTCCATGCTTGCCCAATGGCTGGCCCTGAGCGGGATCATCGCCCGTGGCCGCGGGGATCGCGAGGCCACGTTGCGCCATTGCGCCGAAGCCCTGGAAAGCCTGCCGGCAAAGCGTTACGGCCAACGGTTGGTGTGCCTGTCCACGCTCTCGAACCTGGCGATTGCCGACGGCGACCTGTGGCAAGCCAGGCGTTTGAACCGCGACTCCCTGGAGTTGGCGCAGCGGGTGGGCAATCCGCTGTTCGAGGCACTGGCCCATTACGATCGCGCCCGGGTGCTGCAGGCCCGTGGGGAGATCCTGCGGGCCCTGGACGAAGTGCGCCAGGGCTTGCAACGCTTGCATTCGCTATCGCCACAGCGGCTGTATGCGGTGCGGGCGCGGTTGATTCTCTACGAGGGTTTCCTGCTGACCTTGCGCATGCAGCCTCAGGCCGGGTTGATACGGTTGCAGGCCGGGCTCACCGAAGCGCGGGCCTGTCGCGATATCAGCGTGTTGATCGGCCATTGCGTGATCGCGCGGATCGAAGGCTACAACGGCGAATTTCCCCGGGCCTTTGCCGAACTGGCGGAAGCCGAACGACTGATGCACATCTGGGACGTACCGCCGATCTATTACCTGGCGATGATCACCCTGGTCAAATGCGAGCTCTGGCTGGCCCAGGGCCGCATCGAGCTGGCGGAGGCCTGGCTGGCGCGCCTGGGGCAGACCTACACCGGCGAGCGGGCTGCCGCGCCGCCGGAGTTCCATCCGCAATTGCCGTTGCATGTCGAGCTGCAACAAGCGGTGCTGGAGGCCATCCGGGGGCAACCGATGCAGGCCGAAGGACGGCTCAATGCGTTGCTTGAGCATGGGCAGCAAACCGGTCGGCAGATGCTCAGTGTGATGGCGCTCAACCAGAAAGTGGCCTTGCTGTTGAGTCTCGGGCGCGAGCCCGAAGCCCGCAACACCCTGGCCCAGGCGTTCGAGGCCGCTGCCGGCGGTGTGCTGCAACCTTTCGAAAGGCTGCTTGGCGAGCACCGTGAATGGCTGCGGGACCAGCTGCTGCAAGCACCGCCCACTCCCTTTCGTGAGCATCTGCTCGAACACGTCCCGTCGACCCAGGCCCCGCCTGCCGACGCTTCGGCACCGGTCGAAACCCTCAGCAGCCGCGAGCGGGCCGTGCTGCAGTTGATTGCCCAAGGGTGTTCGAACCAGGAAATCAGCGAGCAATTGTTCATCTCGCTGCACACCGTCAAGACCCACGCCAGCCATATCAACAGTAAACTTGGCGTGGAGCGCCGCACCCAGGCCGTGGCGCGGGCGAAGGTGCTGGGGTTGTTGGCGTGAGCAAAACTCCGTCTGTGCGAACCCTGTGGCGAGGGAGCTTGCTCCCGCTGGGGTGCGAAGCGCCCCCAAAACCTGGCATCGCGATATATCAGGTCAGGCATGGGGGCTGCTTCGCCCGAGGCGCCGGACTGTCCCAGCGGGAGCAAGCTCCCTCGCCACAATGGCTTTGACAAGGAACCCCCCGATGTTGCCGCAATACAAAACCATCCAATCCCCAGTGGGCCAACTGATCCTCGTTGCCCGAGGCCCCAAGCTGGCGGCCATCCTGTGGGAAAGCGAACGGCTCAACCGAGTGCGCCTGGGGCCTTTGGAAGAAGACCGCGAGCATCCGACCCTTCAGGAAACCGAACGCCAGCTCGGTGAGTATTTTGCCGGCCAACGCCGCCGTTTCGACCTGGAGTTGGACTTTGTCGGTACCGATTTCCAGGTCCGGGTCTGGCAGGCGCTGCTGACCATCCCCTTTGGTCAAACCCGCAGCTACCGCGACATCGCCATCCAGATCGGCCAACCGACCGCAACGCGTGCCGTGGGCGCCGCCAATGGGCGCAACCCCATCTCGATCATCGCCCCTTGCCACCGCGTCATCGGCACCTCCGGCAGCCTCACCGGTTTTGCCGGCGGGCTGGCGGCCAAGCAGTTCCTGCTCAGCCTCGAAGGCCAGCAGACTCTGCAACTGGCGTTCTGACCCCGAAACACACCGCCTCTCCTTGAAGAGTGTGAAAGCTCACCTCCTACAGTTTTCCGGGTTATCCACAGGCATCGTGTACACCCCAGAACCCTGTGGGAGCCTGCTCGCGATAGCGGTGGGTCAGTTGGTGGTGATGTTGAATGGGCCGCCGTCCGCAGCAAGCCCGCACGCATTGGTTCTTCAGGGTTTAGCGCTTCAGGTTTGTGGGGATTTTGGGGGGAGCATGCGCGTGGCGGGTTTCCCGTCGGCGTTGTGCTGATAGATCTGCGCCGGCTGCCCCTGCTCATTGAAGAACACCTGTCCGATCCCCGCGCTGTTCCACAATCGTTCGCCAGCCTCGGCGTGCTCCGGAGTGTGGGGGATGATGCGCATGCGTCGGCGCTTGGTGAACCAGTTCAGGGGCGAGCGTGGGGCGTAGAGCCAGCGGTTCAGGCGGTCGAACCACTCCAGCAGCGCGGGTGGGAATTCATTCTTGATGCCGCTGCTGGTGATCTGCCAGATGCGCGGACCGCCCTTGCGGTGTGGGATCAGCACCTCGTAGACGAAGGAATAATGCACATCGCCTGACAGCACCACGTAGTTACCGGGTGTACGCGAGTGTCGGAAAATATTCAGGATCACCTGGGCCGCGCCGCGATGGGCCATCCAGTTTTCCGCGTCCACCAGCAGCGGATACCCACACCAACTGAACACCCGCTGCACGGTCTCGATCAGCTTAACCCCGAAGATCGGTGCCGGTGAGACGATGATCGCCGAAGGGTGATCCAACAGTTCCTGTTGCAGCTCGCTCAGGGCTTCCCAGTCCAGCAGGCCGGACGGTTGCTTGAGGTTGTTCTCGCTGCGCCAGCGACGGGTGCGGGTGTCGAGCACCACCAGGGCCGGGGTGCTCGGCATCACGTAATGCCACTGCTGGAAACCCAGGAGCGTGTCGATCAAGCGGTCCTGTGGACCACTGTCGAGGTAGCGGTCGTGGGCGGTGTCGCTCAGTGCCACGGTTTGCCGGATGACATCGACAAAGGCGTCCGGGTTGTTGCCCCAGCCCTGGCAGAGCAGGTAGGCGATCAACGCGTTGCCGATGATGCGTTTGGAGAACGGATGCCCGTAGGCCGTTTCCTCCCACTGAGCAGACAGGTTCCAGTCATCGGTGATGTCGTGGTCGTCGAAAATCATCAGGCACGACAGGTGGGCAAACACCCGCGCGACGCCACCCAGCCCAGCCTTGAAACCGTCGATACGTTGCTGTTCCAAGTCGTAGCGCTGGCGCTGCTCGGCGGGTAAGGAGGGGGCGTGCGGGGCGATCAAGGTCCAGGGCACTGGCGACCATACCAACAGGTACATCGCCATGACTTCGGCGAAGGTCACCAGGTGATTGTCGGCGCTGCTGCTGGTGAAAATCGGTTTGCGCGCGCCACCGAAGAACCGCTCGCGCAGGGTTTCGTTGCTTTCCAATGCCGGTAACAAGTCGGCGCGGTGGTAATAACTGGCCGGGTGACGGTAGAGCTTGGCGCTGTCTTCCACCACCGCGCCCTCCAGGCGCTCCTCGAACAAGCCCAGGCGCTCGATCAACCCGTGAATCGCCCGCAACATGGGCCCGGCGACGTCGTCGGCATAGACCTGGTCGCCGCTCATCATCAGCAACGCCGGGCGTTGCGTCGAGTGCTGGGCCAACAAGTGGTCGACGCAGAGCAAACCGTCATTGGCCGGATAGTGGGGTTTGCGGCAGGAGCCGTGGACCAGTTGTTCGATGCGCGAGTGCAGCATGAAGTGTGGACGCTGTGCCTCGCCATACAGCAGGTACGGCGCCCACTCGGCGATGGGCGCGCCGTCCACCCGCAGGTCGTAATCGATCGCCACGTCCTGGGGCAGGGGACTGTCGAGGTGCACGTCGATCAGGTGCACGAACGCTTGCTGCCCCACCGGCACGACTGTGCAGCGATGTGCATCGAGCTCAAGATCGCCCACCCCGTCCAGCCACAAGGTCAACGCCAACGGTCGCGTCCCCACCAGCCACATCACCAGCCGTGTCGGCTCCAACCGCCGCAAGAGCGGACCGACCAGGACGGCGGGTAGGGTTGTGGTGAGATCGGGGGTGGACGACGGCATTCGTGGGTGAGGCTCAGGCTCAGGGAGGAGCGGGGATCATAGCGCACTGTGCCCGGTGGTTGTGGACGGTAGATTGCCGTTCTGTGGCGAGGGAGCTTGCTCCCGCTGGGGGGCGAAGCACCCCCAAAAACCTGACATCTCGGTGTGTCAGGTAAGGCGTTGGGGGCTGCTTCGCCCGAGGCGTTGGACCGTCCCGGCGGGAGCAAGCTCCCTCGCCACAGGGGCGTGTTGGGGGGGGCTCATTGAGGTTGGTTGGCAGCCTGTGCCGCCTTGATCAAGTCCGGTCCGATGATCGTTTCGAACTTCGCCCACACCGGTTTCATCTTGTCGCGCCAGGCGTCGCGTTCCTGTGGCGTGAGGCTGATGATCTCGGTGGTCTTGGCGTCAAGGACGCGCTGCTTGTCCTGCTGGTTCAACCGTTCTGCGGCCTGGTTGGCGTAGGCGGTGGACTCCACCACGATCTTGTCCAGCTCGGTGCGGATGTCCGGTGGCAAACCGTTCCAGAAATCGGTGGTGGTGATCAGCATGTAGTCCAGTACGCCGTGATCGGTTTCGGTGACGTACTTCTGCACCTCATTGAGCTTCTGGCTGTAGAAGTTCGAATAGGGATTTTCCGCACCGTTGACCACGCCTGTGCGCAACGCCTGGTACGCCACCGAGAAAATCATCGGCTGGGCCTTGGCGCCGACGGCCTTGAATTGTTCCTCCAGCACGGCGGAAGCCTGGATCCGGAAGGCCAGGCCCCGGGCGTCCTCGGGCTTGCGCAGGGGCTTGTTGGCCGACAACTGTTTCATGCCGTTGTGCCAATAGGCCAGGCCGGTGATGTTCTTGCTTTCCATGGACTTGAGCAGCTTCTGGCCCTCGGGGCTTTGCTGGAAACGGTCCACTGCGGCCATGTCGTTGAATAAAAACGGCAAGTCGAACAACTGCACGGTCTTGGTGTATTGCTCGAACTTGGCCAGCGACCGCGCAATGATCTGCACGTCCCCCAGCAGCAAGGCTTCCATTTCCTTGTCATCGCCGAACAACGTGGAGTTGGGGTAGACCTCCACCTTCACTTTGCCGGGCAGCCGTTCGTCCACGAGCTTCTTGAACATCAACGCGCCCTGACCTTTGGGGGCTTGTTCGGCGACGACATGGGAGAATTTGATCACGATGGGGTCGGCCGCCATGACGGTCCCCCACGTACCGAAGGCCAGAACACAGGCGAGCGCTCTGCACAGGGGTTTGAGCATTGCGAGTTTCCTTTGCATTGTTATAGGCGTGCGGGTGTCTCAAGAATGAAACACCTCCAGTCTAGGAGAAAAATCTCTGCCTGCCCCTGGGACCTCCGTCAGATGTGCTTCCGCTCGTCTGAGCAAGCTCGGCTCACACCGTTTTGCCGGGTGGTTCGGGTGTCGCATACACCTGCGGATCCCTGTGGGGGCAAAGCTTGCTCGCGACGGCGGCGGCACATCCAGCACCTCCTCAACAAGCTCACCCTCTTTTGGTCAGTGGTATCTTTTTTGTCATGTGGTATGACGACATTTCAAATGCTGGTCAGAAAAATAACCTCTCGTTCCGCAGCTTATCCCATATTCAAGCCTGATTTATGAAAATTCAGGGTTGACAGTCTGCTAAAAACGTCAGAATAATCCGCCACGTTGTATGACGACATACAAATAAACAATAACAACACAGGGTGTTTTTCCCTTATGAGAATCACAGGCGTTCACGTCGAAGTCTTTTCCACCCCGTCGCGCCGTGCACAGGACAGCGCCGGCCATGCTCATCCCGGCGACGAGGTCCTGATCAAGATGGCCTTGCTGCGCATTGGCTGCGACGATGGCAGCGAGGGGTATGCCTTCGGTCCGCCTGAGTTGATTCGTCCGCACATCATCGAGTCGTTCGTGCGCAAGGTGCTGATTGGTCGCGACCCGATGGATCGGGAAAGCATCTGGCAAGATCTCGCACACTGGCAGCGGGGCAGCGCCGGGCAGTTCACCGACCGGGCCCTGGCCCTGGTGGAACAAGCGCTGTGGGACCTCGCCGGGCGCACGCTCAAGTTACCGGTGCACAAGTTGATCGGCGGTTATCGCGACAAAGTCCCGGCGTACGGTTCGACGATGTGCGGCGATGATCTGCCCGGTGGGCTGTCCACGCCGGATGAGTACGGCCAGTTCGCCGAGAAACTGGTTCAGCGTGGCTACAAGGCCATCAAGCTGCATACCTGGATGCCTCCGATTGCCTTCGCGCCCAACCCGCAAATGGACATCCAGGCTTGTGCCGCCGTGCGTGAGGCGGTCGGGCCGGATATCGCCTTGATGCTCGACGGCTATCACTGGTACAGCCGCACGGACGCGCTGACCATCGGCAAGGCCTTGGAAAAACTGAATTTTGCCTGGTTCGAAGAGCCGATGATGGAGGACTCGGCGGAGTCCTACGCCTGGCTGGCCGCCAACCTGGACATCCCCGTGCTGGGCCCGGAAAGCATCGCCGGCAAGTTCCACAGCCGCGCCAGTTGGGTCACCCAGAAGTCCTGCGACATCTTGCGTGCTGGCGTGGCCGGGGTCGGTGGAATCGGGCCGTGCCTGAAGGTGGCGCACCTGGCCGAGTCGTTCGGCATGGATTGCGAAGTCCACGGTAACGGTGCGGCGAACCTGGCAGTGGTCGGGGCCATCAGCAATTGCCGCTGGTACGAGCGCGGCCTGCTGCACCCGTTCCTCGACTACGACGAAGTCCCGGCGCACCTCAACAGCATCGTCGACCCGATGGACGCCGACGGCTTTGTGCACCTGCCCGACCGACCGGGGTTGGGCGAAGACATCAACTTCGCGTATATCGAAGCCAACACCGTCTCTCGACACTGATCACGTTCCACGTTCCGGACTGAAGACAGGCCGGACGATGAAGTCTTTATAAATATAAGAAAGGACTGAACCATGAAACTCTGGCCCAAGCGCCTGACCAGGCTGCTGTGTGTCATCGTGGCCCTGTGCGCCGTGCAGGTGCCCGTCAGCCTGGCCCAAGGCGAAACGCCCCCCGACCAATTGGTGGTGGGCATGAGCATGATCAACCTGCTGTCCCTGGACCCCGCCGCGGCGACGGGGCTGGAGGTGGCGGAAGTCAACGCCAACGTCTACGACATGCTCCTGGAGCAAGATGCGGCGCAGCCGGACACGCTGGTACCGGCCCTGGCGAAAAGCTGGGAAATCAGCCCGGACCGCATGCGCCTGACCTTCCAATTGCGCGACAACGTACGCTTTCACTCCGGTGCGCCGCTGACCGCCCAGGACGTCGCCTGGTCGTTGCAACGGGTGGTCACCCTCAACCGCGCCCTGGCGTCCACCTGGAAAGCCTACGGTTTCAGCGCCGACAACGTCGCCCGGCTGATGCGTGCCGAAGGGCCGCACACCTTCGTGATGGAGTTGCCACGCAGCACTGACCCGATGCTGGTGCTCAACACCCTGGCGACCTCTCCTAGCGCCTTCATCATCGATCGCTCGGTCGCCTTGCAGCATCAGGTCGGCGACGATCAGGGCGCGGCCTGGCTGGCGACGCACACGGCGGGTTCCGGTGCGTTCAAGCTCGACATCTGGCGCGCCAACGACGTGATCCTGATGAGTCGTCATGACGACTATTGGCGCGGTGCCGCGAAGCTGCGCCGGGTGATCATGCGCAACATGACCGAGTCCCAGGCGCTGCGGCTGATGGTCGAGCGCGGTGACCTGGATGTCGCCCGAGGCATGGCCGCCACCGACATCAAGGCGCTGGGCCAGGTCGATGAGGTGCGCATCCAGAGCATCGCCCGTGGCACCTTGTACTACGTGGCGATGAGCATGCAGCAGCCATTGTTCCAGGACATCCGTGTGCGCCAGGCCATTCGCCTGCTGATCGACTACCAAGGCATCAATGACGTGGTGATGCCGCACTACGGTGTGATCAACCAACGGCCCTTGCAACTGGGCTTGTCGGCACGCCTGGACGACCCGGGTTATCGCCTGGACATCGCCGAAGCCAAGCGTCTGCTGGCAGCAGCGGGGTACGCCGAAGGTTTCAAAGTGAGCATCCGTTCACTGACCGATCCACCCTTCATCAACATCGCCACCAGCCTGCAAGCGACGCTGGCCCAGGCGGGCATCGAGGCGACGATCATCACCGGCACCGGTAACCAGATCTACGGCGCGATGCGCGATCGCCAGTTCGACATCATCGTCGGTCGCGGCGGCGGTGGGGCGGAGCGTCATCCGCATTCGAGCCTGCGCGCCCTGGTGTACAACCCGGACAACCGCACCGAGGCCAAGCTGAGCAACTTCCAGGGCTGGCGTACGTCGTTCTTCGACCCGCAACTCAACCAGTTGATCGAACAGGCCGAGCGCGAGCGTGACCCCGAGCGCCAGCGCCAGATCTATGCCCAGATCCAGACCCTCTACGACCAACGGGCCGGGGCCATCATGCCGGTCTCACAAATGGTGGACGAGGTGGTGATTCACGCCGACGTGCGCAACTACATCGGCCACACCGCCGCCACCACGCGTCTTCGGGACGTCTACAAGCAGCGCTGAAATCGACGGCCACGCGGCCAAGGCAGGAATGAACATGTCGACTGCATTCTTTTCAATCTGGACAACCCGGGCCGCTTCGGCGACCCGGCGCGGCGGTTCGGTGGCGGTGACGCTGCTGGGGTTGCTGCTGCTGACCTTTTTCATTGGACGGGTGATGCCCCTGGACCCGGTGCTGGCCATCGTCGGCCCGGACGCCGATGCCTCGGCCTATGCCCAGGTCTACAAGGAACTGGGCCTGGACAAGCCGTTGTGGACCCAGTTCGCGATCTACCTGGGCGACCTGCTCCACGGTGACTTCGGCATGGCCTTGCTGACCGGCAACCCTGTGATCACTGACATCGCCCGGGTCTTTCCGGCTACGTTGGAACTGGCGACCCTGGCCATTCTGTTCGGCGTGTTGGCGGGCCTGCCGCTGGGCGTCTATGCGGCGACGCATCAGGGACGTACCGGCGACCATATCGCACGGTTGATCACGTTGTTCGGTTACTCCACGCCGATTTTCTGGATCGGCATGATGGCCTTCCTGGTGTTCTACGCCTGGCTGGGTTGGGCTGGTGGTGTCGGGCGCATCGGCCTGGCCTACGACGGCCTGATCCCCAAGCACACCGGGCTGTTGTTGATCGACACCGCCTGGTCCGGCGAGTGGGAGGCCTTTCGCAGCGCACTGCGCCATATCCTGTTGCCGGCGGTGATCCTCAGCTTCAATTCGGTGGCCTACATCAGCCGCATGACTCGCAGCTTCATGCTCGAGCAACTGTCCCAGGAATACATCATCACCGCTCGCGTCAAGGGCTTGTCCCAACGGCGGATCGTCTGGGGCCATGCCTTCGGCAACATCCGCGTGCAACTGCTGACCATCGTCGCGCTGGCCTACGGCGGCCTGCTGGAAGGCGCCGTACTGATCGAAACGGTCTTCGCCTGGCCGGGTTTCGGCCAGTACCTCACCGGTAGTCTTTTGCTGGGCGACATGAACGCGGTCATGGCCTGCGTCCTGTTGATCGGCCTTATCTTCGTCACGCTGAACCTGATCAGCGACGCGCTGTACAAGATCTTCGACCCGAGGACTCGCTCATGAACCTGCCTCTTGCTTCCAGCGTGCACGGCACCGCTGCGCTACCGGCTTCCAGCACGGCGGCAATGGCGGCCAGTACCCTGCGCCTGCTGCGTTTTCTGCTGCGCAACCCGATGACGTTCGCCGGCCTGATCGTCATCTCGACACTGATGGTGGTCGCGGCGTTCGCGCCGTGGATCGCCGGCCACGATCCGCTGTTGCAGAACCTCGCCGGTGCGTTGCAGGCACCCAGCGGCACGCACTGGTTCGGCACTGACGAATACGGTCGTGATGTCTTCGCGCGGCTGGTCTACGGTGCGCGCGTCACGTTGTACATCGTCTTGCTGGTGACGGTGATTGTCGGGCCCATCGGCCTGTTGGTCGGCACGGTTTCCGGCTACTTCGGCGGTTGGGTGGACAGCCTGTTCATGCGCATCACCGACATCTTCATCTCGTTCCCCAGCCTGGTGTTGGCGCTGGCGTTCATCGCCGCCCTCGGCCCGGGCCTGGAGCATGCGGTGATCGCCATCGCGCTGACGGCCTGGCCGCCGATTGCCCGGCTCGCCCGCGCCGAAACCCTGCCGCTGCGCAACGCTGACTTCGTCGTCGCGGTGCAGCTCCAGGGCGCATCGAGCACCCGGATCATCCTGCGCCACATCATCCCGATGTGCCTGTCGTCGGTGATCATCCGCCTGACCATGAACATGGCGAGCATCATCCTCACCGCCGCGGCCCTGGGCTTTCTCGGCCTCGGCGCCCAGGCACCGCTGCCGGAGTGGGGCGCGATGATCTCCACCGGGCGGCGCTACATGCTCGAAAGCTGGTGGCTGGTGGCGGCGCCCGGTGCGGCGATCATGCTGGTCAGCCTGTCTTTCAACCTGTTGGGCGACGGCTTGCGCGACGTCCTCGACCCCCGCAGCCAATCCTGAGGAACAGCCCATGACTGAGATAAAACTTGCGGTACAGGACTTGTGCGTGGCGTTTCGCAACGCCGGTAAAACCTCGCTGGCGGTGCGCGACGTGTCGTTCACCCTTGGCCGGGAAAAACTCGCCATTGTCGGCGAATCCGGCTCGGGTAAATCCACGGTCGGCCGTAGCCTTTTACGTCTGCATCCGCCGACCGCGCGGGTCACCGCCAAGACCTTGCGCTTCGCCGACATCGACCTGCTGGCCGCCAGCGAAAAGCAGATCCAGGCGATTCGTGGCGCGCGCATGTCGATGATCATGCAAGACCCCAAGTACTCGCTGAACCCGGTGGTGCGGGTCGGCGAACAAATCGCCGAGGCGTACCTGGCCCATCACAAAGTGCCCCACCGCGAAGCCCGCGAACGGGCCCTGGACATGCTCGCCAAGGTGCACATCCGTGACCCTCGGCGGGTCTACGACCTGTACCCCCACGAGGTCTCGGGCGGTATGGGCCAGCGGATCATGATCGCCATGATGGTCATCACCAATCCCCAGGTGATCATCGCCGACGAACCCACCTCGGCGTTGGACGTATCGGTGCGCCGACAGGTGCTCAACGTGCTGGAGGAGTTGGTCAGCGAGCGCGACCTGGGGCTGATCTTCATCAGCCACGATCTGAACCTGGTCCGCCACTTCTGTGATCGGGTGCTGGTGATGTACGCCGGGCGCGTGGTCGAGTCGATTGCCGCCGCCGACCTGGACCAGGCCAGCCATCCCTATACCCGTGGCTTGCTGGCTGCCTTGCCGAGCCTGGATCACCCACGCGCCACGCTGCCGGTGTTGCAGCGCGACCCCCAATGGCTGAACGCCTGAGGACGCTGATATGAGCATGATTGAAATCGCCGGTCTGAACCTCAGTTTCGGCACGGGCGCGGCACTGAATGCTGTGCTGCACGATGTCGACCTGAGCGTCGCCGAAGGCGAGGCATTCGGTCTGGTGGGAGAGTCCGGCTCGGGCAAGACCACCGTGCTGCGCTGCCTGGCCGGGCAATACCAGCATTGGAGCGGACGCCTGCAAATCGCTGGGCAAGCCGTGACCCGACGGTTGCCGTTGAATCACTATCGCACGGTGCAGATGGTGTTCCAGGACCCCTATGCGTCCCTGCACCCGCGCTACACCATCGATGCTGCGCTGCAAGAGCCATTGCGCATTCACGGCATCGACGGGCGTGGGCAGAAAGTCAGCGAGATTTTGCGCAAGGTCGGCTTGAACGACAGTTTTCGCTTTCGTTTTCCCCATCAGTTGTCCGGTGGTCAGCGCCAACGGGTGGCGATTGCCCGCGCGCTGATCCTGCGCCCCCGTGTGTTGCTGCTGGACGAGCCAACCTCGGCGCTGGACGTCTCGGTGCAGGCCGAAATCCTCAACCTGCTGGCCGACTTGCGCCGCCAGGAAGGGCTGACCTACCTGATGGTCACCCATGATCTGGCGGTGGTGACACATCTGTGTGATCGGCTGGCGGTGATGCAGCAGGGCAGGGTGGTGGAGACGCTCGACAGCCAGCTTCTGGCAAGCGACGGCGCGACCCATGCGTACACCCGTTTGCTGGTGCAAGCGAGCCGCGACATACAGCGCGTACCCATCGCTGTGTGAGTGTGACCTGCGTTAAACCGTTGTACTTGTTCTAACCCGTAGCAGGCGTTGAACCCCAGGTATTCATGCCGCGTACGCGCTCGCCTGTGATTCAGCGTTTAACCCAACTTAACCAACAAGAATAAAAACATGAAAAAGATACGCGCAGTGGTTTCCCTCGTTTCGTTGTTCACTTCTATTGTTGCCCTGGCGGACACCGGTTATATCAACGTACGCCACCAATATGCGGAGCAATCGCGCATGCACGCCGACCGTGCCAAATTCGGTATGCGGCTGGACAACGGCGTTGGGTTGGAAGGTGAACTCAAATACAAGACCGCCGGGGATCGTGAGGATGTTGCCTTCGACAACACCGTGGGCAGCGGCCACGAATTCACCGTCAACTACCAGCACAAGCTCAACGACCGCTGGACGCTGACGCCCTCGTTCGCCATGGAAAGCGACGAGGAGTCCACCACTTACAAGACCGGCCTGCGCCTGGGCTACAAGATCACCAAGGAACTGAGCATCGCCGGTCGCTACCGTTACGACTCGTCCAAGCTCGACCGTGACAAGGTCGACCATGACGTACCGGACAACGGC
Source organism: Pseudomonas sp. FG6 (assembly GCF_057809015.1). Classification (NCBI taxonomy): domain Bacteria; kingdom Pseudomonadati; phylum Pseudomonadota; class Gammaproteobacteria; order Pseudomonadales; family Pseudomonadaceae; genus Pseudomonas; species Pseudomonas sp. FG6. Next base: position 93,557 of record NZ_JBMDJD010000019.1, read on the forward strand.
CAGGACGACCAGAAAATCAATCGTTACGACGTGTACATCAACTACGCGAACCAGGGGCCGTGGGCTTATGAATATCAACTGACTTACTTCGATGCCAACTACATCCGTTATAACGGCGGCACCGATGACTATGAACAGAATGCCGTGGTCAAGTACAAGTGGGACAAGCGCTGGGCACCGTTCTTTGAAGTGGGTGATATCAAAGTCAACTCGGTCGACAGTGATCGCCAACTGCGTTTGCGGGTCGGCATTCAATACAACTTCTTCTGAGTTGTGGTAGCAGTGGTCGACAATGACTCCATGAACACTGGGATCAAAACTGTGGGAGCGAGCTCGCGATAGCGGTCTGCCTGGGGCGGTGATGTTGGATGTGCCGCCGTCATCGCGAGCAAGCTCGCTCCCACAGGGGGCGGGGTTATTCGTTGTAGAACGCCTGGCGCTGTTGTGTTTCACACAGGCGCATGCGGCTGTTACTCAGGTGCAGGTACATGGCCGCCCGCGCTGCATCGACATTGCCACTGGCGATGGCATCGAAGATCTGCTGGTGTTCGGCGTTGATCCCCTGCAAGTAGGCACTGCGGTCACTTTGCCCGGAATAAGCAGAGTTCATGCGGGTACGCGGGATCAGCTTCGTACCCAGGTGCTTCATGATGTCGATCAGGTAGTAATTGCCGGCCGCCTTGGCGATTTTCAGATGGAACTGGAAATCGGCATTGATGGTAGTGCCGGACTTTTCCGGCCCTTGCAGCAATGCCGCCAGTGCCTGGGCCAGTTCGGCCAGGGCTTCAGGCGTTGCGCGCTCGGCAGCCATGCCCGCGGCCTGGACTTCCAGGCTCAGGCGAAACTCCAGCAGGTTGAGCACATCAGGCAACGTGGCAATCGTCGCCGGCCCCAGGGTAAAACCCTCCGGCGCCGGCATGTCCAGGACAAACGTGCCGACCCCATGCCGCGTCTCCACCAGCCCTGCCGCTTGCAGGCGCGAAAGTGCTTCGCGCACCACCGAACGACTGACGCCTTCGGCTTCCATGATGTGCACTTCGGTGGGGAGCTTTTCGCCACACTTGAGAATGCCGTCGCGCATGCGCTGGGCAAAGCGGTCGACCAGTGTTTCGGCGAGGCGGCGCGGCTTGTTCAGTGGGGATAACGCTTGATCCGTCATCGGCGTGCTCTAGTGTGATCAGCGGGCATTATAGTGAGTTTCAGCGCAAGGTCGCGGCTATAATGCCGCGATCGTCTGGCTTTAATGGAAAGGTGCAATGGACCGTGTCACACCCGATCGCCGCCTGAGCATGACCCAGCAACTGGTGGTCGACCTGACGCAGCAGATACTCGCCGGCGAACTGCCCGCGGGCAGCAAACTGCCGACCGAACAGGTCATCATCAAGGACCGCGGCGTCAGTCGGACCGTTGTTCGTGAAGCCATGTCGCGGCTTCAGGCCGAAGGCTTGGTGGAGACCCGTCACGGCATTGGCACTTTCGTTGTCGACACTGCCCGCCCGGGAGAATTTCAGGGCAGCAAGCATGTCAAGGGCGGCGCTTACGACGCCCTGGCCGTCATCGAACTGCGCCTGAGCCTGGAAGTGGAAGCCGCCGGCATCGCCGCGCAACGGGCCACACCTGAACAGTTGCTGGTGATGCGCGAAGTACTCGACGTGGCCAATGCTCTTGACCCAACGGACGACGACAGTGCCCGGGTCGATTTCGAATTTCATCTGCAGATCGCCCAGTGCACGGGCAACAGTTTTTTCATCGACGCCATGGCCCATGTGGGCAATACGTTGATCGCGGTCGTGCAACAGGCCGGGGCGGCGGCAACGGGTGAAAAACGGGCGGTGGTGGCGCGTGAGCGGGAGCAGATCTACGCGGCGTTGGCGCGGCGTGATGCGGAAGCGGCGCGGGCGTCGATGCGCTTGCACTTGATCAATATGCTGCGGCGGGTTCGGGGTGTGGTTGAGTCGACGGCGCAATAACCTGCACCACAGACCCTGGGGGAGCGGGCCAGCTCGCGAAGAGAGCGGCCCATTCTCTTGCTAGTTACGCTTCCAGCACTCCGTAAACCGTGCGCACACACCGTAACGCTCATCCATCTGCGCCATCCGCTCCAGGTGATGACCTACCGCTTCGACCGTGACTCCGTTTCCGATCCGGAAGTATTCCACCATCATCGCGACATCCAGATCGACCTCGGCTTTCTCCGGCTTGGCATTGCTGGTTTTCGGCAATGCCCACTGTTCCAACTGCTCGTCCTTCACCTGCCGCAGGCGTGTCTGGTATTCGTCCTTGAAACGCTCCATTGAGTGCGCCTTGTTCTGCGCCATGTCATCGCCAAACGTCTTCAGGTTTTCCCGGTACAGCGTCCAGTAGTCGGCGGGCAGCTCGAAGCCGAGCTTGGCCTTGCGCTCGCTGATCAAGGTGTCCAGTTTCTCTGGCGAATAACTCTCGACTTTCTCCTTGGCCGGATCGGTTTTGACGGTGACGACCAGGCTTTTATCGATGACCCGGCTCATCAGCTCCAGGCGATGGGGCGTGTCCGGATAGGTCTTGGGGAACAGCGCATTGCGACCGGCACAGGCGGGAAAGTCTTTTTTCAGGAGCGGGATCGGGGTGCGCACGTCCTTGCCGTCGATTCGTTGCAGGCGCTGCAACTGAGTCAGGCAGAAGTTCTTTTCGGACTTGAACGTCACCTCGTACTCGGCATTGGCCTCGGGCGTAAAGTTGAAGCCCTTGCCACACACGGCGTAACCGCTGTTCATGTTGGTGCGCAGGTAGATCGGCTCACCGGGCTTGAGCTTGACCTCCAGATACCCCTTGGCATCCTTGGGTGCCGGAACGCTCATCCCCACCCGCCGCGCGGTATCGCTCAGCAACAGATTGTTGAGAATGCCCGTGGTTTGCCCATCGCAATGGGCGGCATCGAAATGATCCAGCGTGGCGTTGCTGGTATTGGCGACGAACCGCAACTTGGCGGCGTCCGGTTCGATGGCGTCGGGGTAACTGCCGTTGACGCTGCAACCGCCGAGCCATAACGACAGCGCGGACATGGCGAGTAACGGCAAAGAGCGACGAGGCAGGGCGAGCATGGGTCATCCTTGAGAAGGGGGATAAAGTCGACGAATGCTACTGAAATGCCACTACTGCGTCTACCGACGCCATTCAAGACGCCAACGCCGGCCCCTTCAACTCGATCTGGTTCCCATCCGGATCAAAGCAGTAGATCGACCAACCCTCACCCTCCGCACCGTAGCGCTTCTGCGCTTTCTCGACGCTCAGCCCGGCCGAGGTCAAATAGGCGAGGAGGGCTTGCTCGTCGAACGGCTCGATACGCAGGCAAAGATGATCGACGTTATGCCCTTGCTTACCCGCCGCCGGCCCACCCTGGCGCCCCAGCGGCCCGTCGACGGCCACCAGATCGATCATCGAAACCCCGGTGCTCAAATGAACCATGCCAAGATCGTCCCGACGCTTCTTGAGCTCGCAACCGAGCACCGACGTATAAAAAGCCAGGCTGCGCTCGATGTCTTTTACGCGCAGGACGATGTGGTCGATCCGTTGAATCGTGAAGTTCTTCATCGGGGCCTCCAGTGCTCAGTGCCGCATTGTTTATTGCCACAGGAATTCCACACGCTATCGAGGCTTCTGATACCGTGCAAAAAAACATGATCTGGAGAATGGCATAAGCATGAAGGCTCCACGAATTTTTATGATCCACGCGACCCCATTGGCGATCGAGCCCATCACGGCGGCTTTTGCCCGGCATTGGCCGCAGGCACGGATCATCAATCTGCTCGAAGACTCGCTGCCCCAGGATCGGGTGGAAGAGGGCGAGCTGACCGCGAGCATGAAGGCGCGCTTCCAGACACTTTCCCACTACGCAGTACAAAGCGCGGCGGATGCCATTCTGTTTACCTGCTCGGCGTTTGGCGATGCCATCGACCTGGTTAAAACCGAGATGGCCATTCCCGTGCTCAAGCCGAACGAAGCCATGATCGACCAAGCGCTGAGCCAGGCATCACGCATTGCTGTGCTGGCAACGTTCGAACCGACCATTACTTCGATGATGCCCGAATTCAAGCAAGCGGTAGAGCGCAGTGGTCGCGCGGTGGAAGTGGTGCCTTATTTCGTTCCGGGGGCATTGCAGGCGTTGAAAGACGGCAACCCGCAAGCCCACGATGCCGCCATCGTGGAAATGGCCGCCCGGGTCGAGGGCTGTGACCTGATTTGTTTCGCCCAGTTTTCGATGTCCAGTGCCGCCGAGCAGGCCCGGGCTCGTTCCGGTTTGTCGGTATTGACCACGCCCGACAGTGCAGTGCTGGCGCTGCGCAAGTTGCTCTAAACGGATGATTTCATTTCTTCCCTGGATGGATGATTTACCCAATGCCCAAGTTCAACGCTCACCTCGGTTTTCAATTCAATGAAGTGCCTTTCCTGCAACGCATCGAAGCCGCCGCTGCTGCGGGTTTCCGTGCGGTGGAATTCCCTTCGCCCTATGAGTTCGACGCCAGTCTTCTGGCCGATCATCTGACTCAACACAACCTGCCGTTGATCCAGTTTGCCGCACCGGCTGGCGTGACCAAAGGCATCGCCGCCTTGCACGGCAAGGACGGTGAGTTTCGCAGCGGGCTAATCCAGGCGGCTCGCTATGCGAAGGTGCTGGCCTGTTCCGATGTTCACATCATGTCGGGTGTGACGACACAGGAGGACGCCGCGCTTATCTATGAGAGCAACTTGGAGTACGCCGTCAAATACCTCGAAGACCAAGGGTTGCGGCCGCTGATTGAAGTCATTTGCGAGCAGGAAATGCCTGGCTACTACATGTCCGACTTCAGCAAGGCGCAACAGGTGTTGGAGACGTTCCCGAGTGTCGGGCTGATCCTCGACCTTTACCATGCCCAACGGCTGACCGGGGATGCGGCGGATGTCCTGGCGCGCTTCTATGATCGAACCGTCCATGTACAAATTGCCGACTGTCCGGGGCGTCATGAACCGGGAACGGGGAATATGGATTTTGCGGCCTTGTTCGCGGACCTGGAGCGGCGTGGGTACCCAGGGTGGATCGGCTGTGAATACCGTCCTACCGGCTCTACCGTGGCAGGTCTTGATTGGATCAAGCCGTTCAGCGCCTGACATATACATCCTTGTGGGGGCGAGCAAGCTCGCTCCCACAAAAAAGCGGCCAGGTCTGTGGGAAACTGGCCGCACGTCTATCCTAGGTAGTCTTGAACCAGGCGCGGAATCGGCAACCGATTACCCAGGGACGTCCACACCATGAAAAAACAAGAACAAGACAACCTCATCCAAACCCTGAAAACCCGCTTCGAACAAAACCCCAACCGTCACCCAGACATCCCCTGGTCCACTGTCCAGACCCGGCTGGAAGCCAAGCCCAATGCCCTGAAATCCCTCCAGGCCATGGAAACCACAGGCGGCGAGCCAGACGTGATCGGCCTCGACCCGAAAACCGGCGATGTCACCTTCTGCGATTGCGCCAAGGAAAGCCCAACCGGGCGCCGGAGCCTCTGCTACGACCGCGCTGCCCTGGACGCACGCAAGGAGAACAAGCCCAAGGGCAGTGCCGTCGAGATGGCCGAGTCGATGGGCGTGGCCCTGTTGACCGAAGAGCAATACCGATCGCTACAGACGCTCGGTGAGTTCGATGCCAAGACGTCCAGCTGGCTGGGCACACCGCCGGAACTTCGCGCGCTCGATGGGGCGATTTTTGGCGACTACCGTTATGGCCGGGTGTTCATCTACCACAATGGCGTGCAGTCGTATTACGCGGCGCGTGGGTTTCGCAGTTTGTTGTGCATTTGAGCTTGGTAGGTGCAGATGATTGAGTTTCAGCCAAACACCGACCCGTGGCGAGGGAGCTTGCTCCCGCTGGGGTGCGCAGCAGCCCCAAACCCATTCAGCACGGTGGCACCGGCAAAAAACAGTTGGCAGGGTTACGACTGCTGCGCAGCCGAGCGGGAGCAAGCTCCCTCGCCACAAGGGACTTGTGTGTTCGAAGAGCCGCGGTGGGGCACGCTCCTTCACTCAAACAGCAAAACCTCACACCCCTTGGCCTCAACCATCTCGCTAAACCCCGGCAACCGCGCCACGAACTCCGTCTCGAACGCCAGGTACCGATCCTGCGCCGCCAGGTAACGAATGTCCGGCTTGACCCGTGGAATGTCCTTGCTCGACAGCTTCAGCACCTCATGGCTGCGCTGATTCCAAAACCAGGCCAGGGTATGCGTGCCGAACGTATTGGAGCGGTACTGCCACACCCACCAATCGCCATGACTCCGGGACACGTGAAGCTCGCCATGAAAGGTGCGCAACGTGATGACCTGCTTGGGCTGCGTGACAAGCAGGCGCGTGTCCTGGCGCAGCTCGCTGCCAAAACCGTCCAGCGTCGCCTTGGTCGTGGCGCCCGTCGTGAAGTTGAAGCGCCACGCCAACAGCACCGTCTCCTGATAACCCGAATGCTCGACGTTCTGCCGCGCGCCTTCACTGAACAGCAGCACCTCGTCGTCCCCCAGGTAGGCGCTTGATGCACGCAGCCTGTGGCCTTCCACCGGCAGCGGCTGGGCGGCGATGGCCGGGTGCGGCGAGTCCAGGTTCCAGACCCAGCACCGTGGGCCGTTGTGCTGCATGAACAGCAAGCGGCGCGGGCCGATGGGCAGGATGGTCAGCTCATCGGCGTCCTCGAAAATCACCTCGCTGCTGTCCGCCGTGATCCGCCAGATCCGCGTCAGGTGTTCGGGTTCATAGAGACGCTGACGCTCGAAAATCTCCGAATCCACCACCACGCCAGGCGCTTCGAATTCCGGCCAGCGTTCCCCGGCAGGGCCGAAAGCCTGGATGTCATCGCCTTGGCGAACCTCGTATTGATAACGGTCATCCGTGCTGTAGGCGCCGCTTTCAACCTGGCGTCGCCACAGGCTGCGCTCGGCATCCGCGTCGATGAGTAACAGGTCCGCGCCATCCACACCGTCGGTCCGGTGTTCGAGCATGTCCTGCTCGGTGGGCGGCCACGGGTTGTAATCGACCAGAAAGCACAGCCACCGATCCTCGTCCTGTTCGGTGATGGCCGCCCAACCGTTGCGGTAGTTGTAGTCATGCACATAGGTGGGAGCGGGATAGTCGTGGACGTCCTGCAACCACTTCACCTTGGCGCGCTTGGGCTTGGGTTTGGACTTGTCCGGTTTGGGCGCGGCGGCCGGCTTCGGCGGCTCGATCAACGTCGCGGTGAACGGCAGTTCCTCGCGCAAGTTGTGCCAGTGCCTGGCAAACGCCTCGCGCTGATCGACCGCAACAATCACCGGCCGATAGTCATCGCCACCGGCGTCCAGGTTCCACAAATCAAAACCATCGCGCGCCAACACCACCGCCAGCGCGTCGAAGCAGACCTCGGGCATCTCATTGGACAACTCATCCAACAACGCCTCGAACCCCGGCCCGGTAAACGCGCTGATGTCGGGATAGTAATGCAGCAGCAGCCCAAGCAAGTCACTGCCCGGTGTTTTCCAATCGATATGAACCAGCGGATTGAATTGCGATTGCATCAGACATGTCTTCCCTGTGATTTCGCTGCTGCGCCATCTTAGCCGCACCCCACCGAACTTGAGCAATCCAATAAACCCGTGGCGAGGGAACTCGCTCCCGCTGGACTGCGCAGCAGTCCCAGCAATTCCCCCTAAAACCCAGACAAATAGCACACCGGCGAACTCCCCTCAGCCCGCTTCTCCACCTCATCCTCCAACCACTCAGCCAACACCACGGCATTGTTCTCGACCGTGGACTTCGCCGCATAAACCAACGTCAGCGTCCCCCCCTGCGCAACACCCACCAGCTTCCACCAATGCTCCGGCCGCGCCGCCAGCTCCTTGCGATAAGCCACCCGGAACTGCTCAAAAGAAACGTCCCCCGCCTTGAACGCCTTGCGTAACTCATGGGAAGGCGCCGCCTCCGGCAGCCACTCGGCAAGGGGCAGTTCGTCCTTGCGACAATTACGCGGCCACAACCGATCAACCAAAACCCGCACGCCGTCCTCGGCGCTCGCCGTTTCATAGGCGCGTTTGCACTGGATCATGATGGCCCGCCTGTCAAAGAGAAAACCCCGTCAGCATAGGCTGTCAGACGCTGGGCAACCAACACCCAGCAACCCACGTTGCCTTGCGCCTTTGCCTACAACTACGCCAGAATCCGCCGGCTTGTTCGCCTGGGGGTGCGTCGGTAGTTTGGGACCTGTCACTGCTCATCAGTGATCGGGTTTAGTCGCCCAGGGTGAAACAGGTTGTGCAAGGCGTCATCCAGTCGGGATTCCCATCCTGCACTCGATGGTGGCTGTGCGCAGGGCGTCCTCGGACGCGCCGGTTTCTTGTTTCCCCGGTCGACTAACCTGCGTACAGCTGCCTCCCCTCGTTTAGTCGCGAGCGGGTGATGGCTCCAACTACAGGAAGCAAGACGATGGTAAAAGAGACTCCGAACCCTCCCGCGGCAGACGAACCCACCTCCCGCGCCCAATCCGCCCGCAACAAGAAAATCGACGACGCCGCCACGCGGGCGTTGGATTTTTATCTCAAGCCCAAGCCTAAGAACGAAACGTCTGACAAGACTGACTCCATTTTCCGGATTGATCCGGGTGTGGATTCTGAGTGTTTGCTGGCGAGTCTCAGTGAGAATTTGGCTTCGGCGAATGCCATGATCAGTGATTTGGCGTTTGATCTGGATGGATCGCGACGGCGGGTTGCGTTGGGGATTTTGCAGGTGATCGAGGTGAGTGAGCTGTTGGCGAATCGGGCTTTGGATATTGTTGAGGTGAGGTAGCCGAGGCGTTCGGCCTATAACGGGAAAGGCCTGGCAGGGCTGGGCCTTTCTTGTTCGAAGAAGAACTGGCTAGCCAAACAAACCCCAGCTTTCCTCCCGGCGAAACGTCAAGAAATGGGAGGGAAAGCGTAGGAAAAATTCAAGCTGTTCGGTCGAGCGCCGATAGGCTTGCGGAAGATTTTACGCGAAGGAACGAGTATGTTTTACCCACGAGAAGCGGAAAAAGATCATCTGTACAACCGAATAGTGCTGCTGACTATTGCTTGCTGTCTCCTTCTGTTTTTGGCTTCGCTGGCAAAAAATTCAGGGACCATTTATGGGGCAATTCAATGGAGCGCTGTCGAAGTCAAAGGGACCGTGACGCAACTTGAAAGCATCCCGATGAATAAAAACGGCATCATCATTCATTACCGATATGCCGATAGCGATCAACAAGTCCATGAAGACGAATACCCGGACCAACGCTATAACGAACACGATCAGTACGAGGTAGGCGGAGAAATTCCGCTGCTCTACTCACGTTGGTTCCCCCAGATCAGCAGCATCGCCACCGAGCTCCACACGCATCGCTTCAGCTTTTTTGTCATGACTGGCGAGGTGTTGCTGACACTGGTGTTCTTTGGAATCTCTTTCATGACGTTCGGTCGCATTTATGGCATGAGGCAGGAAGACCGCTTCTATTGAATCGGTTGTCGGTCATGGCGCCCAGAGCTCTCATTCATCTAGGTAATCGGTCTTCCCCCCATGAAAAAGTTGATTTTCGCGTTGCTTTCGCTCGCCCTGCTTTCCGGGTGCGTAACCCAAGTGAGTATGGCCGCTCACTGGATGTCTTTCAGATAACCGCTGAGTACCGCCAGCGGTTCTGCAAGTTCATTCATCGTCCGGGCGGACCGTACTTCCAGTGCCAGACGATCCAACTCTCGCCCCAAAGCCGTATCCACGCCGCCAACGGCTCCCAGTGCCGAGTCCAGGCAGCGCTCTACCTTGGCCTGAATCCCAACCACATCCCCCCGCCGCACCAACAACCCAAAAACCTCCCGATCACACCCGCCCATCAACGGATCATCCCGCAGGATCGGGCTGTGGCCTTCCGTCTCGTAGGCCAGCTTGAGGGCGTAAAGGGCAACCGTTTCCAGCAGCAATTCCATGAGGTGAAATCCTTTGTGACGGGTGAGGAGGGTGGGGTGGAGTTGGGTTGAGGGGTTATGGCTTGGGATGTGTGCAACTTGGGGTGTCGGTGAGGGGGGCTGTTTGTGAGCGCTTTGCGCTCAAGCGAGAGCAAGCTCCCTCGCCACGGGTTCTTCTCTACCACGGGTTCTTCCTCGCCGCACAATAAGCTGACTGCTGCAATTATGATGGTCTGGGCTGATCGTTAAATGCAGAATTTTTTGCGAACACCTCGGCGATGAAATCCATGAATACAATGGCCCTTTTGGGGAGAAGCCGGTCGGCAACGTAAATGATTTGCACGGGGACAGCCGGAGCTGCGTAGTCCCTAAGCAGCACCCGCAGATTGCCATTTTTCAGTCCTTCCTCGTAAAGCCATTCGGGTCCCTGTGCAATCCCCAGCCCCTCGTTTACACACTCTCGTATGGCCTCAGGTGAGTTGACCCGAAGCCTGCCAGAAACGGGAACATCGATATCCCGAAAGCGCCATGTGGTGCCTGTCGACAGCAGGGTGTAGATCAGGCAATCGTGCGTTCTAAGATCATTGGGCGTCGTGGGAATTCCGCGTTTGGCCAGGTATCCCTTGCTGGCAACGCATACACGCTCGAACCAGCCTAGCGGCCGGGCACGCATTGCGCTGTCTTCCAGATGTCCGATGCGGATCGCCAGTTCAGCCCCTTCGTCGACCAGATTCACATAGCGATCACTGATCTGCAGGTCGAGCGTCAACTCTGGATAGCGCTCCAGAAATGTGGATACATGCGGCACCACGAATGCATGGGCTAGCGCGGTCGGGCAGGCGACTCGCAACAATCCGGACGGGGTGACGTTCTCCCTGAAGGACGACTCCGATTCTTCCACGGCATCGAGAATGCGCCGGGCATCTGCGTAATAGCGTTCTCCCTCGGGGGTGAGGGCAAGCTTTCGTGTGGATCGGTGAAGCAGCCTGGTTTGCAAATGATCTTCCAGCGCCGCCACATAGCGGCTGACGTTAGGCTGCCCCAGCCCCAGGTCACGGCCTGCAGCCGAGAAGCTTCCTGTCTCGACAGCACGAACAAAGCAGGTCATCAGCAGTAGTCGATCCATCTAGGCCTCTAATTCATGCAATACAAGCATGAAATGTATTCGAATAGGCCATCTTATCAATGCACGGGTATGAATACATAGTTTCCCTCTGGCAGGTCAGTACATCGACTGATTCTGAAAAACCGAAAAGGAAACTTACATGTCCCGATTGCAAGGCAAACGCACTCTCATCACTGGCGGCACCAGCGGCATTGGCCTGGAAACGGCTAAGCAGTTCCTCGCCGAAGGCGCGCGCGTGATCGTTACCGGAGTCAATCCGGAGTCCATCGCAAAAGCCCAGGCGGAACTGGGAAGCGAAGTATTGGTGCTGCGTGCTGACTCAGCCAGCATCGATGCACAGAAGGAACTGGCGCAGGCCGTTCAAACTCACTATGGCCAACTCGATGTTGCCTTTCTCAATGCCGGCGTATCCGTTTGGCTGCCGATCGAAGAGTGGACGGAGGAAATGTTCGATCGCTCCTTCGACATCAACGTCAAGGGGCCGTACTTTCTGATCCAGGCATTGCTACCCGTCTTCGCGAACCCTGCGTCGGTGGTTCTCAATACTTCGGTTAGTGCACACCTCGGCGACGCGCGTTCATCAGTTTATGGCGCGACCAAGGCCGCGTTCCTGAACATGTCGAAGACGTTGTCGAGCGAACTGCTTCCACGTGGCATTCGTGTCAATGCGGTCAGCCCCGGTCCGATCGATACGCCGCTTTATGACAAGCTCGGTATTCCCGATGCCTACCGCGAACAGGTCAACCAGGATATCGCTGCGACCATTCCGTTCGGCCGGTTTGGTACGCCCGAGGAAGTGGCCAAGGCCGTGTTGTACCTGGCGTCTGACGAGTCGCGATGGACGGTTGGCTCGGAACTCATCGTCGACGGTGGCCGCTCGCTTTAGCTGCCAACGATATGCGAAGGAACGTCTTCTGCGCTTTTACGCAAAACTGATTGCCACTCAGGCTTGCTTGAAGTCACGGACGTAGCTTCTCTACGGCCCGCTCCCACTCGTGGCGGCGGGTTTTGATTCTTCAGTGGGTCTATTCCAATGTCACAGTCACAGTTCACACTCGTCAGCCATCCGTTATGCCCATTCGTTCAGCGAGTGGCCATCGTGTTACTCGAAAAAGGTATTACCTTTCAGCGTATCGATGTCGATCTTCGCGACAGGCCAGACTGGTTTCTGGCGATATCGCCAAGCGGTAAGGTTCCGCTGCTCAAGGTTCCAGACGGCAATGAAGGCGAGTCCGTTCTATTTGAGAGCATCGTCATCTGCGAGTACTTGGAGGAGATCTATCCGGAACCTGCGCTGCATCCCGTGAATGCGTTGATCCGAGCACAACACCGTGCATGGATCGAATTCGCCTCTGCCGCACTGGCGGATGCATGGGGATTTTTGAACGCTACCGACCCGCAGACAGCCCTTGGCAAATCTGCTGCATTGAGAGGAAAGCTGGAGCGATTCGACATTGAAATATCGGAAGGCCCTTACTTCGCCGGCGAGAGGCTCAGCATGGTCGACATCGCCATGGCTCCAGTTTTTCGCTACTTCGACATACTTGGATTCGAGCCCAATCATCAGTTGTTCGATGGACTCAATCGAGTGGCTGATTGGCGCCGTGCGCTGGCCAGCCGCTCCAGCATTCAGGCGGCAGTTGCAGAGGACTATGCCATCAGGTTCCGTAACCACTTGCAGAAAGCAAGAGCACTCTTGGCTACTGCATCGGAAACGCACCCCCTCTGAATGCCGATGCGATCACGCCGCCGCTCGCTTGGCCTGCAGGCGCGCTGGCAAGGCATAGTCAAAAAGAGACTGGCTGGCAAGGGACGGGGATGGAGCCCAGCGTGGCAGCGGCCTGGTCCAGTTGGCCATTTTCATACGGGCGCGAGGCTGTTTCGATCAGGGTGGTTGCACCCCCAGCATCTGAGCATGATCTGTTGCTGCACTTCATGCAGGGCAGAAAACGGCCAAAAAGCGGTCAGTTAGCGTCTACGAAATAAGCGGCTATTCAGTGACGACGTGATCCAGATGCTCTGGTGCTTTGTACGGAGCTTGGAAGTTTTTAGAGTGGCAACCGACGCTCTTTGGTAAGGAAAAAGAATTTCTAGATTGGGGTTGACGACTAATTTTAATGCTGTATTATTCGCCTCCCGCTAGCGAGCAGCTTGATGTTGATCTTGGCTTAAGCGGCTGATTTTTTTGATAAAATCAGAGCTTTTAAGGGTTTTATTTGTGGGGTGATGCATGTAAGATGCGCGCCTCGGTTGAGACGAAAGACTCAGCCAACCGCTCTTTAACAACTGAATCAAGCAATTCGTGTGGGTGCTTGTGGAGTCAGACTGCTAGTCAACAGATTATCAGCATCACAAGTTACTCCGCGAGAAATC
>NZ_JBMDJD010000002.1:0-261704 GCF_057809015.1 Pseudomonas sp. FG6
CCTATCCCTTATCGTAAGGGGGAAACGGTGTCCTGTCTTTCATGGGGCTCGTTCAGTTACACGCAGGAAGCCTTAATACTGCGGACATTAAAAAGCCTGTCCGGCGCGAGTCCGGACAGGCTGGGTGACAAGTCTGCAATCAGACGTGGTATTGCGCCGACAATTCATGCACCGCCCGCAGGAAGGCACCGGCGTGTTCGGGATCGACCTCCGGCGTGATACCGTGGCCGAGGTTGAACACGTGGCCGCTGCCGCTGCCGTAGCTGGCGAGAATACGGGCGACTTCCGCACGGATGGCCTCGGGCTTGGCGTAGAGCACGGTCGGGTCCATGTTGCCCTGCAGGGCGACTTTATGACCGACGCGCTCGCGGGCGTTGCCAATGTCGCAGGTCCAGTCCAGGCCCAGGGCGTCGGCGCCGGCATCGGCGATGCTTTCCAGCCACAGGCCACCATTCTTGGTGAACAGGATCACCGGGACCTGGCGACCTTCGTGCTCACGAATCAGACCGCTGACGATCTTGCGCATGTAGGCCAGGGAGAACTCCTGGTACGCCGCCGCCGACAGGTTGCCACCCCAGGTGTCGAAGATCTGCACCGCTTGCGCACCGGCCAGGATCTGGCCGTTGAGGTAGGAGGTGACCGACTGGGCGAGCTTGTCCAGCAACAGGTGCATGGCTTGCGGGTTGTCGTAGAGCATGGCCTTGGTCTTGCGGAAGTCCTTCGACGAACCGCCTTCGACCATGTAGGTGGCCAGGGTCCAGGGGCTACCGGAGAAGCCGATCAGCGGCACACGACCGTTGAGTTCACGGCGAATGGTGCTGACCGCGTCCATGACGTAGCCCAGGTCCTTTTGCGGATCGGGAATCGGCAGCGCCTCGATATCGGCGAGGGTGCTGACGACTTTCTTGAAGCGTGGGCCTTCGCCGGTCTCGAAATACAGGCCCTGGCCCATCGCATCGGGGATGGTCAGGATGTCGGAGAACAGGATCGCCGCGTCCAGTTGCGGGTAGCGGTCCAGCGGTTGCAGGGTGACTTCGCAGGCGAACTGGGGGTTCATGCACAGGCTCATGAAATCACCGGCCTTGGCGCGGCTGGCGCGGTACTCCGGCAGGTAGCGACCGGCCTGGCGCATCATCCACACGGGAGTGACGTCTACGGGTTGCTTGAGCAGGGCGCGAAGGAAACGATCGTTCTTCAGGGCAGTCATGTCGGCATCCGGAAAAAAAGTGCGGGCATTTTCTCAGAGCTCGACGCAAAAGGCACGGCAAGAGCCGTGCCTTTTATCTATCGGGGCAATTTGTCGCGGTGCCACACACTATCCAGCAACGCCACAAAGCAACTGTGGGAGCAGTTTTTGTGGGAGCAAGGCTTGCCCGCGATGAAAGCACTGCGGTCTCTTGAGTACCGCGGCGCCTGGATCGCGAGCAAGCTTTGCTCCCACTAAGCTCGCTCCCACAGGGTTTAGTGTCGTTCGGTCAGACCTGCAGGTAATCCAGAATCCCCTCGGCCGCATTGCGGCCTTCGAAGATCGCCGTCACCACCAGGTCGGAACCGCGGACCATGTCGCCACCGGCGAAGATCTTCGGGTTGCTGGTCTGGTGCTTGTACTGGCCCTTTTCCGGTGCCACGACGCGGCCCTGGCTGTCGGTCTGGATGCTGAACTGCTCGAACCACGGCGCCGGGCTTGGGCGGAAACCGAAAGCGATGACCACGGCGTCGGCCGGGATGATCTCCTCGGAACCAGGGATCGGCTCGGGGCTGCGGCGGCCGCGGGCGTCCGGCTCGCCGAGACGGGTCTCGACCACCTTCACGCCTTCGACCTTGTCTTCGCCGACAATGGCGATCGGCTGGCGGTTGTAGAGGAACTTCACGCCTTCTTCCTTGGCGTTCTTCACCTCTTTGCGCGAGCCCGGCATGTTGGCTTCGTCACGACGATAGGCACAGGTCACCGACTTGGCGCCCTGGCGGATCGAGGTGCGGTTGCAGTCCATCGCCGTGTCACCACCGCCGAGCACCACCACCTTCTTGCCTTTCATGTCGACGAAATCTTCCGGCGACTTTTCAAAGCCCAGGTTGCGGTTGACGTTGGCGATCAGGAAGTCCAGCGCGTCGTAGACGCCCGGCAGGTCCTCGCCGGCAAAGCCGCCCTTCATGTAGGTGTAGGTGCCCATGCCCATGAACACGGCATCGTATTCTTCGAGCAGTTGCTCCATGGTCACGTCCTTGCCCACCTCGGTGTTCAGGCGGAACTCGATACCCATGCCGGTGAAGACTTCGCGGCGATTGCTCAGCACGGTCTTTTCCAGCTTGAACTCAGGGATGCCAAAGGTTAGCAGCCCGCCGATTTCCGGGTTCTTGTCGAACACCACCGGCGTCACGCCGCCGCGCACCAGCACGTCGGCGCAACCCAGGCCCGCCGGGCCCGCACCGATGATGGCCACGCGCTTGCCGGTCGGCTTGACCTTGGACATGTCGGGGCGCCAGCCCATGGCGAACGCGGTATCGGTGATGTATTTCTCCACCGAACCGATGGTCACCGCGCCAAAACCGTCGTTCAAGGTGCACGCACCCTCGCACAGGCGATCCTGCGGGCACACCCGGCCGCAGACTTCCGGCAGGGTGTTGGTCTGGTGGGACAGCTCGGCGGCCTGGAGGATGTTGCCCTCGGCCACCAGCTTCAGCCAGTTGGGAATGAAGTTGTGCACCGGGCACTTCCATTCGCAATACGGGTTACCGCAACCCAGGCAGCGGTGGGCCTGGTCGGCCGACTGCTGGGGTTTGAAGGGCTCGTAGATCTCCACGAACTCTTTCTTGCGTTGACGCAACAGTTTCTTCTTCGGATCCTTGCGCCCGACATCGATGAACTGGAAGTCGTTATTCAGACGTTCAGCCATTGTTAAAACCTCATCAAACTCTTCAGGCGCATATCACTGCGGGTTGGCACGGGTGCTGGAAAGCAACGACTTCAGGTTGGCCGCCTTGGGCTTGACCAGCCAGAAACGCCGCACGTAGTCATCGAGGTTTTCCGCGAGTTCACGACCCCACTCGCTGTCGGTTTCCTCGACATACTCATCCAGTACGCGTTGCAGATGGCTACGGTAGGCTTCCATCGCCTCGCCGCTGATCCGCTGGATCTCCACCAGTTCGTGGTTGACCCGGTCAACGAAGGTGTTGTCCTGGTCGAGCACGTAGGCGAAACCGCCGGTCATGCCAGAGCCGAAGTTGTAACCGGTCTTGCCCAGTACACAGACAAAACCACCGGTCATGTACTCGCAGCAGTGATCGCCGGTGCCTTCCACCACAGTGTGGGCGCCGGAGTTACGCACGGCAAAACGCTCGCCCGCGGTGCCGGCGGCGAACAGCTTGCCGCCCGTGGCGCCGTACAGGCAAGTGTTGCCGATGATGGCACTGTCCTGGGTCCGGTAGACGCTGCCCTTGGGCGGAACGATGACCAGCTTGCCGCCGGTCATGCCCTTGCCCACGTAGTCGTTGGCATCGCCTTCAAGGTACATGTTCAGGCCACCGGCGTTCCAGACGCCGAAGCTCTGACCGGCAGTGCCCTTGAAGCGGAAGGTGATCGGCGCATGGGCCATGCCCTGGTTGCCGTGCTTGCGCGCGATTTCGCCGGAGATCCGTGCACCGATGGAACGGTCGCAGTTGCAGATGTCCAGGCTGAACTCGGCGCCGCTCAGGTCGTTGATCGCCGAAGCGGCCAGGTCGACCATCTTCTCGGCCAGCTCACCCTTGTCGAACGGCGGGTTGCGGTCGACTTCGCAGAACTGTGGCTTGTCCGCCGGAATCAGGTCACTGCCCAGCAACGGGGTCAGATCCAGGTGATGCTGCTTGGCGGTCTGGCCTTCGATCACTTCGAGCAGGTCGGTACGGCCGATCAGTTCGCCAAGCGAGCGCACGCCCAGCTTCGCCAGCCACTCACGGGTTTCCTCGGCCACGTAGGTGAAGAAATTCACCACCATGTCGACGGTCCCGATGTAGTGATCCTTGCGCAGCTTCTCGTTCTGGGTCGCCACGCCGGTGGCGCAGTTGTTCAGGTGGCAGATACGCAGGTATTTGCAGCCCAGGGCGATCATCGGCGCCGTGCCGAAGCCGAAGCTCTCGGCGCCGAGAATGGCTGCCTTGATCACGTCCAGGCCGGTTTTCAGGCCGCCGTCGGTCTGCACCCGGACCTTGCCGCGCAAGTCGTTGCCGCGCAGGGTCTGGTGGGTTTCGGCCAGGCCGAGCTCCCATGGAGCGCCGGCGTATTTGATCGAGGTCAGGGGTGAAGCACCCGTGCCGCCGTCGTAGCCGGAGATGGTGATCAGGTCGGCATAGGCCTTGGCGACGCCAGCGGCGATGGTGCCAACGCCGGCTTCCGCCACCAGTTTCACCGAGACCAGCGCCTGCGGGTTGACCTGCTTGAGGTCGAAGATCAACTGCGACAAGTCTTCGATCGAATAGATGTCGTGGTGCGGCGGTGGCGAGATCAGGGTCACGCCCGGTACCGCGTAGCGCAGCTTGGCGATCAGGCCGTTGACCTTGCCACCCGGTAACTGGCCGCCCTCGCCAGGCTTGGCGCCTTGGGCCACCTTGATCTGCAGCACTTCAGCATTGACCAGGTATTCCGGCGTCACGCCGAAACGGCCGGTGGCCACTTGCTTGATTTTCGAGCTCTTGATGGTGCCGTAGCGCGCCGGGTCTTCGCCGCCTTCACCGGAGTTGGAACGCGCACCGAGGCGGTTCATGGCTTCGGCCAGGGCTTCGTGGGCCTCTGGGGACAAGGCGCCCAGGGAGATACCGGCGGAGTCGAAGCGCTTGAGCACCGATTCCAGCGGTTCCACTTCACTGATGTCCAGCGGCGTGTCGAGGGTCTTGACCTTGAGCAAGTCGCGAATCATCGACACCGGACGGTTGTCCACCAGCGCGGTGTATTCCTTGAACTTGCTGTAGTCGCCCTGCTGCACAGCTGCTTGCAAGGTGTTGACCACGTCCGGGTTGTAGGCGTGGTATTCACCACCGTGGACGAACTTCAGCAAGCCGCCTTGCTGGATCGGCTTGCGCGGGCTCCAGGCTTCGGCCGCCAAGGCTTTCTGTTCGGCTTCGATGTCGACGAAGCGCGCCCCCTTGATGCGGCTCGGCACACCACGGAAGCTCAGCTCGCAGACTTCTTCGGACAGGCCGATGGCTTCGAACAGTTGCGCACCGCGATACGAGGCGATGGTCGAGATGCCCATCTTCGACAGGATCTTGAGCAGGCCCTTGGTGATGCCCCGGCGGTAGTTCTTGAACACCTCGTAGAGGTCACCCAGCACTTCACCGGTACGGATCAGGTCACCCAGCACTTCGTAGGCCAGGAACGGATAGACCGCCGAGGCACCGAAACCGATCAGCACCGCAAAGTGATGCGGATCGCGGGCGGTGGCAGTTTCCACCAGGATGTTGGAGTCGCAGCGCAGGCCTTTTTCGGTCAGGCGATGGTGCACCGCACCGGTGGCCAGCGAGGCGTGGATCGGCAGCTTGCCCGGAGCGATATGACGGTCGCTGAGCACGATCTGGGTGCGACCGGCGCGTGCGGCTTCTTCAGCCTGATCGGCGACGTTGCGGATCGCCGCTTCGAGGCCGACGCTCTCGTCGTAGTTCAGGTCGATGACCTGGCGTGCGAAGCCCGGACGGTCGAGGTTGGTCAGCGAGCGCCACTTGGCCGGGGAAATGACCGGCGAGCTGAGGATCACGCGCGAAGCATGTTCCGGCGATTCCTGGAAAATGTTGCGCTCGGCACCCAGGCAGATTTCCAGGGACATCACGATCGCTTCGCGCAGCGGGTCGATCGGCGGGTTGGTCACCTGGGCGAACTGCTGGCGGAAATAGTCGTATGGCGTGCGCACACGCTGCGACAGCACGGCCATCGGCGTGTCGTCACCCATGGAGCCGACCGCTTCGTAGCCCTGCTCGCCCAGCGGACGCAATACCTGGTCGCGCTCCTCGAACGTCACCTGGTACATCTTCATGTACTGCTTGAGCTGGTCGACGTCGTAGAAAGCCGAGCCATGGTCGTTGTCTTCCATGGTCGCCTGGATGCGCAGGGCGTTCTTGCGCAGCCATTGCTTGTACGGATGACGGGACTTGAGCCGGTTGTCGATGGCGTCGGTGTCGAGGATCTGGCCGGTCTCGGTGTCCACGGCGAAGATCTGGCCCGGGCCGACACGGCCCTTGGCGATGACGTCCTCGGGCTGGTAGTTCCAGACGCCGATTTCCGAAGCCAGGGTGATGAAACCGTTCTTGGTGGTGACCCAACGGGCCGGGCGCAGACCATTACGGTCGAGCAGGCACACGGCATAGCGACCGTCGGTCATGACGATACCGGCCGGACCGTCCCACGGCTCCATGTGCATGGAGTTGTATTCGTAGAAGGCCCGCAGGTCCGGGTCCATGGTCTCGACGTTCTGCCATGCTGGCGGCACCAGCATGCGCACGCCACGGAACAGGTCGATGCCGCCGGTTACCATCAGTTCGAGCATGTTGTCCATGCTCGAGGAGTCCGAACCCACGCGGTTGACCAGCGGCCCGAGCTCTTCGAGGTCCGGCATCAGGTCGTTGGCAAACTTGGTGCGACGGGCCAGGGCCCAGTTGCGGTTGCCCGTGATGGTGTTGATCTCGCCGTTGTGGGCGAGGAAACGGAACGGCTGGGCCAACGGCCATTTTGGCAGGGTGTTGGTCGAGAAACGCTGGTGGAACACGCAGACAGCGGTTTTCAAGCGTTCATCGTTCAGGTCTGGATAGAAGGCGGTGAGGTCCGCCGGCATCATCAGGCCTTTATAAATGATGGTTTTGTTGGAAAAGCTGCAGATGTAGTGGTCGGTGTCGGCGGCGTTGGCCACGGACGAGCGACGACGGGAGCTGAACAGCTTGATCGACATTTCCTGGTCGCTCAGACCTTCGCCGGCGATGAACACCTGTTCGATCTGCGGCAGGCGAGCCAGGGCCAGGCTACCGAGGACACTGGTGTCGATCGGCACTTGGCGCCAGCCGACCAGTTGCAGGCCAGCGGCGAGGATCTCGCGGTTCATGTTCTCGCGAGCGGCTTGTGCCTTCACCGGGTCCTGGTTGAAAAACACCATGCCCACAGCGTACTGCTTGGGCAGGGTCACGCCGAACGTTTCCTGGGCAATGGCTCGCAGGAACTCGTCAGGCTTTTGAATCAGCAAGCCGCAACCGTCACCGGTCTTGCCGTCGGCGTTGATCCCACCGCGGTGGGTCATGCAGGTCAGGGCCTCGATGGCCGTTTGCAAAAGGGTATGACTGGGCTCGCCCTGCATATGGGCAATCAGGCCGAAACCGCAGTTATCCTTGAATTCATCGGGTTGGTACAGACCTGCTTTCATAGACACTTTCTCACCAGGCTGCCTCTTATCGAGACAAATTTCTTTTCAATTCAACCCGTTGCATTCCGCGCCGAACGTACGCCAGCTTTGCGGGAGCAAAAGGGAGGTCATTGTACACACCGACACAAAGCCCCACAAATTTGACGACGAATAGTCGTAAATCCATGTCGCATTTATGAAAGGTTTAAAGCTATATGCTGTGCTAGTCAAAACTTTTTTGGGTTCGACCGCACGACTCAAACGCTACTGTGACGCAGACACCACAAGGCGCGCGGCCTGAAAGGTCGCCCGTCCCTGCGGAAATGTTGAGGTTGCCGGGAGAGGCGGCCTGGGTAAGGCCGCCGAATCTTCAGCGAGTTGCTGCCAGTTCCTGTTGGACGCTGGCGACAGTACGAGGCCAAGGTTTACCAGCCTGAACCTTCGCTGGCAAGGCCTTGATGGCGGAAACAGCTGCATCACGGTTGGCGAAGCTGCCGTAGGTGATGACATAGAGGGGCTTGCCGTTGAGCACTTTCTTGAAATAGCGGTACTCGCCGCCCTGCTCCTTGACGAAGTTCTGCGCAGCGGTTTCGGAGCTCGTGCCCAGGATCTGCACCACGTAGTTGCCCGGTGCCTGGCCGGCGTACCAGCTGCCGCCTGTGGCCTTGGCCGGTGCAGCCGGTTTCGCCGCCGGGGCTGGCGCAGGCTTGGCCGCAGGGGCAGGCGCCGGGGCTGGCTTGGCGGTTGCGACCTGGGTGGGCGCCGGAGTCGGCTTGGCAGGCGCTGCCGGGGTCGGCCTGGCGGCCGGAACAGGGACAGGTGTTGGCGCCGGACCGGCCGGCACACCGGCAGGCGGCGCCGTCGTGGTCACGGTCGGCGGCGTGTCGCTGCTGTCATCGATCGGTGGAGCGGTCCCGTCGTCGCCTTCGGTGATACCGCCGGCCGCTTCGGCCAGTGGCCCGCGCATGACCGGCTGGGATTGACCGACCAGCGGCAGCGGCATCGGCTGGGTGTTGCCGGCAAATTCCACCGCTGGCGCACCGCCGTTGGGTTTCGGCGAGCCCTGACCGAGGGGCAGCTGGGCCTGTTCGTTGGCAGGCGTACCTGTGGCAGGCGTCTTGTTGCGACCCGGCATCAGCCAGGCGGCGGCAACCGCGACCACGACCACGGCGGATATCGCCAATACGTGTTTCTTCGGCATGTTGAACCCCATACTTGGACGCTTCACCGCTGAGCGGCTGGCAATCATGACTTCGATCAGGGCATCGCGGGCGACCTGGTTGATATTGCCAGGCCAACCACCTGCGCCTTCGTGAATCTCAGAGATCTGATCGGCGGTAAAAAGTTCGATACCCCGGCCAGCACCTTCCAGGCGCTGGGCCAGGTATTCCCGGGTTTCTTCCTCGGTGTAGGGCGCCAGTTCGATGACGTGGAAGCGCTCTTCCTCAAGCTCCAGCTGGTCCAGGTCGGCGATCAGCGACGACTCGCCAAACAGGAACACATGGGGCCGACCTTCCGGCGCACCGGCTCCCAAAGCCAGCAGGGCTTCAAGCGCCGACTCGTCGAGCTGCTCGGCATCGTCCACCAGCAGGTAGACCTCCTGTCCGGTCAGCGCCAGTTGCACGATCTGATCGAGAATCGCACCGACTTCAGCCTGGGCAACGTTCAGTGCCTGGGCGACCTGGCGCAATATGCCGGCCGAATCGCCGGCACCACGGGCCGAGACCACCACGCTCTGCACCGATTGCTTGTTGGTGCTGGCCACCAGGGCCTGGCGCAGCAGGGTCTTGCCGCTGCCCTGGGGACCGGTGACCACCAGCAGCAACTGGCTGTAGCGGGCCAGGTGATGCAGCTGGCCCA
Source organism: Pseudomonas sp. FG6 (assembly GCF_057809015.1). NCBI lineage: Bacteria > Pseudomonadati > Pseudomonadota > Gammaproteobacteria > Pseudomonadales > Pseudomonadaceae > Pseudomonas > Pseudomonas sp. FG6. The sequence goes on from NZ_JBMDJD010000002.1 coordinate 9,216, forward strand.
GCACCGGCTTGCGCTGGGCGGGGAAGAATTTGAAGCCGGGGACCCGTGGAGCGAAAGGGTCGTGACTCAACTGGAAATGGCCGAGGAAAGCCTCGTCGGCATGCAAACTAGTCATCGGAATCTTATTAACCTTTAAGCTGAGCCAGGGCGTGGTAGTCCGCGCCCAGCGTGGCCTGTAGAACCTCTTTCGGATAATCGTCGGTCACCACCGCTTCGCCCATGTGGCGCAGCAGCACCAGGCGCAGGCGACCGTCGATCACTTTCTTGTCGATTGCCATGTGTTCGAGAAAGTCCGCCTCGCTCATTTCGGCCGGCGGAACCACCGGCAGCCCGGCGCGCAGGAACAGGCGAATGCCGCGGTCACGCTCCTGCTCGCTGATCCAGCCCAGGCGGGTGGACATTTCGAGGGCCATGACCGTGCCGGCTGCCACGGCCTCGCCGTGCAGCCAGACACCGTAGCCCATGTGGGTTTCGATGGCGTGGCCAAACGTGTGGCCCAGGTTGAGCGTGGCGCGTACGCCCGATTCGCGCTCGTCGGCACCGACCACGGCAGCCTTGGCGGCGCAGGAGCGCTCGATGGCGTAGGTCAATGCCACCGGATCCAGCGCACGCAGGCGGTCGACGTTCTCTTCGAGCCAACCCAGGAACGGCTCGTCGCAGATCAGCCCGTACTTGATGACTTCCGCCAGCCCCGCCGACAGTTCCCGCGCCGGCAACGTCTTGAGGGTCGCGGTGTCGATCAGCACCACGTTGGGCTGGTAGAAGGCGCCGACCATGTTCTTGCCCAGCGGATGGTTGATCCCGGTCTTGCCGCCCACCGACGAATCGACCTGCGACAGCAGCGTGGTGGGAATCTGGATGAAATCGACGCCGCGCTGGTAGCAGGCGGCTGCAAAACCGGCCATGTCGCCGATCACGCCCCCGCCCAAGGCGACCACCGTCGTGCGGCGATCATGCCGTGCGGTCAGCAGCCCGTCGAAAATAAGTTGCAGGGTTTCCCAGGTTTTGAAGGCTTCGCCGTCGGGTAACACCACGGAAATCACCGAGAAGGCCGACAGGCTGCGGGCCAGGCGTTCCAGATACAGAGGTGCGACGGTTTCATTGGAGATGATCGCCACTTGCCGCCCGGCAATATGCGGCGTCAGCAGTTCGGGCTGGTCCAGCAAGCCTTCGCCAATGTGAATCGGGTAGCTGCGCTCGCCCAGGTCGACCTTAAGTGTCTGCATGTGTCCCCACAGTGAAGATGGAATCAGGCGTCCTGCCTGCAATTAACGAAAATCCACGGTGCCTGCCCTGACGCCATTCAATGGCTATTCGCCACGACCCAAGCGGGCCATGACGGGACGTCGAGGATAGCGCATTTCGCCAGGCGCATTAACGGGGAGGCAATTGCTGCAACCGTTCGAGAATATCCAGCACGACCATCCGTGGCGGCCGCTCATCGGTTTCCACCACCAGGTCGGCTATCTCCCGGTACAGCGGATCACGCAGTGCCAGCAGGTCCCGCAGGGTCTTGGCCGGATCGGCGGTACGCAGCAGCGGTCGGTTGCGATCACGTGCGGTACGGCCGACCTGCTGCTCGACGGACGCATGCAGGTAGACCACTCGTCCGCCCGCATGCAGCGCCTGACGGTTGGCTTCGCGCATCACCGCGCCGCCCCCCGTGGCCAGCACCACGCCGTCGGACGCGCAAAGCTCGGCGATCATCGCCTGCTCTCGGTCCCGAAAGCCTGGCTCGCCTTCCTTGTCGAAGATCCATGGGATATTGGCGCCCGTGCGCAATTCAATTTCCTTGTCGGAATCTTTGAACGGCAGGCGCAGCTCTTTGGCCAGCAAACGGCCGATGGTGCTTTTTCCAGCGCCCATCGGCCCAACAAGAATCAAATTTCGCACAGAATCAACGACTCACAGCAATCGCCTGGTTATTCATGATACGCGGAGTGAGGAATACCAACAGCTCGGATTTTTTCTCCGAGACCACATCACGCCGGAAAAGGCGGCCAAGATACGGCACATCGCCAAGAAATGGCACCTTATCTACGACCTTGCTCTGAGTATTTGAGAAAACCCCGCCAATCACAATGGTCTCGCCGTCGTTGACCAGCACCTTCGCGTTGACTTCGTTCTTCTTGATCGGCGGCACTTCCTGGACTTTGTTCAGGTAGTCCGGCTCATCCTTGGTGACCTTGACCTCCATGATGATGCGGTTGTCCGGGGTGATTTGCGGCGTCACCTCCAGCGACAGCGAAGCCTCCTTGAACGACACCGACGTGGCACCGCTGGAACTGGCTTCCTGATAGGGAATTTCCGTACCCTTGAGGATCTTGGCGGTCTCCTTGTCGGAGGTCACCACCTTGGGCTGCGAGACGATTTCCCCGTTGCCGGTCTTCTCCATGGCCGTCAGCTCAAGGTCGAGCAACACGTTGTCGGTGATGAACGCGATGCCGATGCCCGAGGTGTTGCCTGCGGCGCCCATGTCGACGAAGGGCTGGTTGGTGCTGGTACTGCCCGGCGTGCCAATGGTGGTGGAGCTGCCCGTGGTGACCCCGGAAGAATTCCAGTTCCCCTTGTTCTGCACCGAACCGCCCCAGCGCACCCCCAGGCTCTTGTCGTAGTCGACGTTGGCCTCGACGATCCGCGCCTCGATCATCACCTGGCGCACGGGGATATCCAGTTGCGCGACGATTCGACGCAGCTCGTCGAGCCGATCCTGGGTCTGGTAGGCGATGATGTTGTTGGTGCGCTCATCGACAGTGATCGTGCCGCGTTCGTCCGCCTTCGCCTCGGCACTGGTGACCGACTGGAACAGCTTGGCGATGTCGGCGGCCTTCGCGTAGTTGACCTGCAACAGCTCGCGACGCAAGGGCGCCAGGTCGGCTATCTGCTTCTGGGACTCCAGCTCCTGGCGCTCGCGCGCCGCGATTTCATCGGCCGGGGCCACCAGCAGCACGTTGCCGACCTTGCGCTTGTCCAGCCCCTTGGTCTTGAGCACCAGGTCCAGCGCCTGGTCCCAGGGCACGTTCTGCAAGCGCAGGGTGATGCCGCCCTGCACGGTGTCACTGGCGACCAGGTTCAGGTTGGTGAAGTCGGCGATCAGTTGCAGGACCGAACGCACCTCGATGTCCTGGAAGTTCAGGGAGAGTTTTTCACCGCTGTAGGCAGCGCGATCGGTGTTGCGCTTTTGCAGGTCCTCGACGGTCATTGGCCGGACGCTGACGGTCAGTTTGTTGTCGGTCTGGAAGGTGGAGTAATCGTAGGTGCCGCTGGGTTCGATGCTGATGGTCGCCCGATCGGCGCCGGCGCTGGCATTGACGAATTGCACCGGGGTGGCGAAATCCTTGACGTCCAGCCGTACCCGCAGCGGTTCGGGCAACTGGGTCCGGGGGAAGTTGAGGATGATCTTGCCCTCATGCTCCTGGATATCCGGGGCAATGGCGGGGTCAGACAGGTCAATCACGACATTGCCTTCACCCTGCGTCCCACGCTGGAAATCCACGCCCCGGATCGCCTTGCCCACTGACGCGCCAGCCCTCGCAGGCGCAGCGCTGGCGACCGCCTGGCGTGGCGCCGGGGTCGGCGTCGCAGCCCTCGGCGCCGCCCCCTTGCCCACTACGACAAACAGGCTGTTGCCTTCGATTCGAGTGTTATACGGCGCCAGTTGCGTGAGACCGATGATCACGCGGGTACGGTCTCCCGCCTCGACCACGGTGGCGCTGCGCGCATTGCCGCCACCCAGGTCATGGCGCTTGCTGGCCAATTGACTGGTGACCCCGGGCAGGTCCAGGGCGATCCGCGCCGGCTGCTCGGTGGTATAGCCCTTGGGCGTGGGCGGCGGTCCGTCGAAGGTGAGCTTCAACTCGACACGGTCCCCCGGCAGCGCCGCGACATCCAACGTCTTCAAACTGGCCGCAAGAACCATCGGCGACACCAGCGCTATCCATAGCGAAATACCGAGGGCAGAAAAAATCCTGTTCATTGTTCGACTTCCACTATGAGTGCTCTTTCAAAGTAATGGTCCGTGGCCGCTCCAGCCAGGCGCCTTCGCCGTCGGGCACGATTTCGACCACATCGACCTGAGTGGCGCTGATCGCGACGATCCGCCCATCGTTGCGCCCCAGGTAGTCACCCACCTTGAGCCGATGCACCCCGCCAGCACCGCGCAGCAGCGCGAAGGAGCCACTGGCATTGGAGAGCGTACCGACCATTTCAAACTGCTCGATGTTGAAGCCTTCCAGGTACTGCTTGACCCGGTTGGGGTCAGGCCGGACATTGCGCGAACCCTGCTGGTGGCCAGCCTGGTCCACCCGGACTTGCCGGGAAAACGGGCTGCGCAGGTTGGCGGCGCTGTAGGTGAAGGTTTCCTGGGGCTTGAACGTCGGCGTCGGCTCGATCTTGCCGGGCGGTCGCAAGCGCACCTCGTTCATGTAGGCGTCCAGGTCGCTGAAACCGTTGTCGTTGTTGCACCCCGCCAACGCCACCAGCCCCGCCAACAGGCAAATACGGCAGGCCGGCTTCATGGCTGCACCTCCTGCTCGTTATAGCGGTAGGTCTTGGCCTGGATGCTCATGCGCAACTTCGCCCCGGCCTCCGGCTCCATCGGCCCGATCTCGAAATCGTGCAGCGTGACGATCCGGGGCAGCCCGGCCACACCGCTGACGAACGTCGCCAGGTCGTGGTAGCCGCCGGTCACGGTGATCTGGATCGGCAGCTCGATATAGAAGGGTTGGGTGACTTCCGGCAGCAGCTTGATCTCTTCGAACTCCAGGCCGCTCCCCAGGCCTGTGCGCGTGATGTCTTCCAACAGACCTGGCACTTCGGTGTCGCTGGGCAACTGCCGCAACAGCACACCGAAGGACGTTTCCATCTGCTTCATCTGCTCGGTGTAACGCTCCAGGTTCGCCGCCATGTGGGCCTTGCCCTCGAATTGCGCCTTGAGGGTGTTTTCCTCCTCACGCACCTGCTGCAACTGGTCTTCCAGGTCACTCAAGGCAAAGTTGTAGCCCAGCCCCAGCACCAGTATTACCAGCAGGACACCGGCCAGCCATTTGACCGGCGCCGGCCAGGAGCCCAGGTTGCCGGTGTCCAGGTCGCTGAAATTGATCTTGCGCAGCGCGTCGAACCACTCTCCTGGTTTCATTGCGCCTCCTGTGCATCGACCGGGTGGGTCTGGCGCACCGTCAGCTGGAAGACGTTGGCCTGGTCAGGCTGCCCGGCCGTGGCGGCCTTGACCTCCGTCAGGCTCGGGGCGTCGAACAGGTCCGATGCGTCGAGGTTGCGCATCAGGTCGGAAACCCGGTGGTTCGATTGCGCCACGCCCTTGATGGAGAGCATCCGGTCTTCCATTTTCACTTCGGTGAAATACACACCATCGGGCAGGGTTCTCGCCAATTGATCGAAAATGCGCCCGCTGATGGGCCGGTTGCCCTGCAGATCCTGGATGATACGCATGCGCTCCACCAGTTGCTGGCGACGGGCTTTCAACTCGCTGATCTGCTTGATGCGTTCGTCCAGCACGGCAATCTGCTCGGTGACATGAGCGTTGCGCGCCATTTGATGGTCGATGGCACTGTGGAGGGACTGGACTGCAATCAGCGTCACGCCGACGGCCGCGACCACCGCCCCCGTCAATGCCAGCAGAAAGCGCTTGCGCCGCTCTTCACGCAGTTCCTCGCGCCAGGGAAGAAGGTTGATCCGTGCCATCAGTCGAAACTCCTGAGGGCCAACCCACAGGCGATCATCAGCGCTGGCGCATCACTGGCCAGCGCCCCGGCATTGACTTTGCTGCTCAGGGCCATGTTGGTGAACGGGTTCGCCACCTGCGTCGGCGTATTCAGACGTTGCTCGATCAGCCGGTCCAGGCCGGTGACCGAGGCGGTGCCGCCCGCCAACAGGATGTGGTCGACCGCGCTGTATTGGCCCGACGCGAAGAAAAACTGCAACGAGCGCGACACCTGCTGGACCAGCGCTTCGCGAAACGGTTGCAGCACTTCGGCACCGTAGTCGTCCGGCAGCCCGCCCTGCTTCTTCGCCAGCCCCGCCTGCTCCGGCGTCAGGCCATAGCGGCGCTGGATTTCCTCGGTGAGCTGGCGACCGCCGAACAATTGTTCGCGGGTGTAGATGATGCGCCCGTTGTGCAGCACGCTGAGGGTGGTCATGGTGGCGCCGATGTCGATGACCGCTACGGTCAGGCGCTCCTGGGAGGCAGCCAGTTGCCGGGCGAGCAGGCCAAAGGCGCGTTCAAGTGCATAGGCTTCCACATCGACCACCCGGGCGGTCAGCCCGGCCAGGGCCAGCGCGGCCTCGCGCACCTCGACGTTTTCCTTGCGACAGGCAGCCAGCAGCACTTCGACCCGCTCGGCGCTGCGCGGCGACACCCCCTGGACTTCAAAATCGATGGCCACCTCATCCAACGGATAGGGGATGTACTGGTCGGCCTCGATCTTGAGCTGGTTTTCCATGTCGTCGTCGGATAACCCGGCATCCATCTCGATGGTCTTGGTGATCACCGCCGAACCCGCCACGGCCACGGCCACGGCGCGCACGGTCGTCCTGGCCTTGGCCAGCACGCGCGACAAGGCCTGGCCCACCCCTTCGAGCTCGGCGATGTTCTTTTCGACCACGGCGTTAGGCGGCAACGGTTCGACCGCGTAGGACTCGACGCGATAGCGGTCGCCCTGACGGCTCAACTCGAGCAGTTTCACCGACGTCGAACTGATGTCGATCCCCAAAAGCGCATGGGCTTTTTTATTGAAGAGTCGTAGCACTACCAATTCCCTATGACTATCCGTGAGTTACGGACTCTCTAATACGCATTGCGTTCAATCGCTCCGGTCCGACGGACGGCCGGAGGGCATGCCTGACGAAAAAAAATGCTTATAATGCCCAGCGTTTTTTTTCGCGTTGCAAGCATGGGCCCTTTCCAGCACCTGGCCCTTTTTCATTCTTTACCTGGATATCCAAAAACCTTGATTCGTCTGCTGAAATTTTTCGGATGGTCCATCGTCGCCGTTTTCTGTGGACTGCTCCTGGGTCTGAGCGGTGCTTTCCTTTACCTTAGTCCGGGATTGCCATCCGTGGAGGCGCTGAGAAGTATTCAGTTGCAGATTCCTCTGCGGGTGTACAGCAGCGACAACAAGTTGATCGCCGAATTTGGCGAAATGCGCCGCACACCGATCCGGTTCGCCGACATTCCCCCCAATTTCATCAATGCGTTACTAAGTGCTGAAGACGACAATTTCGCCAACCACTATGGCGTCGACCCCAGCAGCCTGATGCGCGCTGCCAGCCAACTGGTCAAGAGCGGGCATATCCAGTCCGGCGGCAGCACCATCACCATGCAGGTGGCCAAGAACTTCTTCCTGACCAGCGAACGCAGCTTCTCGCGAAAGACCACTGAAATCCTCCTGGCCCTGCAAATCGAACGGCAGCTGACCAAGGACGAGATCCTCGAGCTGTACGTGAACAAGATCTACCTGGGTAACCGCGCCTACGGCATCGAGGCGGCGGCGCAGGTCTACTACGGCAAGTCGATCCGCGATGTGAGCCTGGCGCAGATGGCGATGATCGCCGGCCTGCCCAAGGCACCGTCGCGCTTCAACCCACTGGCCAACCCGGCGCGCAGCAAAGAGCGACGCGACTGGATCCTGGGGCGCATGTACAAGCTGGGCAAGATCAGCGAGGCCGACTACACCGCAGCGATCAACGAGCCTTTGAACGCCAGCTATCACGTACCGACCCCGGAAGTGAACGCCCCTTACATTGCCGAGATGGCCCGTGCCGAGATGGTCGGGCGCTATGGCAGCGATGCCTACACCGAAGGTTTCCGCGTCACCACCACGGTGCCGAGCAACCTGCAGGAAATGGCCAATACCGCACTGCACGAAGGCTTGATGACCTACGACCAGCGTCACGGCTACCGCGGCCCCGAGTCACGCCTGCCAGGCAAGACCAAGGAAGCCTGGGCCCTGGAGCTGACCAAGCAGCGCGCCATCAGCGGCCTGGAGCCGGCGATCGTCACATCGGTGGACAAGGACGGCGTCAAGGTCCTGACCCGCAACGGCGAGTCGCAAGAGCACGTGAGCTGGGACAGCATGAAATGGGCCCGGCCATTCCTCAACACCAACAGCATGGGTGCCGCGCCCCGGCAGCCGTCGGACGTGGCCCAGGTCGGGGATCTGATCCGGGTGCAACGCCAGGCGGATAACAGCCTCAAGTTCAGCCAGATCCCGGCCGCCCAAGGCGCGCTGGTATCCCTCGACCCACAGAACGGCGCCATCCGCTCGCTGGTGGGTGGCTTCGCCTTCGAGCAGAGCAACTACAACCGCGCGCTGCAGGCCAAGCGGCAGCCGGGCTCGAGTTTCAAGCCCTTCGTCTACAGCGCCGCCCTGGACAACGGCTATACCGCCGCCAGCCTGGTGAACGACGCGCCGATCGTGTTCGTCGACGAGTACCTGGACAAGGTCTGGCGACCGAAGAACGACACCAACACCTTCCTGGGCCCGATCCGCCTGCGCGAAGCGCTGTACAAGTCGCGCAACCTGGTGTCGATCCGCCTGCTCCAGGCGCTGGGCGTGGACCGCACCATCGACTACATCGGCAAGTTCGGCTTCAACAAGCAGGACTTGCCGCGCAACCTGTCCCTGGCCCTGGGTACCGCAACCCTGACGCCGATGGAAATCGCCACGGGTTGGAGCACCTTCGCCAACGGCGGCTACAAGATCACCCCGTACATCATCGACAAGATCGAAAGCCGTAACGGCGAGACGCTGTTCGTCGCCAACCCGCCACGGGTTCCCGCGGGCGAGCAGGCCAGCGACGGCCTCGCCGCGCCGTCCGGGGCGACGTTCACGGTGAACCCGACACCGGGCGAAGCCGCAACCGCGCCAGGCCTGCCACAAGCGCCGGCCATCGCCGAACGCATCGTCGACGGTCGCACCACCTACATTCTCAACAGCATGCTTGAGGACGTGATCAAGCTCGGCACGGGCCGCCGTGCACTGGCCCTGGGCCGCAGCGACCTGGCGGGCAAGACTGGCACCACCAACGAATCCAAGGACGCCTGGTTCTCGGGTTACAACGCCGATTACGTCACCACCGTCTGGACCGGTTTCGACCAACCCGAAAGCCTGGGGCGTCGTGAGTTCGGCGGCACCGTGGCACTGCCGATCTGGATGAGCTACATGGGTGCCGCCCTCAAGGACAAGCCACCTCATACCCAGCCAGAGCCGGAAGGCATCCTCAGCTTGCGGGTCGACCCGGTCAGCGGTCGCGCCGCCACCCCAGGCACGCCAGGCGCGTATTTCGAGCTGTTCAAGAGCGAAGACACCCCGCCATCGGCCAATGAGCTGGGCAATGGCACGGCACCGGGCAGCCCGCTGCCGGCGGACGAAGCGGCGCCGATCGATTTGTTCTGACCGGGCACTCATCCCTGTGGGAGCCCAGCTTGCTCGCGATGGCGGCGGGTCAGCTTGCCTCGATGTTGAATGCCAGACTGCAATCGCGAGCAAGCTCGGCTCCCACAGGGATTTGTGGTGGCCATACAAAATCCGCAGGCACAAAAAAGCCCCGGCTCACAGGAACCGGGGCTTTTTGTTGAAGCGCTACAACGGCTTAGCCGTTGAAGACGTCATCCACGCTCTTGAGCGGGTAGTGCTTCGGATACGGCAGGGTGGCCACGCCGGTCTCGATAGCGGCCTTGGCCACGGCATCGGAGATCAGGGTGATCAGGCGGGCATCCATCGGCTTCGGAATGATGTACTCACGACCGAATTCCAGCTTGATGCCACCGTAGGCGTCGCACACTTCCTGAGGCACCGGCAGCTTGGCCAGCTCGCGCAGGGCGTTGGCGGCGGCAACCTTCATTTCTTCGTTGATGCGCTTGGCGCGAACGTCCAGGGCACCACGGAAGATGAACGGGAAGCCCAGTACGTTGTTGACCTGGTTCGGGTAGTCCGAACGGCCGGTGGCCATGATCACGTCGTTGCGGGTGGCGTGAGCCAGTTCCGGGGCGATTTCCGGATCCGGGTTCGAGCAAGCGAACACGATCGGGTTCGGCGCCATGCGCAGCAGGTTCTCCGCGCTCAGCAGGTTTGGACCCGACAGGCCGACGAATACGTCAGCACCGTCCAGGGCGTCCGCCAGGGTGCGCTTGTCGGTCGCGTGGGCGAAGACAGCCTTGTACTGGTTCAGGTCGTCACGGCCGGAGTGGATCACGCCAGTACGGTCAACCATGAAGATGTTTTCGATCTTGGCACCCATGCTCACCAGCAATTTCATGCAGGAGATGGCCGCAGCGCCGGCACCCAGGCAGACGATCTTGGCTTCCGGCAGGGTTTTGCCAGCGATTTCCAGGGCGTTGATCATGCCGGCGGCGGTCACGATCGCGGTGCCGTGCTGGTCATCGTGGAACACTGGAATGTCGCACTGTTCGATCAGGGCGCGCTCGATCTCGAAGCACTCAGGTGCCTTGATGTCTTCCAGGTTGATGCCACCGAAGGTGATGGAGATGCGCTTGACGGTGTCGATGAAGGCTTGCGGGCTTTCGGAGTCGACTTCGATGTCGAACACGTCGATACCGGCGAAACGCTTGAACAGTACACCCTTGCCTTCCATGACCGGCTTGGAAGCCAATGGACCGAGGTTACCCAGGCCGAGGATCGCGGTGCCATCGGAAATGACTGCAACCAGGTTGCCCTTGCCGGTGTACTTGTAGGCCAGTTCAGGGTCGCGAGCGATTTCGCGTACTGGCTCGGCTACGCCGGGGCTGTAGGCCAGCGACAGATCGCGGGCAGTAGCAGTGGCCTTGGTGAGCTCGACACTCAGCTTTCCTGGACGAGGATTAGCGTGATATTCGAGAGCGGCAGTTTTCAGATCAGACATGTGGGCATTCCGCTTTTACTGTGTTGGACAGACGGACCGCCGAGGATACGCGCCTCGCAAAGTCCCCACAAGACTGACCGGTCACCGCTGTCAAGCGCCCTACCCTACGACTTTGGGCCAAGAGCCGCGAAACATAAGGGTTACATGCATACAATCACAGCCGTTAATGTCTACAATTTTTATTGCGCAACCCGGCTCAGCATCGCCGCATCAGTCAACGGCAACATCCAGCGCGCCTGTCCGGGCTTCAAGCCACCTCGTCGCGAACGATCCACGACCCAGCCACGGGCCTGAATTTGCTGACCCTGTAGCCCTTCCAGCGCGGAAACGTCGAACTGCGACAGGACATTGGGCGCAACATGCAGCACAACCACGCCTTGCAATTCGATCCAAATACCGCCGCGATTGCGCTCAACCCGGCTCACGCGACCGCTGAGCAAGGCGAAGCCAGACGTGTTTATCTGCTCCGCTTTCAGTACAGGTGATTGGCGCCACACACCCAGTCCGGCCTGTCGGGCATGCCGCTCGGCGGCTTGCAGGCAATCGACCAAATCGACGTTCGGCGCAACCGCCACTTGAAATCCAAGCCCTTCGGCGAGCATCTGCGCTTCGAGGCTGGTACCGTCGATGGCGTAGACATGGGCCAACGTGCGCCCGTAGTGATCCTTGCTGTCTTTGCCGGGCGCCAGGCCGACCCGCCCATTGCTGGCATTCACCAGCGCTTGCAGGCGGTTACGCGCCACTACGGCAAACGGTTCGTCGGAACGGCCCTGCCGGCCCAATTCAGGCGTATTCAGGCCAATCAGTCGCACACTGCGACCATCGGCCAGGCGCAAGGTATCGCCATCCACCACGCGCTGCACCGCGACCGGCGCCAGGGCGCCCGGTGACGGACAGAACGCCTGGACGCCGGGCAGCCAAATCGCAGACATAAAAAAGGCGCCCGCAAGGGACGCCTTTTTCATCAGTCTGGAGCAGTCGTAACGACCATCCAAAATGATCAGCCTCAGGCCTTTTTCGCGCCGAAAGCACCGAAACGATCGGCGAACTTCTGAACGCGGCCGCCGGTATCCAGAGTCTTTTGCTTACCGGTGTAGAACGGGTGGCACTCGTTGCAAACGTCGATCGCCAGGGCTTTGCCGTAGGTCGAACGGGTTTCGAACTTGTTGCCGCAGCTGCAGGTTACTGCAACAACTGGGTATTCTGGATGGATATCGGTTTTCATGGTGTTTTCCTCAGGCTAGCGTGCCGCCACCCAACACTATTGTTGAATACCGCACGTAATTAGGCCGCGGATTCTACCAGACATCGCCATTCGCGCAAGCTATGCCTTGCACCAACCGTCTGCTAGGCTCCCGGCCTCAAGCCCGCTCCCACATTCAGCGCCAGCCTCACCCAATGCTTGTTTATTGAGATTGCCCCGCGTGCCCGACGCCATCCTGCGCCTCGCCTTGCCCTCGCCCCTGCGCCGCCTGTTCGACTACCGCGCCCCGGCCGGTGTCCCGCGTGCCCGGCTGCAACCCGGCATGCGCCTGCGCGTGCCATTCGGCCGGCGGGAAATGATCGGGATCCTGGTGGAAGTTACCGATCACAGCGAGGTGCCGGCCGACAAGCTCAAGCCAGCCCTGGCGCTGCTCGACGCCACCGCGCCGCTGCCCGCCTCGCTGTTCAAGCTGTGCCTGTGGACGTCCCAGTATTATCAGCACAGCCTGGGCGACACCCTGAGCTGGGCCTTGCCAGTGCTGCTGCGCCAAGGCGAACCGGCCGAGGCACGTCAGGAGCGGTTCTGGTCCGTGGCACCGGGCGCCTCGCTGGATGATCCGCGCATCGCCCGCGCCCCTCGCCAGCGCGAAGCACTGGCCACCCTCGCCCAGCATCCCCACGGCGTGGCTCATCAGTTGCTGAGCAAACTGATGCTCAGCAAGGACAGCCTCGATCTGCTGCTGGCCAAGGACTTGGTCCAGGTCGAAGTCCGCCGGCATGCCATCGGCGCCCATCACGAACATTGGCTGGCCCAACCGGAATTGCCGCTCAATGCCGAGCAGCGCGCCGCTTGCGAGGCGATTCGCGCCGGCTTTGACAGTTATCACGCCTTTCTCCTGGCCGGCGTCACGGGCAGCGGCAAGACCGAGGTCTACCTGCAACTGATCCGCCAGACCCTGGAAGCCGGCAAGCAAGCCCTGGTGCTGATCCCGGAAATCAATCTCGGCCCACAGACCCTGGCGCGCTTCGAACAGCGCTTCAACGCCCGGATCGCCCTGCTGCACTCGGCGGTCAACGACCGCGAGCGCCTGGATGCCTGGCTCGCCGCCCGGGACGGCGAGGCCGATATCATCATCGGCACCCGCTCGGCGCTGTTCACACCGATGAAGAATCCCGGCCTGATCATCATCGACGAAGAGCACGACGGCTCGTATAAGCAGCAGGAAGGCCTGCGCTACCACGCCCGCGACCTGGCGCTGGTACGCGCCCGCCAGGAAAACATTCCGATCGTCCTCGGCTCGGCCACCCCGTCCCTGGAAAGCCTGCACAACGCCCACACCGGCCGCTACGGCCTGCTACGCCTCAACGAACGGGCCGGCGGCGCCAAGCAACCGCGATTCCTGCGCCTGGACGTGAAAAGCCGCCCCCTGGACAGCGGTATTTCCGGGCCGATGCAACAGGCCATCGGCCAGACACTGGCGGCCGGGCAACAGGTGCTGGTGTTCCTCAACCGGCGCGGGTTCGCCCCGACCCTGCTGTGTCACGACTGTGGCTGGATGTCCGGTTGCGAACGCTGCGACGCACGGATGACCGTGCATCAACGCCACGGCGAACTGCGCTGCCACCATTGCGGCCACGTCGAACGCGTGCCCCGGCATTGCCCGCAGTGCGGCAAGGTGGACTTGCGTCCGGTCGGCGCTGGCACCGAACGCGCCGAAGAGCGATTGGGCATCCTGTTCCCCGATTACCCGGTGTTGCGGGTCGACCGCGACAGCACGTCGCGCAAGGACGCGATGAACCAGCTGTTCGCCACGATCCAGAAGGGCCAACCGTGCATCCTGGTGGGCACACAGATGCTCGCCAAGGGGCACCACTTCCCCCGCGTCACGCTGGTGGCGATCCTGGACGCCGACGGCGGGCTGTTCTCAGGTGATTTCCGCGCCAGCGAGCGCATGGCGCAACTGATTGTCCAAGTCGCCGGCCGCGCCGGACGGGCCGAAGAACCGGGCAAGGTGATCATCCAGACCCACCTGGCCGAGCACCCCCTGCTGATTCAACTGACCGAACAAGGCTATTTCGCCTTCGCCGAGCAGGCCTTGAGCGAACGCCGCAGCGCCGGCTTGCCACCGTTCGCGCACCTGGCGCTGTTGCGGGCCGAAGCCCACAAGCCGGGGCAGGCCGAAGGCTTTCTCGATGAAGCCTGCAGCGAAGCCGAACGCTTGCTGGCGCAGCAGAACCTCACCGGTGTCGAACTGCTGGGCCCGGTACCGGCACCGATGGAGCGCCGGGCCGGACGCTACCGCGCGCAGCTTTTATTGCAGGCCAATGCCCGGGCGCCTTTGCATCGTCTATTAAGTGCCTGGCTGCTGGCGCTCGAACAAATGCCCAGCGGCCGGGCCGTTCGCTGGTCGCTGGATGTCGACCCGGTGGATTTGTATTGACACCAGGGCCCCTGTGGCAGCGGGCCCTGTGGGTACGATAAAACCCCAACCGACCCGCTACAGTTGGCAAGCCCGCCTTCGCCACGGATAATGCCCAGTTTTTCCACCAGCGCATCGAAGCGCCGCCGCGCCTGCGGTTGAAAGAGAAGACCATGAAAGACACCATTCGCCAGCTCATCCAGCAAGCCATCACCCAACTCGTCGCTGAAGGTGTGTTGCCAGAAGGCCTGTCGCCGGCGATTCAGGTCGAAAACACTCGCGACAAGACCCACGGCGACTTCGCCAGCAACATCGCGATGATGCTGGCCAAGCCGGCCGGCATGAAGCCACGTGACCTGGCCGAGAAAATCATCGCGGCGCTGCCTTCGGACGAAAACGTCAGCAAGGCCGACATTGCCGGCCCCGGCTTCATCAATTTCTTCCAGAACACCCAGGCCCTGGCTTCGCGCCTGGACGCGGCCCTGGCCGACGCACACATCGGCGTGCGCAAGGCCGGCCCGTTGCAGCGCACCGTGGTCGACCTCTCGGCCCCCAACCTCGCCAAGGAAATGCACGTCGGCCACCTGCGTTCGACCATCATCGGTGACGGCGTGGCCCGGGTGCTGGAGTTCCTCGGCGACACGGTGATCCGCCAGAACCACGTCGGCGACTGGGGCACCCAGTTCGGCATGCTGATGGCTTACCTGCAGGAAAACCCGATCACCAGCGATGAACTGTCGGACCTGGAGAACTTCTACCGCGCCGCCAAGCAGCGCTTCGACGAGTCGCCCGAGTTCGCCGACCGTGCCCGTGGCCTGGTGGTCAAGCTGCAGGCCGGCGATGCCGAGTGCCTGGCGCTGTGGACCAAGTTCAAGGACATTTCCCTGTCCCACTGCCAGAAGATCTACGAGCTGCTGAACGTCAAGTTGACCATGGCCGACGTGATGGGCGAGAGCGCCTATAACGACGACCTGATCAACGTGGTCAACGACCTCAAGGCCAAGGGCCTGCTGGTGGAAAGCAACGGCGCCCAGTGCGTGTTCCTCGACCAGTTCAAGACCGCCGACGGCGAGCCGCTGCCGGTGATCATCGTCAAGGCCGACGGCGGCTACCTCTACGCCACCACCGACCTGGCGGCCGTGCGCTACCGCAACGGCGTGCTCAAGGCCGATCGGGTCCTGTACTTCGTCGACCAGCGCCAGGCGCTGCACTTCCAGCAGGTCTTCGAAGTGGCGCGCCAGGCGGGCTTCGTGACCCGTCCGATGGACATGGAGCACATGGGCTTCGGCACCATGAACGGCGCCGACGGCCGTCCGTTCAAGACCCGCGACGGCGGCACGGTGAAGCTGATCGACCTGCTGACCGAAGCCCAGGAACGCGCCTACGCACTGGTCAAGGGCAAGAACCCCGACCTGGCCGAGGACGAACTGCGCCAGATCGCCAAGGTGGTGGGTATCGACGCGGTGAAGTACGCCGACCTGTCCAAGCACCGCACCAGCGACTACAGCTTCAACTTCGACCTGATGCTCAACTTCGAAGGCAACACCGCGCCGTACCTGCTGTACGCCTACACCCGCGTGGCGGGCGTGTTCCGCAAGCTCGGCAAGGGCCTGGACGAAGTGGACGGCCAGATCGTGCTTGAGGCCCCTCAAGAACAGGAGCTGGCCGCGAAGCTGGCGCAGTTCGGCGAAGTGCTGAACAACGTTGCCGACAAGGGCACGCCGCACACCCTGTGCGCGTACCTGTATGACGTGGCCGGCCTGTTCTCCAGTTTCTACGAGAACTGCCCGATCCTCAGCGCCGATACCCCGCTGCAGACGCAAAGCCGCCTGCGCCTCGCGGCACTGACCGCGCGTACGCTCAAGCAGGGCCTGGAGCTGCTGGGCCTGGAAACCCTGGAGCGCATGTAAGTTGGCCGCCAAGAAAAAACCTGCACCCAAACGCGGCGCCAGTCGTTACCAGCCCCCGGCCAAGAAGCCGGTTCCGGGCTGGTTGTGGATGGCCATCGGCTTGTCCGTCGGCGCTTTCATCGTGTTTCTGATGAAGCTGGAGCCGGGCCAGGGCGACGACGTCAAGCGCGTCAAGCAAGAGCAGCAGAAAGCCACGCGCATCGCCGAGGCCAACAAGACCCCGCCGAGCCCGACGCAACCGGTGAAGCCGAAATACGACTTCTATACCCTGTTGCCGGAATCGGAAGTCATCGTGCCGCCCGAAGCCGTGCCGGAGAAAACCCTGCCGACCCCGCAAGTGCCCACGGCCCCCGTGACCCCGGCCGAAGCAGCGAAAATCGACACTGCCCGGGCCCAGGCGGCACTGGCCGGCATCACGCCGCCACCGGCCCCGCCGGTGCAGAAGGCCGCGCCGGTGACCAAGTTCTTCCTGCAAGCCGGCTCGTTCCGCAAGGAAGCCGATGCCGACAAGGTGCGCGCGCAGATCATCCTGCTGGGCCAGTCCGTGTCGGTGGAGTCCGGGACGGTGAAGGACGAGACCTGGTACCGGGTACTGGTCGGCCCGTTCAGCAACCGCGAGGAGCTGACCAAGGCCCAGAAACAACTGGCGGGCAGTGGTTTTAGCAACTTGTTGTTACAACAACGCCAGAGCCGCTGATTTCCGCATCCTGCGGTACCGATGGATGGCAATAACCTACTGTGGCGAGGGAGCTTGCTCCCGCTGGAGCGCGCAGCGCTCCCAAGCTTTTTGGGGCTGCTACGCAACCCAGCGGGAGCAAGCTCCCTCGCCACAACAGCGCTGCACCAGAAAATGCCGAATGCCGCTCGTCCCCTCCCCCACCCCGCAGTTGAAAATCCCCGCACCACCCCCATATGAGTTCCATCCGGGCATTTTCGCCCCGCTGCGTGGAGACTCTCCCTTGACCACCATCGTTTCAGTCCGCCGTCATGGCAAAGTCGTCATGGGCGGCGACGGCCAGGTTTCACTGGGCAACACCGTGATGAAAGGCAACGCGAAGAAAGTCCGTCGCCTGTATCACGGCGAGGTCATCGCCGGCTTCGCCGGGGCCACTGCCGACGCCTTCACCTTGTTCGAGCGTTTCGAAGGCCAGCTGGAGAAACACCAGGGTCATCTGGTCCGCGCCGCCGTGGAGCTGGCCAAGGAATGGCGTACCGACCGCTCCCTGAGCCGCCTCGAAGCCATGCTCGCGGTCGCCAACAAGGATGCGTCCCTGATCATCACCGGCAACGGCGACGTCGTTGAGCCCGAGGATGGCCTGATTGCCATGGGTTCCGGTGGCGCCTACGCCCAGGCCGCCGCGAGCGCCCTGTTGAAAAAGACCGACCTGTCGGCCCGGGAAATCGTCGAGACTGCCCTGGGCATCGCCGGCGACATCTGCGTCTTCACCAACCACACCCAGACCATTGAGGAGCAGGACCTCGCGGAATAAGCCTGCCATTCGTGCAACGGCTCATTCTTGCTTGAGGACCGCCAATTACTATGTCCATGACTCCCCGCGAAATCGTCCACGAACTCAACCGCCATATCATCGGCCAGGACGATGCCAAGCGCGCCGTCGCCATTGCCCTGCGTAATCGCTGGCGCCGGATGCAATTGCCTGAAGAACTGCGCGTCGAAGTGACCCCCAAGAACATCCTGATGATCGGCCCGACCGGTGTCGGTAAAACCGAGATCGCCCGTCGCCTGGCCAAGCTCGCCAACGCGCCGTTCATCAAGGTCGAAGCCACCAAGTTCACCGAGGTCGGTTACGTCGGCCGCGACGTCGAGTCGATCATCCGCGATCTGGCCGACGCCGCCATCAAGCTGCTGCGCGAACAGGAAATCACCAAGGTTCGCCACCGCGCCGAAGACGCCGCCGAAGAGCGCATCCTCGACGCCCTGCTGCCACCGGCGCGCATGGGCTTCAACGCCGACGCCGCCGCGACCCAGGATTCCAACACCCGCCAGCTGTTCCGCAAGCGCCTGCGCGAAGGCCAGTTGGACGACAAGGAAATCGAGATCGAAGTGGCCGAAATGGCCGGCGTCGACATTTCCGCGCCGCCGGGCATGGAAGAAATGACCAACCAGTTGCAAAGCCTGTTCGCCAACATGGGCAAGGGCAAGAAGAAGAGCCGCAAGCTCAAGGTCAAGGAAGCGCTGAAGCTGGTGCGCGATGAAGAAGCCAGCCGCCTGGTTAACGAAGAAGAGTTGAAGGCCAAGGCCCTGGAAGCGGTCGAGCAGCACGGCATCGTGTTCATCGACGAAATCGACAAGGTGGCCAAGCGCGGCAACGTCGGTGGCGCCGATGTGTCCCGCGAAGGCGTGCAACGCGACCTGCTGCCGCTGATCGAAGGCTGCACCGTCAACACCAAGCTGGGCATGGTCAAGACCGACCACATCCTGTTCATCGCGTCCGGTGCGTTCCACCTGAGCAAACCGAGCGACCTGGTGCCGGAACTGCAAGGCCGGCTGCCGATCCGTGTCGAGCTCAAGGCGTTGTCGCCGGAAGACTTCGAACGCATCCTGAGCGAACCTCACGCCTCCCTGACCGAACAGTATTGCGCGCTGCTCAAGACCGAAGGCCTGAACATCGAGTTCGCGCCCGACGGTATCAAGCGCCTGGCGCAGATCGCCTGGCAGGTCAACGAGAAGACCGAGAACATCGGTGCGCGCCGCCTGCACACCCTGCTCGAACGCCTGCTCGAGGAAGTGTCCTTCAGCGCCGGCGACCTGGCGAGCAAACACGACGAAGCGCCGATCCGCATCGATGCCGACTACGTCAACGGGCACCTGGGTGAGTTGGCGCAGAACGAGGACCTGTCGCGGTATATCCTGTAAGCCACGCGACGTGTGAGCAGGCTCCTGTGGCGAGGGAGCTTGCTCCCGCTGGGCTGCGAAGCGGCCCCCAAAAAAACGAGGTCGCCGCTTATCATGCGGATTGTCGCGTTTTTTTTTGGGGGGCTTCGCCCCCAGCGGGAGCAAGCTCCCTCGCCACATTCCGTTCACGCAAGGCTTCTCGAGACCGACGATCCCATGACCAAACTCCCCACCGCCATCAACCTGCACAAAGCCTCCAAGACCCTGACGCTGAAATACGCGCCGGACGAGGAGTACCACCTTCGCGCCGAGTTCCTGCGGGTGCACTCGCCTTCCGCC
Organism: Pseudomonas sp. FG6; assembly: GCF_057809015.1. Classification (NCBI taxonomy): domain Bacteria; kingdom Pseudomonadati; phylum Pseudomonadota; class Gammaproteobacteria; order Pseudomonadales; family Pseudomonadaceae; genus Pseudomonas; species Pseudomonas sp. FG6. The sequence goes on from NZ_JBMDJD010000002.1 coordinate 28,823, forward strand.
GAGGTCCAGGGCCACGGCAAACCCATCCTGCAGTACGGCAAGCTCAACGTCGGCCTGAGCAAGATCGAACCGGCCGGCCAGTACGCACTGAAACTGACCTTCGACGACGGCCACGACAGCGGACTGTTCACCTGGGACTACCTGTACCAGTTGGCGGTGCGCCAGGAAGACTTGTGGAACGATTATCTGGCCGAGCTCAAGGCAGCCGGGAAAACCCGCGACCCAGACCAATCCGTCGTCAAGCTGATGCTCTAATTCAAGGGCTGGCGCTTTAGGGCGAATTTTCTAGACTCATCTGCTTGAATGCCCGCGCGGCAACGTCAATGACTGGCCTGCTTGCGAAAAAAATTAAACTCGGGTAACCAATGGAACTGGCAAGTTACCTGCAATGGAACCGGGAGTTCCTTGCAAACATTTCCTCATTGATCACGATGCGGAATTAACGGTCACCCGAGCAGCGTACCTGGGATTGGGTTGTGTGGCTCCATGGCACGGTCCGGGTACTCGTCTGACAATGGAGCGTCGTAGATGAGCAACAAGAACCACGATGACCTGAAATACCAGGCCTCGGAGAATACCCTGGGGTTGAATCCTGTCGTCGGCTTGCGCCGCAAAGACCTGCTGGCCTCCGCCCGAATGGTGCTGGCCCAGACCATCAAGCAACCGCTGCACAGCGTCAAGCATGTCGCCCAGTTCGGTGCCGAACTCAGGAAGGTCCTGTTCGGCAAGTCCGAGCTGCAACCTGCTGGCGATGACCGTCGCTTCAACGATCCGGCCTGGAGCCAGAACCCGCTCTACAAGCGCTACATGCAAACCTACCTGGCGTGGCGCAAGGAACTGCACGACTGGGTCGGCGACAGCAACCTGTCTCCCCAGGACATCAGCCGCGGGCACTTCGTGATCAACCTGATGACCGAGGCCTTGGCGCCGACCAACTCGATGGCCAACCCGGCGGCGGTCAAGCGCTTCTTCGAAACCGGTGGCAAGAGTCTGCTGGACGGCCTGTCCCACCTGGCGAAAGACTTGGTGAACAACGGCGGGATGCCCAGCCAGGTAGACATGGGCGCGTTCGAGGTCGGCAAGAGCCTGGGCGTGACCGAAGGTGCCGTGGTGTTTCGCAACGACGTGCTGGAGCTGATCCAGTACCGCCCGATCACCGAACAGGTCCACGAGCGTCCCCTGCTGGTGGTCCCGCCGCAGATCAACAAGTTCTACGTATTCGACCTGAGCCCGGACAAGAGCCTGGCGCGCTTCTGCCTGCGCAGCAATGTGCAGACCTTCATCATCAGCTGGCGCAACCCCACCAAGGAACAGCGCGAATGGGGCTTGTCGACCTACATCGAAGCGCTCAAGGAAGCGGTGGACGTGGTCACCGCCATCACCGGCAGCAAGGACGTGAACATGCTCGGCGCCTGCTCGGGCGGTATCACCTGCACCGCGTTGCTGGGGCATTACGCCGCCCTGGGCGAGAAAAAGGTCAACGCCCTGACCTTGCTGGTCAGCGTGCTCGACACCACCCTGGACACCGACGTGGCCTTGTTCGTCGATGAACAGACCCTGGAGGCCGCCAAGCGCCACTCCTACCAGGCCGGCGTGCTCGAAGGCCGCGACATGGCCAAGGTCTTCGCCTGGATGCGCCCCAACGACCTGATCTGGAACTACTGGGTCAACAACTACCTGCTGGGCAACGAACCACCGGTGTTCGACATCCTGTTCTGGAACAACGACACCACCCGGCTGCCGGCGGCGTTCCATGGCGATCTCATCGAGATGTTCAAGAACAACCCGCTGACACGGCCCAACGCACTGGAAGTGTGCGGCACGCCGATCGACCTCAAGCAAGTCACCGCCGATATCTTTGCGCTGGCCGGGACCAACGACCACATCACCCCGTGGAAGTCCTGCTACAAGTCCGCGCAACTGTTTGGCGGCAAGGTAGAGTTCGTGCTGTCGAGCAGCGGTCATATCCAGAGCATCCTCAATCCGCCGGGCAACCCCAAGTCACGCTACATGACCAGCGACGACCTGCCGGCCAAGGCCGAGGACTGGCAGGAGAACTCCACCAAGCACACCGATTCCTGGTGGCTGCATTGGCAGGCCTGGCAGGCCGAGCGCTCGGGCAAACTGAAAAAAGCCCCCACCGTGCTGGGCAACAAGAGCCATCCAGCCGGCGAGGCATCGCCCGGCACGTATGTGCATGAAAGATAGCGGCAAGCTCAAAGCATCTAGCTTCAAGCTGTCCACTTGAAGCTTGAAGCTTGAAGCTGCCATTCTGCTCTTTTAACCCCAGGGCTTGAAGCATGCCGCAACCGTACATCTTCCGTACCGTCGATCTGGATGGCCAGACCTTGCGCACCGCGGTACGTCCCGGCAAGCCTCACCTGACGCCTCTGCTGATTTTCAACGGCATCGGCGCCAACCTCGAATTGGTGTTCCCGTTCATCGAAGCCCTGGACCCGGACCTGGAGGTCATCGCGTTCGATGTGCCCGGTGTCGGTGGCTCGTCGACACCCAGCCGGCCGTATCGGTTTCCCGGCCTGGCCAAGCTCACCGCGCGGATGCTCGATTACCTCGATTACGGACAGGTGAACGTGATCGGCGTGTCCTGGGGCGGCGCCCTGGCCCAACAGTTCGCCTACGACTACCCGGAACGCTGCAAGAAACTGGTCCTGGCGGCCACTGCCGCCGGGGCCGTGATGGTGCCAGGCAAACCGAAAGTCCTGTGGATGATGGCAAGCCCCAGGCGCTACATTCAGCCTTCCCACGTCATGCGCATCGCGCCACTGATCTACGGCGGCTCGTTTCGCCGCAACCCAGGGCTGGCGGCGAGCCACGCGGCCAAGGTCCGTTCGGCCGGCAAGCTCGGCTATTACTGGCAACTGTTCGCAGGCCTGGGCTGGACCAGCATCCATTGGCTGCACAAGATCCACCAGCCGACGCTGATACTGGCCGGCGATGACGACCCACTGATCCCATTGATCAACATGCGCATGCTGGCCTGGCGCATCCCCAATGCCCAGTTGCACATCATCGATGACGGCCACCTGTTCCTCATCACCCGGGCCGAGGCCGTGGCGCCGATCATCATGAAATTCCTGGAGGAAGAACGCCAGCGCGCCGTGATGCATCCGCATCCTTCGCCGCTGAAGGGCGGCTGACACCGCCGATTGCGCCTGGCAGGACGCCGGATCGCGCAACGACCCGAAACAGCGACTATGTTGTCTGGTTCGGTGTGTTTGTTTTTAGCCTGATGATGAAGGAGTTGACTCATGCGCGACAAACCGGCGAAGGCTTCCATGGCCGTCCCCGCCAGCTTCATCAATGCACAGAGCGCGGTCACCGGCCTGCGGGGCCGCGACCTGTTGGCCACCTTGCGCAACGTAGCCGTCCACGGCTTGCGCAACCCGGTGCACACGGCCCGGCATGCGTTGAAGCTCGGCAGTCAGTTGGGGCGCGTGCTGCTGGGGGAAACCCTGCACCCCGCCAACCCCAACGACAAGCGCTTCGCCGACCCCACCTGGGAACTCAACCCCTTCTATCGCCGCAGCCTGCAGGCCTACCTGAGCTGGCAAAACCAGGTGAGGAGCTGGATCGACGAGTGCGGCATGAGTCCGGATGACCAGGCCCGCGCTCACTTCGCCTTCGCCTTGCTCAACGACGCCGTGTCGCCGTCCAACACCCTGCTCAACCCGCTGGCGGTCAAGGAGCTGTTCAACTCCGGCGGCACCAGCCTGATTCGCGGCATCAGCCACTTGATGGACGACCTGCTGCACAACGACGGCTTGCCGCGACAAGTGACGCCCCACGCCTTTGAAGTGGGCAAGACCCTGGCAACCACACCTGGCGCGGTGGTGTTTCGCAACGAACTGCTGGAGCTGATCCAGTACAAGCCCATGAGCGAGAAACAGTACGCCAAGCCCTTGTTGATCGTGCCGCCACAAATCAACAAGTTCTACATCTTCGACCTGAGCCCTTCCAACAGCTTCGTCCAGTACGCCCTGAAGAATGGCTTGCAGGTTTTCATCATCAGTTGGCGCAACCCCGACGTGCGCCATCGTGAGTGGGGCCTGTCCAGCTACGTCGAGGCGACCGAAGCGGCCATGAACGTCTGCCGGGCGATCACCGGCGCCCGAGAAGTCAGCCTGATGGGCGCCTGCGCCGGCGGCATCACCATCGCCGCGCTGCAGGGCCATTTGCAGGCCAAGCGCCAACAGCGCAGGGTCGCCAGCGCCACGTATCTGGTCAGCCTGCTGGACAGCCAGATCGACAGCCCGGCCACGCTGTTCATCGACGAACAAACCCTGGAAGCCGCCAAGCGCCGCTCCTACCAGAAAGGCATCCTCGACGGTCGCGACATGGCCCGGGTGTTCGCCTGGATGCGGCCGAACGACCTGATCTGGACCTACTTCATCAATAACTACCTGCTCGGCAAGGAGCCGCCGGCCTTCGACATCCTCTACTGGAACAACGACTGCACACGGCTACCGGCGGCCTACCACGGCGACCTGCTGGAGTTCTTCAAGCACAACCCCCTCGCCCATCCTGGTGGCCTGGAAGTGTGCGGCACCCCGATCGACCTGCAAAAAGTCACGGTGGACAGCTTCAGCGTGGCGGGTATCAACGACCACATCACGCCGTGGGATGCGGTGTATCGCTCGACGCTGTTGCTGGGAGGTGAACGACGCTTCGTACTGTCCAACAGTGGCCATGTACAAAGTATCCTCAACCCACCGGGCAACCCGAAAGCCAACCACATCGAAAGTCCGAAACTGAGCAGCGACCCACGCGCCTGGTACTACGACGCCAAGCACGTCGATGGCAGCTGGTGGCCACAGTGGCTGGGCTGGATCCAGGAACGCTCCGGCGCCCAGCGCGAAACCCAGATGAGCTTGGGCAACGCGAATTATCCACCCTTGGAAGCGGCACCGGGGACCTATGTCCACGTGCGCTGAGTACCCGGCCCTGCGCCCGAATTGTCGGTCGAGGCACGACTCCATCATTAAGAAGACCGGATGAAAACCCGCGACCGCATCCTTGAATGTGCCCTGCAGTTATTCAACGAGAAGGGCGAGCCGAACGTTTCCACCCTGGAAGTTGCCAACGAAATGGGCATCAGCCCGGGCAATCTCTATTACCACTTCCATGGCAAGGAACCCCTGGTCCTCGGTCTTTTCGAGCGATTCCAGGCCGAGCTGGCGCCGTTGCTGGACCCGCCCGCCGACGCGCAACTGGCCCCGGAGGACTACTGGCTCTTCCTGCACCTGATCGTCGAGCGCCTGGCCCAGTACCGGTTTCTGTTCCAGGATCTGTCGAACCTGGCCGGGCGCCTGCCGAAACTGGCCAAGGGCATCCGCCAATTGCTCAACGCCCTGAAACGAACCCTGGCTTCATTACTGGCGCAGCTCAAGGCCCAGGAACTGCTGGTCAGCGACACCCAGGCATTGGGGCAATTGGTGGAGCAGATCACCATGACGTTGCTGTTCTCGCTGGACTACCAGCGGATCCTGGACCGCGAGGGCGACGTTCGGCTGGTGGTCTACCAGGTCATGATGCTGGTGGCGCCGCACCTGCCCCCGTCGATCAAGAGCGCAACCGAGCGGTTGGCTCTGCGATACCTGGAAGAGCCCGACTGACTGTGGGAGCGGGCTTGCTCGCGATCAGGGCAGGCCAATCACATCGATGCGGCTGATCCACAGCCATCGCGAGCAGGCTCCCACATTGGATGTGTGTTGCATAAAAAAGCCCGGCCTCCACAGGCCGGGCGTTTTGGTGTGCCCTGACGATCAGGACTGGGTGGAAGGCGTCGATGGAGCCGGCACTGGCGTCGGTGTGACAACCGGGGTCGGAGCCGAGGCGGAGTTCGCCGTGCTCGTCACCGGGGTCGCCGGTTTGGCGGCTGCGGTTGGCGCCTTCGGTGCAGCGGCTTTGGGCGCGGCTGGTTTTTTCACGGCCGGTTTTTTCGCCGCAGCAGGCTTGGCGGCCGGTTTCGCCGCAGCCTTGGCGGCCGCTGGTTTGGCTGCTGCAGTCTTGGCCGCAGGTTTGGCTGCCGATTTGGCAGCTGGCTTGGCTGCTGCTTTCGCCGCGACCGGTTTGACGGCCGCCTTGGCAGCAGGTTTGGCCGCCGCGGTTTTAGCCGCGGGCTTGGCGACGGTTTTTGCCGCTGCCTTGACCAGTGGCTTGGCCACAGTCTTGGCGGCCGGCTTGGCCGCCGCGGTCTTGGTCGCCACCGGTGCAACCTTGGCCCCGGTGAGTTTTTCGATCTGTTTGGTCAGGGTGTCGACCTTGCTGTGCAGTGCCTTGACTTCATTGCGGCTCGGCACACCCAAGCGCGAGATCGCACTGTTCAGGCGCTTGTCAAAAGCCCCTTCCAGCTCATCCCATTTACCCAGCGCCCGCTCCTTCACGCCACTGATGCGCGACTTGGCGGACTCGGCAGAACCCTTGGCTGCATCGACTTGTTTGCCAACCGCCGTCTTGGTGAGTTTTTCGGCCTTCTCGCCGTCCTTAACCAGGGACTCGAAGAGCTTGCTGCCGTCAGTATCGATCTTCGAGTACACGCCTAAACCAGCCAGCCAGATTTTGCGGGAATATTTTTCAATCTTCCCGGCCCACGAGCTGCCTTCTTTTTCGGTGATTTTTTTGCCAGCCATCCCGTTCTCCTTAATGTTTACGCGCGACACGTTCAAGCAATGCTGTCAGCTCATCGAGCTTAGCAGAGAGTGCCTCAACGTCATGTTTAGACGGAATGCCGATACGATTCAAGGCACTGGCAACACGCGCATCGAATACTTTCTCGACTTTATCGAGTTGTACTTCAACCCGCGCCTTGAAAGTACTGACGTCACTCTTGGCTTCAATCAATTCACTGTTGGCCGCTTCAAGTTTCCCGGCAATCTTCTTTTTGCCTTTGGTTTCAATAACTTCGCCAGCCTTGACCAACTCCTGGAAGTACTCGCTGCCTTCCTGGCCCACCTTGGTGTAGGCGCCCAGGCCCGCCAGCCAGATCTTGCGCGCGTACGTTTTCACGTCGCTGAGCGTGGAAGATTCAACGTCGGTTTTTTTCTTCAGAATAACTTTGGCCATGGTGCACCTCACGGAAAAACAGGTTGGAGGAACTGCCCGCACAGGGACGGGCTCAGGCACAAAGTAGTGACAATAATTAGAAAGGGCACCCTAACAACGAACAAGACATTGAGAACAGTGATCCTCCTGTGGGAGCAGCCCGCTCCCACAGGGGATAGTGGGGAACTTGAGTTTTGTATTCCCCTTTCCAATCAATCAAGCCAACGCTTTATCCAGCGCCTTTTCGATTTCCGCCTTGATCGTGCCGCTCATGGCCGACATCAACATGCCCAGTTCCACATCCACGCGAATCGAGTCCTCGCCCACATGCACTTCGCCCTTGACCCCGGAACGCTTGAGTTTCAGGGTGTCACCCGACCACTGCGGCTCCAGGCCATAGCTGTCGGACAACTTCTGCGCCAACTTGTCGGCCTTCGCGCGGGCCGCTTCCTTGCCCAGGCCATGGGCACGTTCAACAGTAATACGGGCCATCGGTTGACTCCTGTTTCATCGAGACTTGCCCGGACGTTTCAAACACAGGCTGCGTCAAAACGTCCCGGCGGTTGAGCATCTTACCTTCAGCCTTGCCAAGACAAAGCCCTTCACCGGGATTAGAATGTCCCGCATTCTTTTTTGGTGACCGCGATATGACTGACCAGCGCAAAGGCAGCGATGCCGAACCCACCACCCACTTCGGCTTCAAGAACGTGCCGGAAAGCCAGAAAGCGGAAAGAGTCGCTGAGGTTTTCCACTCGGTGGCCGCCAAGTATGACTTGATGAACGACTTGCTCTCAGGCGGGATGCATCGCCTGTGGAAACGTTTCGCGATCGAACTGTCGGGCGTGCGCAGCGGCAATCGCGTGCTGGACATCGCTGGCGGTACGGGCGACCTGACGAAGAAGTTCTCCCACATCGTCGGGCCAACCGGCCAGGTGGTGCTGGCCGACATCAACGAGTCCATGCTCAAGGTCGGTCGCGACCGCCTGCTGGACCTGGGCGTGGCCGGCAACGTCGAGTTCGTCCAGGCCGACGCCGAGAAGCTGCCATTCCCCGACAATCATTTCGATTGCGTCACCATCGCCTTCGGCCTGCGCAACGTCACCCACAAGGAAGACGCCCTGCGCTCGATGCTGCGCGTACTCAAGCCCGGTGGCCGCCTGTTGGTGCTGGAGTTCTCCAAGCCGACCAACGCACTGATGTCCAAGGCCTATGACGCCTATTCGTTCGCGTTCATGCCGTTGATGGGCAAGCTGATCACCAACGACGCGGAAAGCTATCGCTACCTGGCGGAATCGATCCGTATGCACCCCGACCAGGAAACCCTGAAGTCGATGATGGTCGAGGCCGGTTTCGACCGCGTGACCTACCACAACATGACGTCGGGCATCGTCGCTCTGCACCGCGGTATCAAGCCCTGATGCTGTTCACCGGCCTGCTTGCCAGTGTCGAACTCGGTATCAACCGGGTGCTGCGCCTGGACAGTACGGCGCTCGCGCGCCTGGCGCACTTGAGCGGCAAGGTGATCGCCGTGGACTGCCGCAGCCCGGCATTGCAGTTGTTCATCCTGCCCAGTGACGAAGGTCTGATGCTCGCCGCGCACTGGGAGGCCGAGGCCGATTGCACGCTGCGCGCTCCGTCGGCGAGCCTGCTGAGCCTGGCCTTGGGCAAGGACAAGACTGCGGTGCTGCACAGCCCCGAAGTGGAACTCGACGGTGACAGCGGCGTACTGCTGGAACTGGCGGCGATTCTCCAGGACCTGGAACTGGACTGGGAATATGAAGTGTCCCGCTGGATCGGTCCGGTGGCCACCCAACTGCTCAGCGGCCACGTGCGCAGTCGCAGCCGCTGGTATCGCCAAGGCTTCGCCAGCCTGGGTCAGAACCTGAGCGAATACCTGGCCGAGGAATCGCGTACCCTTGTAGGACAACGCGAAGCCCAGGCACGCTTTAATGAACTGGACCAGGTCAAACTTGACCTGGAACGACTCGAGGCGCGTTTCGAGCGCCTTTCCCGAACCCTTGAACCCAAGCGATAACGCATGAAGCTGCTTGCCGTCCGCCGTTTGTTGCGCATCCAGCGCGTCGTGATCCGCTACCGCCTCGATGACCTGCTGTTCGCCCTGCCGTTGCCTTGGTTCCTCTTGGCATTGCGCTTCGTGCTGCCGTGGCGCTGGTTTCCCCGTCGCACGCTGGACCTGAGCCGCGGCGCACGCCTGCGCCTGGCCTTGCAGGACCTGGGGCCGATCTTCATCAAGTTCGGGCAGATCCTCTCGACCCGTCGCGACCTGTTGCCCGAAGACATCGCCGATGAACTGATGCTGCTGCAGGACCGCGTGCCACCGTTCGACTCCAAGTTGTCGGTGGCCCTGATCGAAGAGCAGCTGGGCAAGAAAGTCAGCGAAGTCTTCAGCCGTTTCGACGTTGAGCCCCTGGCCTCGGCCTCCGTGGCCCAGGTGCACGCCGCCCAGCTCAAGAGCGGCGAAGAGGTCGTGGTCAAGGTCATTCGCCCGGGCCTCAAGCCAATCATTGCCCAGGACCTGGCGTGGCTGTTCATCCTTGCGCGCGCCGCCGAGCGGTTGTCGGCCGATGCGCGCCTGCTGCACCCGGTGGACGTGGTCCAGGACTACGAGAAAACCATCTACGACGAACTCGACCTGTTGCGCGAAGCCGCCAACGCCAGCCAGTTGCGCCGCAACTTCGAAGGCTCGCCGATGCTGTACGTGCCACAAGTCTACTGGGACTGGTGCCGCCCGAAAGTGCTGGTGATGGAGCGCATCTACGGCATCCAGGTGACCGACCTGGCGACCCTGGCCGACCAGCGCACCGACATGAAGATGCTCGCCGAGCGCGGCGTGGAGATCTTCTTCACCCAGGTGTTTCGCGACAGTTTCTTCCACGCCGACATGCACCCGGGCAACATCTTCGTCAGCACCGTGCAGCCGTGGAGCCCGCAGTACATTGCCATCGACTGCGGCATCGTCGGCAGCCTGACGCCTGAAGACCAGGATTACCTGGCCCGCAACCTCTTCGCCTTCTTCAAGCGTGATTACCGCCGCGTCGCCCAGTTGCACATCGACTCCGGCTGGGTGCCGGCCGAGACCAAGCTCAACGAGTTCGAAGCGGCGATCCGCACCGTGTGCGAGCCGATCTTCGAAAAACCGTTAAAGGACATTTCCTTCGGCCAGGTGCTGATGCGCCTGTTCCAGACCGCGCGGCGCTTCAACATGGAGGTCCAGCCACAACTGGTCCTGCTGCAGAAGACCCTGCTGAACATCGAAGGCCTCGGGCGCCAGCTGTACCCGGAACTGGACCTGTGGAACACCGCCCAGCCGTTCCTCGAACGCTGGATGCGCGAACGCGTCAGCCCCAAGGCCCTGCTGGGCAACGTGCAGAGCCAGTTCGAACAGATCCCGCACTTGGCCAACATGACCCGCGACCTGCTCGAGCGCATGTCCCATCCCCACGCCCATGACCCTGCGCCCCCATGGAAACGTCGTCGCGACGACTGGTTCCTGCGCCTGCTCGGCGCGGCCCACCTGGGCGGCGGCGCGGTACTGGCCACTGGCGGGCCGCTGAGCCAGGTGGGACATTGGCCGGCCGGCATCATGGTTGCGGTCGGTTTGTATCTGGTCGTTCGTCGATAGCAGGAAACCGCTGCAAGCGATAAGCTGCAAGCCTCAAGCACACCGCAGAACCGCTTTTACTCGCAGCGTGCAGCTTAAAGTTGCCGCTGGCGTCAGGACTAACGATGAAAAACTGGCAGGACGAGATCAAATGGGACGCTGACGGCCTGGTGCCGGCCATCGCCCAGGATCACAAGACCGGGCGCGTACTGATGATGGCCTGGATGAACCGCGAGGCGCTGGCCCTGACCGCCGCCGAGAACCGCGCCATTTATTGGTCACGTTCGCGTGGCAAGTTGTGGCGCAAAGGCGAGGAATCCGGGCATGTGCAGCACCTGCACGAGATGCGCCTGGACTGCGACGGCGACGTCATTATCCTGATGGTCGAACAGGTCGGCGAAATTGCCTGCCACACGGGCCGCCAAAGCTGTTTCTATCGCGTCTTCGAGAACGGCGACTGGAAAATCGTCGACCCGGTGCTCAAGGACCCGCACGCCATCTATTCGGGACATACCCATGAGTGACACCCTGACCCGCCTGGCCCAGGTGCTGGAAGAGCGCAAAGGCGCAGCGGCCGACACCTCGTATGTCGCCAGCCTGTACCACAAGGGCTTGAACAAGATTCTGGAAAAAGTCGGCGAAGAATCGGTCGAGACCATCATCGCCGCCAAGGACGCCGCCATCAGCGGTGACTGCAGCGACGTGATCTACGAGACCGCCGACCTGTGGTTCCACAGCCTGGTCATGCTGGCCCAACTGGGACAGCACCCGCAGGCCGTACTGGATGAACTGGACCGTCGCTTCGGTCTGTCCGGGCACGTCGAGAAAGCCTCGCGCCCGTCCGCCTGATCAACTCTTGAGAGGAATAGCCACATGGGTATTTTTGACTGGAAACACTGGATCGTCATTCTGGTAGTCGTGGTACTGGTGTTCGGGACCAAGAAGCTGAAGAACCTCGGCACTGACGTCGGCGAGTCCATCAAGGGCTTTCGCAAGGCCATGAACGACGACGAAAAACCGGCCGAGCCGACAGCGGCTCCGGTCCAACCGGTACAACCCCAGGCCAGCACGCCGGTGAATGCACCGCACACCATCGATGTGCAGGCCCAGAAAGTCGAAGAGCCGACCCGCAAAGACTCGTGAGCACTGACTAATGTTTGGGATCAGCTTCACTGAACTGCTGCTCGTCGGCCTCGTGGCCCTGCTGGTACTGGGCCCCGAGCGCCTGCCGGGCGCTGCGCGCACCGCCGGTCTGTGGATCGGACGCCTGAAGCGCAGCTTCAATGCGATCAAACAGGAAGTTGAACGCGAGATCGGTGCCGACGAAATTCGTCGGCAACTGCACAACGAGCACATCCTGTCCCTGGAGCAGGAAGCGCGCAAGATCCTCACACCGACCCAGCAGGAACCGACACCGCTGCAGCCTGAAACCGCGCCAACGGTTGCGCCGCCCACTCCAGTGGAAGGCGCCGCACCGGTGACGACGGAACCGGCCAAGGTGCAGGAGCCTGCCCCGACGGTGCCGACCTCCGCCCCCCACGACACCCCACAGCCGCCGCGAGCCCCATGAGCGATATCCCCGAAAACGACCAGCCGATGCCGCTGGTATCGCACCTCACCGAGTTGCGCACCCGCCTGCTGCGCTGCGTCGCGGCGGTTTTCATCATCTTCGCCGGGCTGTTCGCCTTCACCCAGCAGATCTACACCTTCGTCTCCACACCGCTGCGCCAGTACTTGCCGGCCGGCGCAACAATGATCGCCACCGACGTGTCGTCGCCGTTCCTGACGCCGCTGAAGCTGACGATGATGGTCTCGCTGTTCCTGGCCATCCCGGTGATCCTGCACCAGGTCTGGGGCTTCATTGCGCCTGGCCTGTACAAGCATGAGAAGCGCATCGCCGCGCCGTTGCTGGTGTCCAGCATCCTGCTGTTCTACACCGGCATGGCCTTCGCCTATTTCCTGGTGTTCCCGCTGATTTTCAAGTTCTTCGCCGCCGCCACCCCGGCCGGTGTCGAGATGATGACCGACATCACCAGCTACCTGGATTTCGTCATGACGCTGTTCTTCGCCTTCGGCGTGGCGTTCGAAATTCCGGTGGCGGTGGTGCTGCTGGTGTGGATTGGCGTGGTCGACGTCGCATACCTGAAGAAGGTCCGTCCCTACGTGATCATCGGCTGCTTCGTGGTCGGCATGATCCTGACCCCACCGGACATCTTCTCCCAGACCTTGCTGGCCGTGCCGATGTGGATGCTGTTCGAGATCGGCATCCTGTTCGGCGGCCTGGTGCGCAAGCGTCGCGAGCAACCGGAAGAAAAAACGAGCGACGACCACAACGACCAGCCACCAGCGACCCAAGCGTGAACCTGCTGTTGCTCGAAGAGGCCGACTTCATCGGGCCCGACCGGGTCGTGCTGAGCGATCGCCGCCTGACCCACATGCAGGAAGTCCACCGCAGCGCTGTCGGCGACAGCCTGCGGGTCGGGCGCATTGGCGGACTGATGGGCACGGCCCAGGTAGTGCGCCTGGAAGCCCGCGAGGCGGAACTGCAAGTGACCCTCGACCAACCGCCACCGGCCAAGTTGCCGCTGACATTGGTGCTGGCCCTGCCGCGTCCGAAAATGCTCCGGCGAGTGTTCCAGACCATCGCCACCATGGGCGTGCCGCGCGTGGTGCTGGTCAACAGCTACCGCGTGGAAAAGAGCTTCTGGCAGACGCCGTTCCTGGAGCCCGAGGCCATTCGCGAACAACTGATCCTGGGGCTGGAACAGGCTCGCGACAGCGTGCTGCCAGAGATCATCATCGAAAAACGCTTCAAGCCCTTCGTTGAAGACCGGCTGCCGGCCATGGTCGATGGCACCTTGGGCCTGGTCGGTCATCCTGGCCAATACCCACCCTGCCCCCGCGCCCTTACCGAGCCGGTGACACTGGCCATCGGCCCGGAAGGCGGCTGGATACCCTACGAGATCGACCTTCTCGCCAAGGCCGGCCTGCAACCGGTGCAACTGGGCGAGCGCATCCTGCGGGTCGAGACCGCCGTCACGGCCTTGCTTGCGCGGCTGTTCTGAGCCGCTGAGGCTGAATATTCGCTGTGGCGAGGGGATTTATCCCCGCGCCACAATGTAAGCAAGCTAAATATCTTCCGTTTATCTCCTATAGATCGCTCCCTAAAGGCCGATACAGCGCCGATAAAACAAAAATCAGCGCTGCAGGGAGTATCGGCATGTTCCAGTGGTTGGCCCAGAGTCTGGGAAATGTAAGCGTCAATCGCAAACTCGGCTTCGGCTTCGGTCTCGTGCTCTGCCTGACCTTGCTGATCGCCTTCACCGGCTGGACCAGCCTGGGTAACGTGATCAGCCGTGGCGACAAGCTGGGGTTCATTTCCGAACTCAACGGATTGACCAAGGACCTGCGCCTGGCGCGCATGGACTACTACAACTCGCGGGGCGAGAACGGTCCGCAGGATATCAACGATCTGACCGCCAAGCTCGAAGCCGGCCTCAAGACCGCCCGTCAATTGATCGAGCAACCGGACGATGCGGCGCTGATCGACAAACAACTGGCCGCCGTGGCCGAGTACAAAAGCGCCTTCGGCGCGATGACCCGCGCCACCGCCAGCCGTGAGGATGCACGCAGCAAACTCGGCGCCAGTGCCGACAACGCCGTGGCGCGTATCGATGACGTGGAAAAAACCTTGCTGCAAGGCGACAGCGTCGCCCAGTTCAACAGCGTGGTGACCCTGAGCAAAGCCGTCCAACAAGCGCGTTACCAGGTTCGCGGCTACACCTACAGCGGCAAGAACGAAGCCCAGCAACCCGCCCTCGACGCCATCGACAACGTGCTCAAACTGCTCGCTCGCTTGCCGGGCCAGTTGCCCGAGGAACATGCCGCCAACCTGCAGCAGGCCAACGACTCGATGAACGCCTACCGCACAGCGGTCAGCCAGTTCCGCGACTCCCAGCTCGACACCGCTGCGGCACTCAAGCGCATGGCAGAACAAGGTGGAGTGTTGCTTGAGGCCAGCCAGAAGCTGACCGTCTCCCAGACCGCCGTGCGTGATCGCGACGCCGCCGAGGCCAAGACCTTCCTGGTGATGGCTGCCGCCCTGGCGCTCCTGTTCGGCATCATCTCTGCCCTGACCATCACCCGGCAGATCGTCGGCCCATTGAGCCAGACCCTCAAGATCGCCGAAGGCGTGGCCGCAGGTGACCTGACCCACAACCTCACCTCCTCGCGCCGCGACGAATTGGGCCAGTTGCAACGGGCCATGCAAAGCATGACCGTGGGCCTGCGCCAATTGATCGGTGGCATCAGCCAAGGCGTCACGCAGATTGCCAGTGCCGCCGACCAGCTCTCGTCCGTCACCGAGCAGACCAGCGCCGGGGTCAACAGTCAAAAAGTGGAAACCGACCAGGTCGCCACGGCCATGCATGAAATGACCGCCACCGTGCAGGAAGTGGCGCGCAACGCCGAGGAAGCCTCCGAGGCCGCCGTCGCCGCCGACCAACAGGCTCGCGAAGGCGAAAAAGTGGTCGGTGAAGCCATCGCCCAGATCGAGCGTCTGGCGCTGGAAGTCGGCAACTCCACCTCGGCGATGGGCGACCTGAAGCGCGAAAGCGACAAGATCGGCAGCGTGCTGGATGTGATCAAGTCCGTCGCCGAGCAAACCAACCTGCTGGCGCTCAACGCCGCCATCGAAGCCGCCCGCGCCGGTGAAGCCGGGCGGGGTTTCGCGGTGGTGGCCGACGAGGTCCGAAGCCTGGCCCAACGCACCCAGAAATCCACCGAGGAGATCGAAGAGCTGATCGTCGGTCTGCAATCGGGCACCGAGCAGGTCGCGGCCATTATGGACAACAGCCGCAGCCTGACCGACAACAGCGTCGAGCTGACCCGCCGCGCCGGTGGCTCGCTGGAAAACATCACCCGCACCGTCTCGGCGATCCAGTCGATGAACCAACAGATCGCCGCCGCTGCCGAGCAACAAAGTTCCGTGGCCGAGGAGATCAACCGCAGCGTGCTGAACGTGCGCGACGTCTCCGAGCAAACGGCCGCCTCCAGCGAAGAAACAGCCAGCTCCAGCGCCGAACTGGCACGACTGGGCATTCACTTGCAAACGCTGGTAGGCCGGTTCAAGGTCTGAAGCGCCCGGGCGAGAGCCTCTGCGCCTTCGCCCGGCAAATATCGCGACCTGTTGGCTACAGATCCCTACCACATGGTCGATACTCTTCTCATAAAGCCTACAAAAGGCTCGAGGGAGTATCAGCATGTTCAGTTGGTTAACCGAAAAGCTGGGAAACGTAAGCGTCAACCGCAAACTGGGCGCAGGCTTTGGCCTGGTGCTGCTGATGACCCTCCTGAGCACCTTCGCAGGCTGGGACAGCCTGAGCAGTGTGATCAGCCGCGCCGACAAACAGGCCGCCATCGCCAACCTCAACGAAACCGCCAAGGATCTGCGAGTCGCCCGTCTCGACTATGAGATGCGTCGCGGCGAACAGGGGCCAACCGCCGTAAGCGAGCTGCTGGGCAAACTTCAAGAGAGCGTACAAGCCGCCCTCAAAAGGTTTGTACGACCGGCAGACCAGGAGTTGCTCAACCAGCAACTGGCGATCCTGGACGAGTACAAACGCGCCTTTGCCGACATGACCCAGGCCACGCAGAACCGCGAATCGGCCCGCGCCAAGCTCGGCGCCAACGCCGACAACGCGGTGGCCAAGGTGACGGAAGTCGAGAATGCCCTGCGCCAGGGCGACAGTGTCCCCTCATTCAACAGCGTGGTTGAGCTGAGCAAACTGATCCAGCAAGCGCGCTATCAGGTTCGCGGCTACACCTACAGCGGCAAGGCCGAGGCCGAGCAACCGGCACTGGATGCCATCGAAAGCGTCTTGAAGAACCTTGAAGGCTTGCCGGGTAAACTGCCGGAACAGTACAGCGCCAACCTGCTGCAAGCCGGCGAGTCGATGAAGGGCTATCGCGCCGCAGTCAGTCAGTTTCGCGACTCCCAGGTGGCCAGCGCCTCTGCCCTCAAAAGAATGGTCGACCAAGACACCCGCCTGAATGATCTGAACAATCAACTCACAGCCTCGCAGGTTGAGAAGCGCGACCAGGAGACGGCGCAAGCGAAAGAAACGCTGATCATCGTCACCGTCCTGGCATTGGCGTTTGGCCTGCTGGCGGCGTGGATCATCACCCGGCAAATCGTGGCCCCCCTGCAGCAAACGCTGGTGGCCGTCGAACGTGTCGCCTCGGGCGACCTGAGCGAGAACCTGGTGGTCAGCCGCCGTGACGAAATGGGCCAACTGCAAAACAGCCTGCAACGCATGGTCATCAGCCTGCGGCAGCTGATCGGCGGCATCAGCGAAGGCGTCACACAAATCGCCAGCGCCGCCGAACAACTCTCGGCGGTGACCGAACAGACCAGCGCCGGGGTCAATAGCCAGAAAGTGGAGACCGACCAGGTCGCCACGGCCATGAACGAAATGACCGCCACCGTGCAAGAAGTGGCGCGCAACGCCGAGGAAGCCTCCGAAGCCGCGGTCGCCGCCGACCAGCAGGCCCGCGAAGGTGACCGGGTCGTCGGCGAAGCCATCGCCCAGATCGAGCGACTGGCCAAGGAAGTCGGCAACTCCACCGAAGCCATGAGCCATCTCAAGCGTGAAAGCGACAAGATCGGCAGCGTGCTGGACGTGATCAAGTCCGTGGCCCAGCAAACCAACCTGCTGGCCCTCAACGCCGCCATCGAAGCCGCCCGCGCCGGTGAGGCCGGGCGTGGTTTTGCGGTGGTGGCCGATGAAGTCCGCAGCCTGGCCCAACGCACTCAGAAATCCACCGAGGAAATCGAAGAACTGATCGTCGGCCTGCAAAGCGGCACCGAACAGGTGGCAACCATCATGGACAACAGCCGCGGCCTGACTGACAGCAGCGTCGAGCTGACCCGCCGTGCCGGTGGCTCGCTGGAGAACATCACCCGCACGGTCTCGGCGATCCAGTCGATGAACCAGCAGATCGCGGCAGCGGCCGAGCAGCAGAGCGCGGTGGCCGAGGAGATCAACCGTAGCGTGCTGAATGTGCGCGATGTGTCTGAACAGACGTCTGCGGCCAGTGAAGAGACGGCGGCGTCAAGTGCGGAGCTGGCGCGGTTAGGGGTGCATTTGCAGACGTTGGTCGGGCGGTTTCGGGTTTAACTGCGAAAGTGTGAGAGCGGGCTTGCTCGCGAAAAGGCATGCACATTCAATGTCTTCATTGGCTATGCCGACGCCATCGCGAGCAGGCTCGCTCCCACAATTGGATTGGGAACACCTGCGGAAATAGGTTGGCTGCCAGGCCGCCTCGCGAGCAAGCTTTGCTCCCACAGACCTGGGGGCCACAGGACTGACGGGGGTTACAACCGTCAGCAACAGGCCGATCATCAACAAAAAGCCCCGCTTCCTTCCAGAAGCGGGGCTTTTTGGTGTCAGGCCAGTTGAGGCTGTACACCTACCGGCTGTAGCGGCAGCAACGGCGCATGCGGATCGGCCTTGACCGATGCTCGCCAAGCCGCCAGCCACTGCGGATGCGCCTCGCTCCAGACCTGCTCATGCAGGCGGGACAAGGCGACCGGGTCGCTCAGCAATGCCAATCGCTCGGCGTTGCTCAAGCCTGCAGGACCGGCCTTCAGGGCGTGGCGAACGCGTTCGACCCGCAGCCACTCGATCGGCTCGGCCTCGCGGTGCCGCGAGGTGGCCAGGGCATAGGCCAAGGCGTTTTGTTGTGGATCGACCACCGCCCGGATGAAGCCGTCGTGCAGCGCGTGCCAACGGTTTTCATGGGTGTACTGGTCCGTCGACAACAGCGCCTGGGGCGGTGCGTATTCCTCGGGAATCAGGAACAGGCTTTCGTCGCGGGACTTCAAGCCCAGGCCCACGCGGCTGGAGATCACCGACACCGGGATCGACAGCATCAGCGAACCGACGATCGGCACCAGCCACCACAAGAAGCTCGGGTTCAGCCAGATCACCAGCAGGGCCCAGAAGAAGCCCAGCAAGGTTTGCGGACCGTGGCGCTTGACCGCCTCGCTCCACGGCGTGGAGTCGTCGTCACGTTGCGGCGAGTTCCAGGTCGCGGCCCAGCCCAGGAACGCGGCGAGCACGAAGCGGGTGTGGAAAATCATCCGCACCGGCGCCAGCAGCATGGAGAACAACATCTCCAGCAGCATCGACAAGGTCACCTTGAACTTGCCACCGAACTCCTTCGCACCCTTGGCCCAGATCAGCACGACACTCAGCAGCTTGGGCAGGAACAACAGCACGATAGTGGTGGAGAACAGCGCGATGGCCTTGTCCGGATGCCATTGCGGCCACAGCGGATAAAGCTGGCGCGGTTCGAGGAAGTATTGCGGCTCCATCAGGGTGTTCACCGCCAGCAACGCGGTGGACAGCACCAGGAAGAAGAACCACAACGGCGCCGACAGGTAGGACATCACGCCGGTGAGGAACACCGCACGGTGCACCGGGTGCATGCCCTTGACCAGGAACAGCCGGAAGTTCATCAGGTTGCCGTGGCACCAGCGCCGGTCACGCTTGAGCTCGTCGAGCAGGTTTGGCGGCAGCTCTTCGTAGCTGCCCGGCAGGTCATAGGCAATCCACACGCCCCAGCCGGCACGACGCATCAGTGCGGCTTCGACGAAGTCATGGGACAGGATGGCGCCTGCGAATGCGCCTTTACCTGGCAGCGGCGCCAGGGCGCAGTGCTCGATGAAAGGCTTCATGCGGATGATCGCGTTGTGGCCCCAGTAGTGGGACTCCCCCAACTGCCAGAAGTGCAGGCCGGCGGTAAACAGCGGGCCGTATACACGCGTGGCGAACTGCTGCATGCGCGCATACAGGGTGTCCATGCCCGAGGCTTTCGGCGCAGTCTGGATGATGCCGGCGTCCGGCGTGGCTTCCATCAGACGCACCAGGCTGGTCAGGCACTCACCACTCATTACACTGTCGGCATCGAGCACGACCATGTACTTGTAGTCGCTGCCCCAGCGACGGCAGAAGTCGTCGAGGTTACCGCTCTTGCGCTTCACGCGACGGCGACGGCGGCGATAGAAGATCCTGCCGAAGCCCCCGGCTTCACGGCAGACATCCAGCCAGGCCTGTTGCTCGGCGACACAGATATCGGTTTCGTTACTGTCGCTGAGCACAAAGAAGTCGAAACGATCGAGGTCACCGGTGGCTGCCACCGACTCGAAGGTCGCGCGCAAACCGGCGAATACCCGCGGTACGTCTTCGTTACAGATCGGCATCACCAACGCGGTGCGAGCGTCCTTGGGAATCGGCTCGTTGCCGGCACTGGCACCGGAGATACGGTACTTGTCGTGCCCGGTGAGCAATTCAAGGAACCCCATCAGCGCGGTCCAGAAACCTGCCGACACCCAGCAGAACAAGATGCCGAACATGATCAGGATGCTGGTTTGCAAGGCATACGGCAGCACCTGGGTGGCCGTCTGCATCAGCGGTTGATGCAGGACTTCGTCCAGATCCACCAGCGCCCAACCCTGGTACGGCATGATGCCCTTCATGTACCAGCCGGCGACAATGGTCTGGCCCAGCATCAGGGTCAACAGGATGTAACGGCGGATCGAACCCACGGTGCGCCAACGCGCATGCGGCAGCACGCGCTCGTCCTTGGGCGGCTTCGGCGGGTTGGTCCGGCCGGTCATGCGACGCCAGGCGCGCACCAGGATGTTGGTGCGCCATGGCTCCGGTACGACCTTGGTCCGACGAATCGGTGGGGTCGCTTTCAGGCAGACCCGACCGCTGGAGTCGAGCCCCAGCATCTCGGCGTCCTCGAGCTCCTCGGCGGTGCTCAAGGTCAGGCGCCGGCCGACCGAGGCCTGCGCCGCCTCGGCCGATGCGTCGAACGTCGGGGACGATAGACGCTGGTGCAGTTCGCTGAAGGACTTGCAGCCTGCCAGTTCGGCACGCTGCGCGTCGGTCATGGGCAAGTGGGCCAAATACTCGCTAAGTGTTTCTGGCTGTACGGGCGTATTACTCATCGGCAGGCAACTGATAGCTCCAGGTCTCGGTCAGCACTTGTTCAGTCGCTTCCGGTTCCTGCTGGGTTGGGGTTGCTTCAACAGCGGCGGATGCCGCCTTGACGGCCTTGGCTTCTTCTTTCGCTTTGTCTTTCGCTTGTTCTTTCACGCTCTGCTGCGCGACCTTGTCAGCCTTGGCCAGGGTCGTAGTGACGCTGTGGGCCGAGGCAGGCGCTTCGACAGGCACCAGCGGACGAATCAGTGCCGCGCGCATCTCAGTGGCTTGCTTGGCGTCCTTGATCTTGAGTCGCAGGGTCAGGCGCCAGCCCTTGGTTTCCGGGTTGTAGCGCACATTGTTCTCGACGATCTCGGCGTTTTCGCCGACGCTCACCTGGCTGCGCACGTCGGCGTCTTCTGGCAGGTCTTGCAGGGACGGGCCTTCGAAATCCACCAGGTAGGCGACGCTGCCGTCCGGCTGGCGAATCAGGTTGGACTGTTTCACGTCACCCGTGGAACGCAGGGTCTGCTTGACCCAGGCGCTGTCCGGCGAGTGCAGGCTGGCTTCGTCGATAGTCCAGTGCAGGCGATAGCTGAAATCCAGCGGCTGGCCTGGCTCAGGCAGTTTTTCCGGGCTCCAGAACGCAACGATGTTGTCGTTGGTTTCGTCGGCGGTCGGAATCTCCACCAGGTCTACGGTGCCCTTGCCCCAATCGCCTTTCGGCTCGATCCAGGCACTTGGACGTTTTTCGTAACGGTCGTCCAGGTCTTCGTAGTGGCTGAAGTCACGACCACGTTGCAACAGGCCGAAACCGCGCGGGTTTTCCACCGAGAAGTTGCTCACGGCCAGGTGTTTCGGGTTGTTCAGCGGACGCCAGATCCACTCGCCGTTGCCGGCATGGATCGACAGGCCACTGGAGTCGTGCAGCTCGCGACGGTAGTTCAGCACCTTGGAAGGCTGGTTGGCACCGAACAGGTACATGCTGGTCAGCGGCGCAACACCGAGCTTGGTCACGCGATCACGCAGGAACATGCGCGATTTCACGTCGACAACGGTGTCGGTGCCCGGACGCAGGGTCAGGCGATAAGCGCCGGTCGCCCGCGGCGAGTCCAGCAGCGCGAAGATCACCAGATGCTTGTCGGTGGGTTTCGGACGCTGGATCCAGAACTCGCGAAAACGCGGGAACTCTTCACCGGACGGCAACGCGGTGTCGATGGCCATGCCACGGGCGGACAAGCCGTAGACCTGACCCTTGCCGATGACGCGGAAGTAACTCGCGCCGAGCATGGTCATGATTTCGTCTTGCTTGTCGGCCTTGTTGATCGGGTACAACACGCGGAAACCCGCGTAGCCCAACTGCTCGGTCGCCTTCGGATCGAACTGGACGTCGCCGAAATCAAAGCGTTTCGGGTCGTATTTGATTTCTTCGACGGTGGTCGCGGTGACTTCGTTGATTTTCACCGGTGTGTCGAAGTGCATGCCCTGGTGATAGAACGACAGCCGGAACGGCGTCTTCTGGTCGGCCCATTCGGCTTTTTCGGTGCGGAAACGGATTTTCTGATAATCGGCGAATTTCATTTCGCGGAATTCGTTCGGCAGGTTGCTGCGCGGGGCTTCGTATTTTTGCCCGGCCAGCTCTTGCGCCTTCGCCGACACATCATCCAGGCTGAATGCCCACAGTTGGCCCGCGCCAAACAGGCACAACAGGGCCGAGCCCGCTACCAGAGCGTTTCTAAACCGTTTGGCAGACATTTTTGGTGCATTACAGGGACTAACAATCACGAGCAACCCTCGCCGAAAACTGATCAAAAAACCAACGGCCAGATAAAGGGTCTGCAAAGTATCGGCTTTGAAAAACCACCCTTGCGGACCACTCTTGCCAAGTTGGCGAGCATTGTTCCGACTCCGATGGGACAAAATGATTCCCCAAACGGTCCAGGACAAGTCTCTACCTAAGTCAAATGGACCAGCGAACGCTGATCCCCCGTAGCGCGCGATTATCTAGCAGGCCGCGTGACAACGCATCAGGCGCAGCAAAGTATTTATCGAGAAAATCCTCTGTTTTGCCTCGAAACAGGCTCGAAAAGATGTTTCAAGTACTTTCAGACCTGTAACAGGAAGGTTACCGGGCCATCATTGACCAGATGCACCTGCATGTCGGCGCCGAATCTACCTGATGCCACAGTGCCATGCACCTGTTTCGCCTGGTTTAGCAAATAGTCGAACAGTTCCTCCCCCAAAGCGGGCGGTGCGGCCGTCGAAAAGCTCGGGCGCAAACCGCTTTTGGTGTCGGCCGCCAGGGTGAACTGCGACACCAGCAGCAAGCCACCGCCCACGTCTGCCAGGGACAGGTTCATCTTGCCATCGGCATCACTGAACACCCGATAGTTAAGCAGCTTATGCAGGAGTTTGTCGGCGCTGCCCCGGGTATCCCCGGGCTCGACGGCCACCAGCACCAGCAAGCCCTGGTCGATGGACCCGACAATTTCACCGGCCACTTCGACCCGGGCGCCGCGAACCCGTTGCAACAGGCCCTTCATGCTTCTTCGGGCGGCAGGTTCAGCAGGCGCCGGGCCATTTGTCCGGCAGCACGCACCAGTGCATCGGTGATACCGGGTTCAGAGGCGGCGTGACCGGCGTCGCGAATCACTTGCAGTTCGCTGTTGGGCCAGTTCTGGTGCAGTTCCCAGGCGTTGTCCAGCGGGCAGATCACGTCATAGCGACCGTGCACGATAACGCCCGGCAGATGGGCGATCTTGCCCATGTCGCGAATCAGCTGGTTAGGCTCCAGGAAGGCGTTGTTGGTGAAGTAGTGGCATTCGATCCGGGCAATCGACAGCGCGCGCTGTGGCTCGGAGAAGCGATCCACCACCAGCGGGTTCGGGCGCAGGGTCGCAGTGCGCCCTTCCCAGATCGACCACGCCTTGGCCGCATGCATCTGGGCAATCTGGTCGTTACCGGTCAGGCGCTTGTGGAACGCGCCGAGCAGGTTGTCGCGTTCGTCCGGCGGGATCGGCGCGATGTAGTCCTGCCAGTAGTCGGGGAACAGGCGACTGGCGCCGGCCTGGTAGAACCACTCGATTTCCTGCGGCCGGCAAAGAAAGATCCCACGCAGGATAAGGCCGTGCACCCGCTCCGGATGGGTCTGGGCATAGGCCAGGGCCAGGGTCGAACCCCAGGAGCCGCCAAACAGCACCCACTTCTCGATGCCCAGGTGTTTGCGAATCCGCTCCAGGTCTTCGACCAAGTCCCAGGTGGTGTTGTTTTCGAGGCTGGCATGGGGGGTGGAGCGACCACAGCCACGCTGGTCGAAGGTGACAATGCGGTACAGGTTCGGATCGAAATAGCAGCGGCTTTGCGCATCGCAACCGGCACCCGGGCCGCCATGGATGAACACCACTGGCAAGCCTTCCGGGGAACCGCTTTCATCGACATAGAGCGTGTGGGTGTCATCGACAGCCAGATCGTGCCGGGCATAGGGTTTGATCTGCGGGTACAAAGTCTGCATTGCGCGCTCCGTAAGGGGTCGAGTCATCCCTGGGGGGACTTCTATTTAGTCTGCCGTTCGGCATCATAAACCCGAATGCCCTCGATGAGCATGTCCCCTGCGCAGTCAAAGCGTGTCCGCCATGTGCCTGCATCACCTGATAGCGAGGAGCATCCTTCTGTGGGAGCAAGGCTTGCCCGCGATACAGGCACCTCGGTTCCTGATAGACCGAGTTGTTTTTATCGCGAGCAAGCTTTGCTCCCACAGAGCAGTCACATCCCCACAAGTTCTACTTTTCGTAAGTTTGCCGTCCCCAGGCCAACAGTCCTTCCAGCAACTCCCTGAGCACCACTTGGGTCGGCGCCGCCAGATCGGGACGGTAGTTGAACGGTTCGAACTCTTCCATGTAAGTGCTCTGGCACAGCTCCAGTTGCACGGCATGGATATGCTCGGCCGGGTTGCCGTAGTGCCGTGTGATGTGTCCACCCTTGAAACGCCCGTTGAGCACGTGGGTGAATTGGCCGTGGCGGGCGCAGATGGCTTCGAGCTGGCGAGCCAGGATCGGATCGCAACTGGCGCCGTTGAAGGTACCGAGGTTGAAGTCCGGGAGCTTGCCGTCGAACAGGTGCGGGATCACCGAGCGAATCGAATGGGCGTCGAACAGCAAGGCATAGCCGAACTCGGCCTTGAGCCGCGCCAGTTCCTGTTGCAGGGTCTGGTGATACGGCATCCAGACCTGTTGCAGATACGTCGCCCGTTCCTCGGCCGACGGCTGCGCCCCTTCGCGAAACAACGGCACGCCATCGAACAGCGTCGCCGGGTACAAACCAGTGGTGGCGCCAACGTACATCGGCGCGTCATCGCTGGGACGGTTCAGGTCGATGACGAAGCGTGAGTACTCGGCGGCCAGGGTGCTGGCACCCAGCTGCGCGGCACATTCATAGAGCCTCGGGATGTGCCAGTCGGTGTCCGGCAGGCTTTGGGCCTCGGGGATCAACCCGGCCTGTACCGCCGGGGTCAGGCGCAGGCCGGCGTGGGGCATGCTGATCAACAGCGGCACGCGCCCTTGCTTGAAATTCAGGACCTTCTCCACAACCGTTCTCCTCAATCGATTTCCACGCCGTGACGCACGACGCGTTTTTCCAGTTCGCCACCAAGCCAGTAAGCAAGGTCAGCCGGGCGCTCGATGTGCCAGGCAACGAAATCCGCCACCTTGCCGACTTCCAGCGAGCCGTGGGTATTCGCCATGCCCAAGGCCTGGGCGGCATGAATCGTCACGCCGGCCAGGGCTTCTTCCGGGGTCATGCGCAAACAGGTGCAGGCCATGTTCAGCATCAAGCGCAGCGACAAGGCCGGCGAGGTGCCGGGGTTGAGGTCGCTGGCCACGGCGATCTTCACGCCGTGCTTGCGCAAGGCTTGCATGGGCGGCAGTTGGGTTTCGCGCAGGAAATAAAACGCTCCCGGCAACAGCACCGCCACGGTGCCGGACTCGGCCATGGCCCGGGCGTCGTCCTCGGTCATGAACTCCAGGTGATCGGCCGACAGCGCCTGGTAACGGGCCGCCAGGCTGGAACCGTGCAACGACGACAATTGTTCGGCGTGCAGCTTCACCGGCAGGCCCAGTCGTTGCGCGGTGACGAACACCCGCTCGACCTGCGCCGGGGAAAACGCCAGGTATTCGCAAAAGGCGTCCACCGCGTCCACCAGCCCTTCGGCCGCAAGCGCCGGGAGCATCTCGGTGCAGATGTGCTCGATGTAGTCATCGGCACGGTCTTTGTATTCGGGCGGCAGGGCGTGGGCGGCCAGGCAGGTGCTGCGCACACTGACCGGCAACTCGTTGCCGAGGCGACGAATGACCCGCAGCATCTTGCGTTCGCTGGCCAGGTCCAGGCCATAGCCGGATTTGATTTCAACGGTGGTCACACCGTCGCGTATCAGGCTTTTCAGGCGCTTGGCGGCGCTGGCGAACAGCTCGTCTTCGCTGGCCGCCCGAGTGGCGCGCACGGTGCTGGCGATGCCGCCACCGGCCGCAGCGATCTCGGCGTAGCTGACCCCTTGCAGGCGCTGCTCGAATTCGCCGCTGCGGTTGCCGCCGAACACGGTGTGAGTGTGGCAGTCGATCAGCCCTGGCGTGACCCAGGCCCCCTTGAGGTCGTTGACCGCCGGGTAATCACCCGCCGGCAGTTCGGCACGCGGGCCGATCCACCGAATGTGCTCGCCCTCGGTAACGATGGCCGCGTCTTCGACGATCGAGTAGACGCCCTGGGCCATGGTGGCGGCGTGGCAGTTTTGCCAGAGGGTTTTCATCTCGGTTTCCTCGAATTATTCAAGATCGAATCGCGAGCAGGCTCGCTCCCACAAGGACTGCTTAGACCCTGTGGGAGCGAGCCTGCTCGCGATGAGGCCTTACAGGCTCGGCAACAACTTGGCGGTCACCAGTTCATTCAGGCAACGGCTGGCCAACAACTCGCTGGCGGCATTGATGTCCGGCGCAAAGAAGCGGTCCTTTTCATAGAACGGCACTTCGGCACGCAATACGGCCCGGGCCTTTTCCAGCTTCGTGGACGTCTTCAAGCCACCGCGCAGGTCCAGCCCCTGGCACGCCGCGAGCCATTCCACCGCGAGGATTCCACGGGTGTTCTCGGCCATTTCCCACAGGCGCTTGCCAGCGGCCGGGGCCATGGAGACGTGGTCTTCCTGGTTGGCCGAGGTCGGCAGGCTGTCCACCGAATGGGGATGGGACAACGCCTTGTTTTCACTGGCCAGGGCCGCCGCAGTGACCTGGGCGATCATGAAGCCGGAGTTCACACCACCATTGCCCACCAGGAACGGCGGCAGCTGCGACATGTGCTTGTCCATCATCAGCGAGATGCGGCGCTCGCTCAGGGAGCCGATCTCGGCAATCGCCAGGGCCATGTTGTCGGCGGCCATTGCCACCGGTTCGGCGTGGAAGTTGCCACCGGAGATCACGTCGCCTTCGGCGGCAAACACCAATGGGTTGTCCGACACCGCGTTGGCCTCGATCACCAGCACCTCGGCGGCTTGGCGGAACTGGGTCAGGCAGGCGCCCATCACTTGCGGTTGGCAGCGCAGGGAATACGGGTCCTGGACCTTGTCGCAGTTCTGGTGCGACGCGGAGACTTCGCTGCTCTCACCCAACAGGTCACGGTAAGCGGCGGCGGTATCGATCTGGCCCTTCTGGCCTCGGGCCGCGTGGATGCGGGCATCGAATGGCGAGCGCGAGCCGAGCACCGCTTCCACGGTCAGGCTGCCCAGGGCCAGGGCACCGGCGAACAGGTCTTCGCCTTCGAACAGGCCACGCAGGGCAAACGCCGTGGACACCTGGGTGCCGTTGAGCAGCGCCAGGCCTTCCTTGGCAGCCAGGGTCAGCGGCGCCAGGCCGGCGACTTTCAGCGCCTCGACGGCCGGCAGCCATTCGCCTTTATAGCGAGCCTTGCCTTCGCCCAGCAGCACCAGGGACATGTGGGCCAGCGGCGCCAGGTCACCGGACGCACCGACCGAGCCCTTGAGCGGAATGTGCGGATAGACCTCGGCGTTGACCAACGCGATCAACGCATCGATCACTTGCCGACGAATGCCGGAGAAACCACGGCTCAGGCTGTTGACCTTGAGCACCATGATCAAGCGCACCAGCGCATCGCTGATCGGCTCGCCGACACCGGCGGCATGGGACAGCACCAGGGAGCGTTGCAGGTTTTCCAGGTCCTGGCTGGCGATGCGGGTCGAGGCCAGCAGGCCGAAACCGGTGTTGATGCCGTAGGCAGTGCGGTTCTCGGCGAGGATCTGTTCCACGCAGGCAACGCTGGCCTCGATCTGTGCCGACGCGCTGGCGTCGAGGGTCAGGGTCACGGGTTGCTGATAGATGTCACGCAATTGAGCCAGGCTCAATTGGCCAGGAATCAGGTTTAAGGCAGTCATGTATTGCTCCTTTTGAGAGTTTTGTTTTTACCCGCCAGTCGCTCCGGAATGTTCCGTTATCCGTCACCTTCGCTTTTTGGGCAAAAGGTGCCTTGGCACGCTGGCGTTTGTTCGATCAATCCAGATTCGGTAAAGCGTGGTGCAGCAGAGTCGGGTCTTTAAGCAGCGCCGCCGCGCTGGCAATGTCCGGCGCCAACCAGCGGTCCTGGTCATAGGCGGGTACATGCTGGCGCAGCAGCTTCCAGGCAACGTCGGTGCCGACACCGAAACGTTGCGTCTGGAGGAATTCAAAAGCCTGGGCCGCCAGCAGGTATTCGATGGCGAGGATCTGCGTGCAGTTTTCCAGGGCCCGATGCAGCTTCAGGGCCGCGTTGGTGCCCATGCTCAAGTGGTCCTCCTGCAAGCCGGAGGTGACAAAGTTGTCGAGCACCGCCGGTTGCGCCAGTTGTTTGTTCTCCGCGCACAGCGAGGCGGCAACATATTGCACGATCATCATCCCCGAGTTCACCCCGGGATTGGCCACCAGGAACGCCGGCAGCCCGCTGACGTGAGGGTTGATCAAGCGGTCGAGGCGACGTTCGGCGATGGAGCCGATCTCGGCCATGGCAATCGCCAGCAAGTCCGCCGCCAGCGCGACCGATTGGCCGTGGGGGTTGGCCTGGGACATGACCCGGAAGTGCTCCGGCGTGCCCAGCAGCAGCGGGTTGTCGGTGGCGGCGTTGAGTTCGGTCTCGATCTGTTGCCGGGCATGCGCCAACTGGTCGCGCGCCGCGCCATGCACCTGGGGAATCGAACGGATGCTCAACGCATCCTGGGTACGAATACCCTGGCTCGCGGCGATGACTTCACTGCCATCGAGCAGTGCGCGCAAGTTGGCGCCCACCTGCTGCATGCCCGGGTGCGGCTTGAGGGCGATGATCTCGGCATCGAACGCAGCGATCTGGCCGCGCTGGGCCTCGAAACTCATGGCACCGATTACATCGGCCCATTGCAGCAGGCGCGTCGCATCGGCCAGGGCCAGGCAACTGAGGCCGGTCATGCACGGGGTGCCGTTGACCAGACACAAACCGTCCTTGGCGCCCAGTTGCACCGGTTGCAGCCCTTCTGCGGCCAAAGCCTGCTGCGCCGACACGATCTGCCCGCGGTAGCTGACCTGGCCGACGCCCAACAGCGCAATGCTGATGTGGGCCATGTGGGTCAGGTAGCCCACCGATCCCTGGGACGGCACTTGTGGGGTGATGCCACGGTTGAGCAGTGCCAGCAGCGCTTCGACCACCCGACGATGAATACCGGACTTGCCCTGGCTGTAGTTGAGGATCGCAGCGCAGAGGATCGCCCGGGTCTGCTCATCGGACAGCGGCGCACCGACGCCGCAGGCATGGCTGAGCAGGGTGTTGCGCGACAGTTGGCTGAGTTGTTCGTCCTTGAGCGAGACATTGCACAAGGCCCCCAGGCCGGTGTTGACGCCATAGGCGCGTTCGCCGCTTTCGACGATGCGCTGGACGATGGCCTGGGCATTGTCGATCCGCGCCCAGGCCTGGGCCGACAGTTCGAGCACAGCGCCGAAACGAGCGACGGCGACCACGTCCTGCCAACGCAGGGGGGCCTCGGCGATGACGATTTTTTCAGCCTGGGACATCTTTAACCTCATGAAAAATTCATTTCAGCATCACATCTGGCTTAAGGCACAGTCTCTGTGGCGAGGGAGCTTGCTCCCGCTTGAGTGCGTAGCGCTCACTCGATTCCGGGGGCGGCTGCGCCACCCAGCGGGAGCAAGCTCCCTCGCCACAACTGCGCCCGGCCTTACACCACTGCCGCTCGTCGCTGCACGAACCGATCGACATATTCATCGGCCGGCGAATGTAAAATCTCCCGGGGCGTGCCGACCTGGATCAGCTTGCCGTCCTTGAGGATTGCAATGCGGTTGCCGATGCGCACGGCCTCGTCGAGGTCGTGGGTGATGAAGACGATGGTCTTGTGCAGGGTCTTTTGCAGCTCCAGCAACTGGTCCTGCATTTCGGCGCGGATCAGCGGGTCGAGGGCGCTGAAGGCTTCGTCCATCAGGATGATGTCGGTGTCCGCCGCCAAGGCACGGGCCAGGCCGACGCGCTGGCGCATGCCGCCGGAGAGCTGGTGCGGGTATTTGTTCTCGTAGCCTTTCAGGCCCACGGTGTTGATCCAGTGCAGCGCCCGCTCGGCGCACACCTGCTTGCTCTCGCCGCGCACTTTCAAGCCGTAGGCGACGTTGTCCAGCACGCTCTTGTGGGGCAGCAGGCCGAAGCTCTGGAACACCATGCTGATCTTGTGCCGGCGAAATTCGCGCAAAGCGTCCATGTCCAGTTGCAGGATGTCTTCGCCGTCCACCAGGATCGCGCCGCTGGTAGGGTCGATCAGCCGGTTGAAGTGGCGCACCAACGTGGATTTGCCGGAACCGGACAGGCCCATGATCACGAAGATCTCGCCGGTGCCGATGCTCAGCGACAGGTCGTTCACACCGACCACGCAACCGGTGGCGGCCAGTACTTGGTCCTTGGTTTTGTTCTGGCGGATCAGTTCCAGGGCTTCCTTGGGGCGATTGCCGAAAATCTTGAAGACGTTCTTGACTTCGATCTTGCTGACGGCTGCGTTGTTCATTTGCTCACCTCGTGCCGAGGACGACCATAGGCCTGGGTAATGCGGTCGATGACCACGGCGAGAATCACGATGGCCAGCCCGGCTTCGAGGCCGCGTCCGACGTTGAGGGTCTGGATGCCCACCAGCACGTCTTCACCCAAGCCACGGGCGCCGATCATCGAGGCGATGACGACCATCGACAGGGCCATCATGGTGGTCTGGTTGATCCCGGCCATGATGCTCGGCAGGGCCAGGGGCAGTTGCACGCCGAACAGCTGTTGCCAGCGGTTGGCGCCGAAGGCATTGATGGCTTCCATCACTTCGCCGTCGACCTGGCGGATGCCCAGGTCAGTGAGGCGAATCAACGGTGGCGCGGCGTAGATCACCGTGGCGAAGATCGCCGGGACCTTGCCCAGGCCGAACAGCATCAGCACCGGAATCAAGTACACGAAGCTCGGCATGGTCTGCATGATGTCCAGCAACGGCATCAGCACCGAACGCAGGCGATTGCTGCGGGCCGAGAGGATGCCCAGCGGAATGCCGATCAACACCGAGATCAGCGTCGCCACCAGCATCAGGGCGAGGGTCTGCATCAGTTTGTCCCACAGGCCCACCGCGCCCACCAGGAACAGCAGGCCGACGATCACCGCCGTCGTCACGACCTTGCGGGTGGCGTGCCAGGCGATGCCGCCGACGATGGCCAGCATCAACCACCAGGGGGCCAGGCGCAGCAGGCCTTCAAGGTTGACGATGGCCCACAGCAGGGTGTCGGAGATGTGCCGGAACACATCGCCATAGTTGGTCACCAGCGTATCGACCCAACCGTTGACCCAGTCGGCGATGGAGAAGGTAAAGCTTTCGGGAAACATAAGGGGCTCTCGATCAAAGGGATGCAGTGAATGTCCCGGCCAGCCCCGTGGGTTGGCCGGGGGTATTCGACCTACAGAGCCGCGTCGATTTTCTTGGCTGCGTCTTCACTCACCCAGGCGTGCCAGACTTCAGGATGTTCCTTCAGGAAAATCTTCGCCAGTTTCGGCGACTCGATGCGCTCCTTCGCCATGCGACCGAGGTTCTGGTTCAGGATATCGATAGGCAGGTTGACCTTTTCCAGCACCGTCACCAGCTCCGGGGCTTCGTCGTGGAAGGTCTTGGACAGGCCGACCTTGATGCTCACGCTTTTATCCACGCCCGGTTTTTCTTCCAGTTTCACCAGGTCCACCTGGCCCATCAGCGGCGTTGGCGACCAGTAGTAGAACAGGATCGGCTCGCCACGCTTGTAGCTCGACAGCACCGCCGCATCCAGCGCTGGGCCAGTGCCCGGACGGAAGTTGGTGTAGGTTTTTTCCAGGCCGTAGCTTTTCAGCATTTCGCTGTTGTCCAGCTCACAGGTCCAACCGGCGGGGCAGTTGTAGAAACGGCCCTTGGACGGTTCTTCCGGGTCCTTGAACACAGCGGCGTACTGGCCCAGGTCGGCGATGTTCTTCAGGCCTGGTGCCTTGGCTTCCAACTTGCGCTTGGCATCGCCTTCAACCACGTAGCGCGGTACGTACCAACCTTCGATGGCGCCCACCACCGGCGCGCCGACACCCACTACCTTGCCGGCCTTCTCGGCCTTGTTCCAGACCTCGCTGCGCCCGACCCACTCTTCGGCAAACACTTGGATATCGTTGCTGCTCAGGGCGTTCTCCATGGTGATGGAGTTGCCTGGCAAGCTGTCGGTCTTGCAGCCGTAGCCTTTTTCGAGCACCACTTGCAGGACGTCGGTCAGCAGCATGCCGCTTTCCCAGTTCAGGCCGGCGAACTTCACCGGTTTGCCCGACTCGCACCAACCCGCCGCTTGCGTGGCGCCGGCACTGGCCAGCAGGCCCATGGAAAGCAGGGTGGTCAGCAGGGTCTTGTTCGATTTCATTATGTGACGCTCCTAATCAGTTGGATTGGCTTACGGCAGTCAAGAGGCGTCCTGCCCTTTCCACGTCCCATCAGGCCTGCGCCGCAGCGCGACCCGCCCCGCTTGTTATAGGTTGTGCAACGTTGCTCTGCTCGACCGGCAGAATCAGGTGATCGGGCACCGCGCCGTGCCATTTCTTCGCGCACACGTAATACAGGGCGGCGGGAAGCACCAGGCCGATGATCCAGGAAATGTCCACGTCGCCCATGGCGGCCACCAGTGGACCGGTATAGAACTTGGTGGAGATGAACGGCAATTGAACCAGGACACCGAAGACATAAACGCTGATACCGAGGGCGTTCCAACGACCGTAGCGACCGTTCGGATCGGCCAGCGCCGGCACGTCATAGCGCTCGCGAGTGATGCAGTAGTAGTCCACCAGATTGATCGCACTCCAAGGCGTAAAGAACGCCAGCAGGAACAAAATGAAGGACTTGAACGCACCGAGGAACGAGTGCTGGCCGAGCAGCGCGATCAGGGTCGCGGTGCCGACGATGACCAGTACGAAGACCAGGCGCTGCAAGCGCGTTACGTTCAGGCGACCACGAAAACCGCTGATGATGGTCGCGATGCACATAAAGCTGCCGTAGGAGTTCAGCGTGGAGATGGTGACCTTGCCGAACGCGATGCTGAAGTACAGCAGCGCGGCGGTGGCACCGGTCCCGCCCAGGCCGACGATGTAGGCCACTTCGTGCCCCGCGAACTGCCCGTTGGCCGAGGCGGCGGCAAACACACCGAGGATCATTGCCACTTGCGCGCCAATGACTGAGCCTGCGCCTACGGCAAAAAAGGTTTTCACCGAAGAGGTTTTGCTCGGCAGGTAACGCGAATAGTCCGCCACGTAAGGGCCGAAGGCGATCTGCCAGGAGGCCGCGAGCGACACCGCGAGCAGGAAGCTGCTCCAGCTGAAATGGCGGATTTGCAGGAGTGCGCCAACGTCCGTCTGGCTGATCAGGCGAGCGAACAGGTAAACGAAGGCAATCACGCCAATCACGCTGGCGACACGGCCAATGAAGTGAATCACCCGATAACCGAGCACCGTGACCAGCACGATGACACTGGCGAACATGAGGATGCCGGCACTGTCGCTGATGCCGAACAACTGGCCCAGCGCCTGGCCGGAAAGCACGGTGCCGGTCGCGGTGAACCCCAGGTACATCAGGCACACCAAGACGATCGGGATGGCCGCGCCATAAATACCGAACTGCACCCGGCTGGAAATCATTTGCGGCAGGCCAAGCTTGGGCCCCTGCGCGGCATGCAGCGCCATGACGCCACCGCCGAGCAGTTGGCCGATCAGCAAACCGATCAACGACCAGAACACATCACCGCCCAGCACCACCGCCAATGCACCGGTGACAATGGCTGTGATTTGCAGGTTGGCCCCCATCCAGAGGGTGAACTGGCTCAACAATCGGCCGTGTCTCTCCGCTTCCGGGATGTAGTCGATCGAGCGTTTCTCGATCAACGGCGTGCTGCTTGCGCGCGTGCTGGTGACAGCCATGGTTCAACCTCTGTGGATTGTTTGGGTTCGGGCAGTGTCTTTTTGTGGGAGCGAGCCTGCTCGCGATAGCGGTCTGTCAGCCGATGCATGTGTCGGATGTGCCGACGCCATCGCGAGCAGGCTCGCTCCCACAGGGTTTGCGTTATTGCTTTATTTGCCGGTGATCATCGGCAGGTTAAGCCCCTGCTCCTTCGCGCAATCGATCGCGATCTGGTAGCCGGCGTCGGCATGGCGCATCACGCCAGTGCCCGGGTCGTTGTGCAGAACGCGGGCAATGCGCTCGGCGGCTTCGTCGGTACCGTCGCAGACAATCACCATGCCCGAGTGCTGGGAGAAGCCCATGCCGACGCCGCCACCGTGGTGCAGCGAGACCCAGGTCGCACCGCTGGCGGTGTTGAGCAAGGCATTGAGCAGCGGCCAGTCGGAGACGGCGTCGGAACCGTCCTGCATGGATTCGGTTTCACGGTTTGGGCTGGCTACGGAGCCGGAGTCCAGGTGGTCGCGGCCGATCACGATCGGGGCCGACAGCTCGCCGCTGCGCACCATTTCGTTGAACGCCAGGCCCAGCTTGGCGCGCTGGCCCAGGCCAACCCAGCAGATACGCGCCGGCAAGCCTTGGAAGCTGATGCGCTCGCGAGCCATGTCCAGCCAGTTGTGCAGGTGGGCGTCGTCAGGAATCAGCTCCTTGACCTTGGCGTCGGTCTTGTAGATGTCTTGCGGGTCGCCCGACAGCGCGGCCCAGCGGAACGGGCCGATGCCGCGGCAGAACAGCGGACGGATGTAGGCCGGGACGAAGCCTGGGAAATCGAAGGCATTTTCGACGCCCTCTTCCTGGGCCATCTGGCGGATGTTGTTGCCGTAGTCGAAGGTCGGCACGCCCATTTTCTGGAAGGCCAGCATGGCCTTGACGTGAACGGCCATCGATTGCTTGGCGGCTTTCACCACGGCGGCAGGTTCGGTCTTGGCGCGGGCACGGTATTCGTCCCAGGTCCAGCCGGCCGGCAGGTAGCCATTGAGCGGGTCATGGGCGCTGGTCTGGTCGGTGACCATGTCCGGGCGCACACCGCGACGGACCAGTTCCGGCAGGATTTCGGCAGCGTTGCCACACAAAGCAATGGAGATCGCCTTGCCTTCGGCGGTGTATTTCTCGATGCGGGCCAGGGCGTCGTCCAGGTCGGTGGCCTGCTCGTCGACGTAGCGGGTCTTGAGGCGGAAATCGATGCTGACCTGCTGGCATTCGATGTTCAGCGAGCAAGCACCGGCCAGGGTCGCGGCCAACGGTTGCGCACCGCCCATGCCGCCCAGGCCGGCGGTCAGGACCCAGCGGCCGGTGAGGTTGGAGTCGTAATGCTGGCGACCGGCCTCGACGAAGGTTTCATAAGTGCCCTGCACGATGCCCTGGCTGCCGATGTAGATCCAGCTGCCGGCGGTCATCTGGCCGTACATGGCCAAGCCCTTGGCATCGAGTTCGTTGAAGTGTTCCCAAGTGGCCCAGTGCGGCACCAGGTTGGAGTTGGCGATCAGCACGCGCGGAGCGTTGCTGTGCGTCTTGAACACGCCGACCGGCTTGCCGGACTGCACCAGCAGGGTTTCGTCGTCATTGAGGTTGGTCAGGCTTTCGACGATCTTGTCGTAGCACTCCCAGTTGCGCGCCGCGCGGCCGATGCCACCGTAGACCACCAGCTCCTTGGGGTTCTCGGCCACTTGCGGGTCGAGGTTGTTCATCAGCATCCGCAGCGGCGCTTCAGTCAGCCAGCTCTTGGCGGTCAGCGTGTTACCGCGAGGGGCGCGGATTTCAACGTCACGGTATTTTTCAGGTTTGCGGGTAGCGTCGGTCACAGCAAAAACTCCTCAGCGATCAATCCAGACCAGCCCGGGCAGCGGGCAGCGATTTAGTGAACGTTGCGTTGAGTACAGCGGACTCATACACATACGTCTTTACTTGTATGTACAAGCATATGCAATCAAGCGGCCAACTTGTTGCCACAGGTGTTGAGTGACGATTGGCGAATCCGCTGAGAAGCCCGTGATTCAAGGCCTGACGAGCCGCGTTAAATTTTTGCCGAGAATTTTTGAGGGAAGAATCGGAGGGACAAAAAAGCCCGGCATTGCGCCAGGCTGGGGCATTCGGTAACAAGTTGGTGCGCTGAAGAAACAGCAGGCAGGCACATTGTAGCGAGGGCGATTTATCTGTGGGAGCAAGGCTTGCCCGCGATGCAGGCGACTCGATTTTCTGGCAGACCGCATCGCCTTCATCGCGGGCAAGCCTTGCTCCCACAGGGTACTCAAGAAGCTGAAATCAGTGAGCCGTCAGCTCGATTACACAGCACTGGCCGTGGGCGGTGATGTCCACCAACCCAGTGTTACCGCTCAACTGCAAACAGTCGTAAAGGCCCAGGCCAACGGTGGATTCACCGACCTTGAGCCTCAGCCCCGGGGCCGCGCTGAACACCAGCACTATCTGCGCCTCACTGAAGAACCGCTGCTGCCCGCCCATCCACTGCAACCGTGCGCGGTAACGCTGTGGCGCGTAGATCAGGTTGAAGTCGCGAATCGGCCCGCCCAGCAGTGTGCAGTGCACATGGCTCTCGCCGCTGAACGCAAAGGGGTCCAGCGGATGCAGCGGCCGCGTGGCTTGGCCATCGACGCTCAGCGTCATGCCGTCACCCTGCAAGACGCTGATGATGCGCTCGTAACCGGTGAACGTGGAAAAACCGCCCGACTCGCCGATATCGGCAATCGACAGGCGCCAGCCAAAACCTTCCAGGCCGGTGCCGGCATCGCGGGTAATTTCCTCGGTGCTGCCACCGCCATTCTTCCACGGCATGCGCGGGTAATCGGCTGCGCGTAGTACTTTCAACTGGCTCATTTATGAAAACGCCCTTCCAGGCTGTGACGGGAACCGGGGTGGATCAGGCGTGCCGCGGTCACCGGTTGACGCCCGGACCAGGTGCGGCGGCGAATCAACAGGCACGGCTCGCCTCGCTCGATCTGCAACAGCTTGCACTCGCTGGGCTCGGCCAGGATCGCCTCGACCACATGCTCGCCTTCGGTCAGCGGTGCCACCTGGTTCAGGTAGGCGTAGGGCGTTTGCAGGGTGAAGTCTTGCTTGAGGTATTCGGGTGCCACCAAGGCGTTGACGAAACGGTCCTCGATCTGCACCGGGATATCGTTTTCGTAATGCACGATCAGCGAGTGGAAGACTTTCTGCCCTTCGCGCATGTCCAGGGCCAGGGCCCGTTCGGAACCGGCCGCTTCTTCTTCGAGGGTGACCACCTTGCAGGTGTGCCGATGGCCACGGGAGGCGATCTCGTCGGCGATGTTGTGCACTTCGAACAACGCGGACTGGCTCTTGGGCTCGGCCACGAAGGTACCGACGCCCTGCATGCGCACCAACAGGCCATCGGCGGTCATTTCCCGCAGGGCACGGTTGATGGTCATGCGGCTGAAGCCCAACTGACTGACCAACTCGCTTTCCGACGGAACGCGGTAGTGCGGCGGCCAGTTTCCACTGTCGATCTGCTGGGTAATCATTTGTTTGACGCGGGCATACAAGGGCGCCGGACTGTCACCCAGGTTGGCGGCCAGCGGCGGTTTGGCAGGCGGAGTCGGCACGGCAGTTCCCTGTTCTGCAAATAAGGTGGCTAGCTTGCCGCAGTTTACCGGCCAGGCAAACGTCTGTATATGTATATACAAATTACACAAAACGAGGTTGAACCATGTCCGCCTTCTTTGCCGAACGCGCGCTGCTGCCTAGTGGATGGGCCCATGATGTACGTCTTGAAGTCGATGCCCGGGGCGTGCTGACTCATATCCAGGCCAACGCCCAGGCAGAGGGCGCCGAACGGCTCAGCGGGCCGCTGTTGCCGGGCATGCCGAACCTGCACTCCCATGCCTTCCAGCGGGCCATGGCCGGGTTGGCGGAAGTGGCGGGCAATCCCAATGACAGCTTCTGGACCTGGCGCGACCTGATGTACCGTCTCGTCGGAAAAATCAGCCCGGAGCAACTTGGCATCATCGCCCGGCAGCTGTACATCGAAACGCTCAAGGCCGGTTACACCTCGGTCGCCGAATTCCATTATGTCCATCACGACGCCGACGGTGCGCCTTATGCCGATCCGGCCGAGCTGTCCCTGCGCATCAGCCACGCCGCCAGCGCCGCCGGCATCGGCCTGACCCTGCTGCCGGTGCTCTACAGCCATTCCGGTTTTGGCGGCCAGGCGCCCAATGACGGGCAGCGTCGGTTCATCAACAGCAGCGAGAATTACCTGAAGCTGCAGTCGCGCTTGCAGCCGATCCTGGCCGGACAACCGTCCCAGGCACTGGGCCTGTGTTTCCACTCTCTGCGCGCCGTGACACCTGGGCAGATCCAAGAAGTGCTGGCGGCGAGCGACCGCCATTGCCCGGTGCACATCCACATTGCCGAGCAGCAGAAGGAAGTCGACGACTGCCTGAGCTGGAGCGGCGCCCGCCCGCTGCAATGGCTGTATGAAAACGCCGATGTGGACCAGCGCTGGTGCCTGGTCCACGCCACCCACGCCAATGCACAGGAAGTCAGCCTGATGGCCAAGAGCCAAGCGATTGCCGGCCTGTGCCTGACCACCGAAGCCAACCTGGGGGACGGGATTTTCCCGGCCGTGGACTTCCTCGCCCAAGGCGGGCGCCTGGGCATCGGCTCCGACAGTCATGTGTCATTGAGCGTGGTGGAAGAACTGCGCTGGCTGGAATATGGCCAACGCCTGCGGGACCAACGGCGCAACCGCTTGTATCGGGCAGACCAGCCGATGGTCGGGCGCACCTTGTTCGATGCGGCGCTGGAAGGCGGCGCCCAGGCCCTGGGGCAACCGATCGGGGCCCTGGAAATCGGCAAGCGCGCCGACTGGCTGGTGCTCGACGGCAACGACCCGTACCTGGCCACGGCCCAAGGCGACGGGATCCTCAATCGCTGGCTGTTTGCCGGCGGGGACCGGCAGGTGCGGGATGTGATGGTCGGTGGACGCTGGGTGGTGCGTGATGGGCATCATGCCGGTGAAGAGGAAAGCGCCCGGGCGTTTACCCAGGTATTGCGCGAACTCTTGGGCTGACACCAAAACATCTGTGTGAAAAATACCCCCTGTGGGAACGAGCCTGCTCGCGATGACGGCCTACCAGTCAACTTAGGCGTTGACTGTGAAGCCCTCATCGCGAGCAGGCTCGCTCCCACAGGTTCTACGCAGTCAATCCGACGTCTTGGCCATCTGCCGATCCGACGCACGCCAGATCAAGCGTGTGGTGTCGTAGCCCTGCTGGCGTGCCTTGCTCAGCAGCTCTTCGCGCACGATGCTGTTGACCGTTGGCGTGCGGGACAGCAACCACATGTAGCGGCGGCTCGGGTCGCCGACGATGGCGGTCTTGTAGTCGTCGCTGACGTACAGCACCCAGTATTGCCCTTTCGACACGCCCGGCACGATCCGAGAGAACCAGGTGTCGAATTCGACCCAGAGCTTGTCGGTCTTGCCCGGTACCTGGGGCGTGGCGGTGCCCTTGGCTTCTTCCCACTTCCAGTCCGACGTCAGGCAGCGATTGAGCACGCCCATGTTGCCGTCAGGCTTGAGGGTGTAGTGGGCTTCGGATTGCGCACAGTTGCGCTGGAAGTACATGGGCAGGCGGGCCAACTCGTACCAGGTCCCCTGGTAACGCTTGAGATTGACACTGTGGACCGTCTTGGGTGCCAACGGATCTACACCGGACGAGGCACAACCGGCCAAAACCAGGCCAGCCAAAAGAACAAAAACTAACCGCATCATTATTTTTCTCCCGCGGGCCCCAGGCCCCGGTTTACTTCAGGCCTTGGCCGGAAAACATCAACACTTTATCACCGGCGTACTGCACGCTGATAAAGCTCTTCTGGTCACCCCAAGTGCAACTGGACATGCCAAGCGCGCCCGAACAATCGGCCGGTTTTCCCAGTAACGTTTCGACTTCGGCCTTGGACATGCCGGCCGACAGCTTCGAATAGTTTTCCTGGTTGACCTTGCTGCATGCCGTCAGCACGACGCACACAAACAACAAGGCGATAGATCGCAGCGACATGGTGTAACTCCTGGAACGGAAGGGTGGTGGCAGGGTGCCAACCAGAAGCTTAGAAGAGAAAACCCCTGTCTGGTTCCCCGACACCCCCAGTATTTATGGGGTGTTTTGTAGGCATTTCGTCGGCAAATCAATCAGTTTGTGACGCCGTCGCGCATTTCGTCGGATTTGACTTTCTGACGCCTGAACTCTGGCGCTTTGGGGCCGATAAAAATATGACGCGGAGCCTTGCCATATGGCAAATTGACACCCTTTCCTGACCAGCACCTGTGCGGTAGCGCTCTTAATGACCAGAAACATGAAATTCAGCCACAAAATCCTGCTGGCCGCCGCCCTCGTGGTCGCCGTCGCATTCGCCTGTTTCATCCTGTTCAACGACTATCGTCAGCGCCAGAGCCTGCACACCAGCACCGAGGCCTCCATGCAGGAGCTCGGCAGCCTGACCAGCCGTAACATCCAGACGTGGGTCGAAGGCCGCATCCAGTTGCTGCAATCGCTGGCCCAGCAGATCGCCGTGGACGGCAGCAGCGCCGACAGCCTGAAACGCGCCGTCGGCCTGCCGGCCTATACCGGCAACTTCCAGCTCAGTTATTTCGGCGGCACCGATGGCGTGATGTTCTCGGTCCCGGCCGGTAATCGCGCCGCCGACTACGACCCGCGCGCCCGTGGCTGGTACAAGGCCGCCAACAGCGCGCAGCAGACCATCGTCACCGAACCCTACATCGCCGCCTCGTCGGGCAAGCTGGTGATCACCGTCGCCACCCCTGTGCAGCATCAGAACCAGATGATCGGCGTGGCCGGTGCGGACATCGACCTGTCGAGCGTCAGCGCCATCATCAACTCGCTGAACTTCAGCGGCCACGGCCACGCGTTCATCGTCAGCGCCGACGGCAAGATCCTGATCCACCCCGACAGCAAGCGCGTGCTCAAGACCCTGGCCGAGGCCTACCCCAACGGCGCACCGACCATCAGTCCGGGCGTGAAGGAAGTCGACCTCGACGGCAAGCCCCAGTTCATCTCCTTCACCCACGTCAACGGCGTGCCGGGCGCCGACTGGTACGTGGCGCTGGTACTCGACAAGGACACTGCCCTGGCGATGCTCAGCGAATTCCGCACGTCGGCGCTGATCGCCATGGTCATCGCCGTGGTGTTCATCATCGCCCTGCTGGGCATGTTGATCCGCGTGCTGATGCAACCGCTGCTGACCATGGGCCGTGCCATGCATGACATCGCCGAAGGCGAAGGCGACCTGACCCGGCGCCTGACTATCCACGGCCAGGATGAGTTCGGCGCACTGGGTACTTCGTTCAACCGCTTTGTCGAGCGCATCCACACCTCGATCCGCGAAGTCGCCTCGGCCACCGGCCAAGTCAACGAAGTCGCCCTGCGGGTGGTCAGCGCGTCCAACTCGTCGATGTTCAACTCCGACCAGCAAGCGTCACGCACCAGCAGCGTGGCCGCCGCCATCAACCAGCTCGGCGCCGCCGCCGAGGAAATCGCCCAGAACGCCGCCCTCGCTTCGCAACATTCCAGCGAAGCCCGCAACCTGGCCGAAGACGGTCAGCAAGTGGTG
Organism: Pseudomonas sp. FG6; assembly: GCF_057809015.1. Taxonomy (NCBI): domain Bacteria; kingdom Pseudomonadati; phylum Pseudomonadota; class Gammaproteobacteria; order Pseudomonadales; family Pseudomonadaceae; genus Pseudomonas; species Pseudomonas sp. FG6. Next base: position 70,635 of record NZ_JBMDJD010000002.1, read on the forward strand.
GATAAGACCATCGCCGCCATGCAGCAGTTGTCGGCCAAGATCAGCGATTCGTGCGGCAACATCGAAACCCTGAACAGCAACACGGTGAACATCGGCCAGATCCTCGAAGTGATCACCAGCATTTCCCAGCAGACCAACCTGCTGGCCCTCAACGCCGCCATCGAAGCGGCCCGGGCCGGTGAAGCCGGGCGCGGCTTCGCTGTGGTCGCCGATGAAGTGCGCAACCTGGCTCACCGCACCCAGGATTCGGCGCAGCAAGTGCAGAAGATGATCGAAGAGCTGCAAGTTGGCGCACGCGAAGCGGTCCTGACCATGACCGACAGCCAACGTCAGAGCGAAGGCAGCGTCAGCATCGCCAACCAGGCCGGCGAACGACTGGGCAGTGTGACCCAACGTATTGGCGAGATCGACGGCATGAACCAGTCCGTGGCCACCGCCACCGAAGAACAGACCGCCGTGGTGGAGTCGATCAACGTCGATATCAATGAAATCAACACGCTGAACCAGGAAGGCGTGGAGAATCTGCAAGCCACGCTGCGCGCCTGCACCGACCTCGAACAGCAGGCGACGCGGCTGAAGCAGTTGGTGGGCAGTTTCCGGATCTAGCGCTTTCAACAGCCCTTTCGTCGGATCGCCGCCCGGAGCAGGCCCGCTCCCACAGGGTTTGGTGCTGTACGCAGATATTGCGTATATCTCAATCCACTGTGGGAGCGGGCTTGCTCCGGGCGGCAATCCGACGAAGGCGGTGTGTCTGTCACAGTGATATTGAATGTGCCGCCGCCATCGCGGGCAAGCCCAGCTCCCACAGGTTTGGTGCTGTGCAGCGCAATCTAGAACCTGGACCCAGGCCTGTTCAAGAACTCCACTTCCTCAGCCGTGGACTCGCGCCCCAACACCGCATTGCGATGGGGAAAGCGCCCAAACCGGGCAATGATCTTCTGGTGCCGTTCGGCATAGTCCAAATTGTCTTCGAACACCGCTCGATCCGCTTCTGGCTGCTCTCGAACCAGGTCGATGAACCGTGACACGGCTTCGTTCTGCACGACGAGGTTTTCGCAGTGCTCGAGCACCAGGTAGATGAATACGCGCTGAATCGGCTTGAGCTGTCGGTCGAAACCCGCCGCCAAACCTTGAGCCACCAGCGCACGGGCGCGCAGGTCACCGGAAAAAGCCTTGGGGGTGTCGCGAAAGATCATTCGCGGGAATTGATCGAGCAGCAGCACCAGGGCCAGCCAACCTTCGGGACGTTGCGCCCAGTCGGTCAATCCGCCGGCCAGTGCCTGCTCGACCCGATCGCCGAAGCGCTCGCGCGCCTGGCGATCATGGCCTTTGCCAAACCACAGCTTGCCCTTGTCAGCCGATATGTCGTCCGGGGTGTCGGCTGAACCGAACCACCAATCGAGCAACGGCTGCCAGGGCTCGGCCATGGTTTATTCCTTGTGGTAGGCCGTGACGCGCGCCACTTCTTCCTTCGAACCCAGGAACACCGCCACGCGCTGGTGCAGGCCTTCAGGCTTGATGTCGAGGATGCGCTGGTGGCCGTCGGTGCAAGCGCCGCCCGCCTGTTCCACCAGGAACGACATCGGGTTGGCTTCGTACATCAGGCGCAGCTTGCCTGGCTTGGAGGGTTCGCGGCTGTCGCGCGGGTACATGAACAAGCCACCACGGGTCAGGATGCGGTGCACGTCGGCAACCATCGCGGCGACCCAGCGCATGTTGTAGTTCTTCTTCAGCGGGCCTTCTTCGCCTGCCAGCAGTTCGTCGACGTAGCGCTTGACCGGAGCTTCCCAGTGACGCTGGTTGGACATGTTGATGGCGAATTCCTGGGTGGACTCAGGAATGGTGATGTCTTCGTGGGTGAGCACGAAGCTGCCCATTTCACGGTCCAGGGTGAAGCCTTTGACGCCGTCGCCCAGGGTCAGCACCAGCATGGTCTGCGGGCCGTAGATGGCGTAGCCGGCGGCGACCTGCTGGGTGCCTGGCTGCAAGAACGCCTTTTCATTCAAGGCTTCGTTCTGGCTCAGGTATTCGTTAGGGCAACGCAGCACGGAGAAGATCGTGCCGACAGGGGCGTTGATGTCGATGTTCGACGAACCGTCCAGCGGGTCGAACACCAGCAGGTAGGCGCCCTTGGGGTATTTGCCCGGGATCTGGTAGGCATTGTCCATTTCTTCGGACGCCATGCCGGCCAGGTGACCGCCCCACTCGTTGGCTTCGAGCAGGATCTCGTTGGACAGCACATCGAGCTTCTTCTGCACTTCGCCCTGCACGTTTTCAGTGCCCATGCTGCCCAGGACACCACCCAACGCGCCTTTGGAAACGGCGTGGCTGATCTCTTTGCACGCACGCGCCACCACTTCGATCAAAAAGCGCAGATCGGCAGGGGTATTGTTGCTGCGGGTCTGCTCAATCAAATAGCGACTCAAGGTAACGCGGGACATGGATGGCTCCGAAGAATAAGGGGCAGAAAACCCGCGCAGTTTAGCGCGAGTCTGGACTTAATGCCTCCTATGAGACGGGATATGGAGGATTGAGTTCACGAAGGTGGTGGTTGCTTCGACATTTCAGCTGGCCGGTTGACCGCTATCGCGAGCAGGCTCGCTCCCACACTTTGATCTTCGAAGTGATCAGGATTCGTGTCACAACACGATCCATTGTGGGAGCGAGCCTGCTCGCGATGGGTGCGCAGCACCCGCTTTCAGTTCTTGACCGGCGGCTTGCGCAACAAACTGAACGCCATCGCCCCGAGCGCCAGCACGCTGACCAGTAGCACCGCCCACAGGCCGATTTTTTTCCAGGGGGTGCCAGCCTCCGCTGCCGTGGAGGCCGTGCTGATCACTGCGCTTGAAGTAGCGCTGGCGTCCACCGTCGCCGTTCCCAACGTCGCCAGGCGCGAGGGCTTGTAGTCAGGCACCAGCGTGGTCAACGGCAGGCTCGCCGCCTTCACCGTTGCACTCCCCAGCGCCAGGCTGTAGGGGCCTTCACCCCGCGCCAGGAACACCACCTGGGTCGGGCGCACGGCAAAACGCAGGGCCGGTGCCTCGGCGCCCAGGCCGCCGCCACGCTCATCCACCGTCAGTTTCAATTGCTGCACCGTCTGGCCGGACAGTTGCAGTTGGTTCTGCAACACGTCCTGGCCATTCTGGGTCAGCCTGTAGAGCAAGCCACCGCCCAGCGGCTGCCACGGGTGACTGCTTTCGCGCCGCCCGGCCAAGGTCACCGGCGCCAGGCTATTGGCCTGGCTCAGTTCGACCTGCACCTGCTCGACGTTCAGCCCCATGGGCAACTGCCAGGTGTATTCGCCCGCCTTGGCCGAACTCCCGGCCAACGGCTGCGACCAGACCAGCGGCAACGGGACGCTTTCGCGGCTGGCGCTTTGCAGCTGGGCCGAGGTCAGCACGGGCGCGGAGGATGGGGAATCCCACAACAGGCGCAGATAACGCGCCGATTGCCCCGGCAGGTTCACCTCGTGTTGCTCGACCCGCTCATCGGCAAAGGTCAGCCGCGCCACCTGCCCTTCACCCCACGCCTGCCAATGCTGCAAGTCGTCGCTGGCTTCGATGCTGAACCGCTGGAAACCGTCGCGCTCGCTGGTCCAGTCGAGAATCAACTGCTGCAACGGCGCCTTGATCGCGCTGGCATCCAGCAGCCAGCCACGCAGCTCTTCCTCGCCCGCTTCGAGCCGGCTGGAGGGCTGGACTTCCACCAGGGTGCCGTTGGCATTCGACTGCACCCGCACGCTGGGCGCGCGCTCGTTATCGTCAGCGGCGTTGTACAGCGGAAACCACTTCACCTCGGTGAGGGTACGGTTTTCCCGGCTCTGGGCCGATTCACGCACCAACGCGTAGGCCTGGGCCTGGCCGGCGGCGTTGAAGACCCGCAGGTCGCTCAGGTCGGTCTGGCGCGCCTGCAACTGGACCTCCAGCGGCAATGGCAGGCGATACCACGGCCCGTCGCCATTCAAGACCAACGGCACCTGATGGGTGAAATCCGCCGGTTGCTCCTGGGCCACGGCCGACAATGCCGCCCACAACCCGATCACGCCCAACCCGATCCGACTCAACTTGCGACTCAAGATGACACTCCCTCACTGACAGGCACAGGCGGCTCATCTGGCGTGACCGACTCAGGGCGCTTGGGCGGCAGCGGCGCGAAATAGCCCACCACCAACAGCAATACGCCCACGCCGATGAACGACACGATCCGCGCCAGACCGCCACGGTTACTCAATTCGACAAAGAACAGTTTGGCGACGACCACGGCGATCAACACCGCACCGACCAGCCACACTTCCCGACGATGGCGCAGGTGGCCGCCGATCATCAGGCCCAGGGCAATCAGGGTCCAGACAAGGGACAACCCGGCCTGCACGAACATCGACTCGAGCAGCGCATCCAGCGCGAACGGCACGCCCATCCACTGGTGGGCACTGCGCATCACCAGGGCGGTGAAGAACGCGAACAGCGACACGCCGGCAATCAACTGGGCGACGTGGCCGGCGCGCACCCAACGGCTCGTCGACTGCGCCAGGGCGTTGCGCGCCCACACATAGATACCGAACAAGGCGAACAGCAGGCCCAGCTCCAAGGGGTTGAGCAACGGCACATACGGCAATGGGTCTGCGGTGCCGTCGCTGAAGGTGTTGGTCAGCCAGAACCAGCCGAGCATCAACAGGGCCATCGGCGCTGCCGCATAGAGACGATATTCCCGTGGTTGCGCCGAAACCGGCCACGGCCAGGTACGCGGCGTGGCCATCAGCACCAGGTACAGGCCCGGCAGGATCGCCCAGGCCAGCCAACGCCAGGCGTTGTACTGCTCGGACAACAACAGCAGGCCGTAACGCAACTCCAGCATCAACACCACCATCAGCAACCAGCACCCCAGCACGTGGGCCGTACTGCGCGCCTGGGCCGGCAGCATCGACGCCAAACGTTTGAGGGAGAGGAAGTGCACGGCAAAGACCGCCAGCCAGGCCAGCCAGCCGAAATCCGCAGCCGGGTGATAGCGGCTGTGCCCCGTGGCCACCAGCACGCAACCCGCCGCCGGCATCAGCAAGGTGCACAGCAACCCTAGCGCCGACCATTGCAAACGCAGCGCCAACACGCTCCACGCCGCCACACTGATCGCCGCAAGAGCCAGCAACAAGGCGCCTTGCAGGTTCGCCGGGGCAAAACGCAGCACTTCGCTGACCCACGCCAGCGCCCACCAGCCCGCGCCCCAAACCAACAGCAGCTCGGACAAGCGCCGCAAGCTCAAGGCTTCGAACACCGCCGCCACATGCGCCCGCTGCAATCGCCACGCCCCCACCAACGCGGCGAGCCCGAGCACCAGCGGTGTCCAGAACCCATTGTGCGCCAGCGGCCGCAGCCCCTCGCTGTCGAGCGCCCCCAACAGGCCAGGCCCGGCCGCCAGGAACGCGGCCCCACCCAGCAGTTGCAGGAGCAGGCCGAAGACAAAGCTCACACGCTGCTTCAGGTAAAGGCTCAGCCAGATGATCAACAGGCCACTGGCCGCCCACACCCCGCTCGCCGTTTGCCAAGGCAGGACGAACAACACCGCGAGGTTGATCAGCACCAGCCCCGCCAGCAACACCACCGACAAGCCGCGCAACAAGCGAGCGTCATTGCGCACCATGTCGTCGCGCGCCGCCAAGAGCATGCCGCCAATCAACGCCAGACCGATCAGCGAAGCACTGAGCAAACCGCTCCAGCCGGCACTGAGCACCGCCGTCGAATCACCCGCATTGCTTTGCAAGCGCAACAGGAACAACGCACCGCCCAATAACTGCACGGCGAACGCGGTGAACAGGAACGTGCGCGATTGCAGGCGCAGGCCGACAAACAGCGTCGCCAGCCCGGCCAGGGCCCAGGCGATCGCGGTACCGTGAGTGAAGAAAAACAGCGGCGCCAGCAGATACAGGAAGCCAAGCCCCAGGACCGCCAGCACCGGCAAACCCTGGCGCTCCCAGTTCGAGGCATGCTCCGCGGCCGCCCTGCGCAATTGGTCGAAGGTAAACAGCAAGGCGATGCCCAGCATCAGGGCGCCCAACGGCGCGCCGTCGAGCAGGCTGCCTTCGCCGGGCCGCAGCCCGCTGATAAAGGCCAGCGCCGAACCCAGTTGCAGCAGCAAGGCGAAAGCCCGGGCGAGAGGCCGCCGCTGACGCAGGCCCAGCCAGAAGATCCCCGCGCCTTCCACGGCCCAGGCCGCCGAAGTCCAACGGGCGTCCAGACCCAACGGAATGGCCAGGCTGGCGAAGATCACCCCCAGGGCGAGGCAGGTTTCAGCCAGCAGCAAGGCGCGACCGCCCATCAATACCCGCGCCAGGCCCATGTAGAGCACGCCCAGGGCCAAGGCACTGAACGCAGCGGCGAACTCGAAATGCTGCACCAGTGCGAACTGCAAGCCAAAACCCACCAGCGGTGGGCCGAACAGCATCGTGCCGTCCACGTAGTCGCCCTGGCGCGCCGACCAGCGCAACATCGCCTCACGGCTGGAGTCTTCAGGCGCGTCACTCATTTCCAGCAGTTTGCGGCGGGTGAACAGCAGGCCGATCGCCAGGTAGATCAGAAAGAACAGGATCAGGAACGGCTCGGTGCTCCAGAGCAGTTCTGGCCTGTAGGAGCGCAGGCCCCAGGCGAAACCGATGCCGAATGTGCCGACAAAGCCGATCAGATTGAGCAGGCGCCAGGCCTTGAACCAGGCGATGGCGAGAATGCCGGCGTTGAGCAGAATGAAGTAGCTGAACAGCGCGACGTGGTTGCCGCTGCCGGTGGAGGTCAGGATCGGCGCGGCAAACCCGCCCAGCGCCGCGGCGGCGGCCAGGCCCAGGGCGTTCTGGGTCACCGCCAGGATCGCCGAGAACACCGTGACCGCCACCAGCAGGCCCAGCGCCGCCTTGGCGTCGAGCAATGGATGCAGGCGCATGGCGGCGAACACGGTCAGGTACAGCACCGCGATCCCGGTGCCCTGGAGCATCAGCGCGAAATGACTGTTGCGTTGGCGCAACCACCAGCCCAGGCCCAGCAGGCCCAACGCACTGGCCGCGACACCGGCGTAACGCAACTCGATCGGCACCACCATGCCTTCGGTGGCATAGCGCAGCAAAAACGCCAGGCCGAGGAACAACAGCACCACGCCGACCCGCAACACCGTGTTGCCGCCGAACAGCCAGTCGCGCGCGCCGATCAGCGCACGGTCGAAGACATTCGGCCCCTTCGAGGCCCGTGGTTCCATCGGGGCCGGCTCATCGGCGAGCGGCCTGGAGACTGTAGGTTCCGCCCGCCAGACCGTCTCGGGCAGAGGCTGGCTCGCGCGTGCGGCCATCGCGGGAACGGGTTCGAGTTCCGGCGGCAACTCCCAGACCAGTTCGGGTTCCGGTTCGGCGCGAACCTCGGGCTCCGGCGCCTGGGCCACGACAGGCTCGGAGGCTGGCGGCCGCTCAGTCTCAGCGGGGACCCTGCCGCGTTCGAGCACGGCCAGCCGCGCCTGCAGCGTGATCAGGCTTTGCTGGGCCTCTTGCAACAGCGCCTGTTGCTTGACGGCCTGGGCGCCGAGACGACCCAACCGAAACGCCTGGGCGATGCCAAGCCCCACCAGTGCGCCTAGCAGCGCATCGGCGAACGACTCATCCACCACCCAGCCGAGTGCCAGGCCCAACAGCGTCAAGATCCATTGCATGGTCGATATCCCTAAGCAGCCCGTTGCGGGCAGAACCGGGGTGATTCGGTGCCTGGCTCAGTCTAGTGGAAACCCCCAAACCCTGTGGGAGCGGGCTGTGTGGGAGCAAAGCTTGCTCGCGATCCAGGCGCTGCGGTCCTCAAGAGACCGCGGCGTTTTCATCGCGGGCAAGCCTTGCTCCCACACAGCCCGCTCCCACATTGGATTGTCGGCGCTGCCAATAACTGAGCCCGGCCACACAGCCCGGCAAAACTGGCGCCTAGTATATCGACGAAGCCCAACCGCCGTTGGGCTTCGCTCACATTTCTAGCAGCCTCCTTACTTCAGGGCTTACTCCAAGGCTCACTCCAGCGCTTTCCAGATATCGGTGGCGTACTCGCGGATGGTCCGGTCCGAGGAGAACCAGCCCATGCGCGCCGTGTTCAACACCGCCGAGCGCCACCACTGCTTGGGATCATGCCAGCGCTCTTCGACCCTGGCCTGGGCGTGCCAGTACGAGTCAAAGTCGGCGCAGACCAGGAAGCGGTCGTAGTTCACCAGCGAATCCACCAGCCCGGTGTAGCGCATCGGATCGTCCGGCGAGAACACCCCGCCGCGAATGGCCTGCAACACATCGCTGAGGCGATGAGACGCGGCGATGTCCGGTGCGGCGCTGAATTCGCCGTTTTGTTTGCGCGCTTCCACCTGCTCCGCCGTCAGGCCAAAGATGAACATGTGCTCGCCGCCCACGCGCTCGTGCATCTCCACGTTGGCGCCGTCCATGGTGCCGATGGTCAGCGCGCCGTTGAGGCCGAACTTCATATTGCTGGTACCGGAGGCTTCGAAGCCGGCCGTGGAAATCTGCTCCGACAAGTCCGCCGCCGGGATGATGCTTTCGGCCAGGCTGACGTTGTAGTTGGGCAAGAACACCACTTTGAGCAGCCCGCGCACGGTCGGGTCGTTGTTCACCACCCGGGCGATGTCGTTGGTCAGCTTGATGATCAGCTTGGCCTGGTGATAGCTGGCGGCAGCCTTGCCGGCGAAGATCTTCACCCGCGGCACCCAGTCCACTTCCGGCTCGGCGCGGATCGCCTGGTACAGCGCCACGGTGTGCAACAGGTTGAGCAATTGGCGCTTGTATTCATGGATCCGCTTGACCTGCACGTCGAACATCGCCGCCGGGTTCACGGCGATGCCCAGTCGTTCGTGGATCAGGTAGGCCAGGGCCTTCTTGCTGTGCAGGCGCTGCTCGGCGAACTGCTTGCGGAACGCCGGCTTGTCGGCAAACGGCTCCAGCTCGATCAAGCGTTCCTCGGGATTGTCGAGCACGCTCGGACCCAGGGCATCGACCATCATCGACGTCAGTTCGGCGTTGGCCTGGAACAGCCAGCGGCGGAAGGTGATGCCGTTGGTCTTGTTGTTGATCCGCTCCGGATAGAGCTTATGCAGCTCGGCAAAGACCGTGCTGCGCATCAGTTGCGTGTGCAGGCCGGACACGCCGTTGACGCTGTGGGAGCCCAGGAACGCCAGGTTGCCCATGCGCACCCGGCGACCGTTGTCCTCTTCGATCAGCGACACCGAGCGCAACACGTCGAAATCATGCACGCCCTTGGCCCGCAGCGAGTCGATGTGCTGGGCGTTGATCAGGTAAATGATCTGCATGTGCCGCGGCAGCATGCGCTCCATCAGCCCCACCGGCCAGGTTTCCAGGGCCTCGGGCAGCAACGTGTGGTTGGTGTACGACAAGGTGTCCTGGGTGATCTGCCAGGCGGCGTCCCACGCCACGTCGTAGACGTCCACCAACTGGCGCATCAACTCGGCCACGGCGATGGACGGGTGGGTGTCGTTGAGCTGGATCGCCGCGTGATCGCCCAGGGTCAGCACCGAGGTGTGCATGTTGCGATGGCGACGCAGCAAATCCTGCAACGAAGCGGAGACGAAGAAATACTCCTGGCGCAGGCGCAGCTCCTGGCCGGCCTCGTTGCTGTCGGCCGGGTACAACACGCGGGAGATGCTTTCAGCCCGGGCCACCTCCGCTACCGCGCCCAGGTGGTCGCCGGCATTGAAGCGCTCCAGGTGCAACTCCTCCATGGCCCGGGCGCGCCACAGACGCAGGGTGTTGACGCTGGCCCCGCGCCAACCCACCACCGGGGTGTCGTAGGCAATGGCCCGCACGGTTTCCGCCGGGGACCAGACCTGGCGGGTCTTGCCGGCTTCGTCGGTGACGGTCTCGACGCTGCCACCAAAGCCGATCGGGTAGACCACTTCTGGCCGTTCGAACTCCCACGGGTTGCCGAAGTCCAGCCAGTGCTCGGTTTGTTCCTGCTGCCAGCCGTCGACGATTGCCTGGCGAAACAGACCGTGCTCATAACGAATGCCATAGCCATGGCCGGCAATGCCCAGGGTCGACATGCTTTCCATGAAGCACGCCGCCAGCCGGCCGAGGCCGCCGTTGCCCAACGCCGCGTCGGGTTCGAGCAGGCGGATACGCTCAAGGTCCACGCCCAGTTCGGTCAGGGCTTCGCGGGCGGTGTCAAGCAGGCCGAGATTGCTCAGGCTGTCGTAGAGCAAGCGCCCGATGAGGAATTCCAAGGAGAGGTAGTACACCCGCTTCTGGCCTTTGCGGTAGATCTGCCGCGTGTGGTCCATCCAGTGCTCGACCATGTGGTCGCGGGCGGCAAGGGCAATGGCTTCGAACCAATCGTGATCGAACGCGTGATCAGGGTCCTTGCCGACGGCGTAGGTGAGCTTGGTCAACACCGCATCGCGAAATGCAGCGACTTCAGCTTCGCGAACAAGTGGTTCTTGAGTCATTGATAAGACCTCGAACGAACATGAAATTGTCTGAGCCTAGACGGTCTGACAGACGGTACAGGCTCTTGGTTCGGTGGATTTGCCGTCAGCGTCGGAGAATCGGCGTCATGCAATGGCCGGATGGTCGAATGGATGCAGGGGCCGTGCCGATCCAGCCGAGGTTTTGCCCGAATGAAAAAAAACCGGCGGATGGTCGTTCAAAATTTCACCCGTCCCGGTATGATCGCGCGCCCTGAGGCATGCTGGTAAACACCGATGATGAAGCCCAACCTGATCGCCGCCGCGGAAATCGACCGACTCGATACCTGGGCCAAGTACTCCGCCCCGATGTGCGGTTCCTGCGTGTCGAGCTGCTGCACGCTGCCGGTGGAGGTCAAGATCAAGGACCTGATCCGGATCGGCATCGTCGATGAGTTCGAGCTGGGCGACCCGCCGAAGAACATCGCCAAGCGCCTGCAAAAGGAAGGGATCGTCGAGCGCTACAACCAGAAATCGGAAATCTTCACGCTCCAGCGCATGAGCAACAACGATTGCCTGTATCTGGACCGCAAGAGCCGTTTGTGCACCATTTACGAGAAGCGCCCCGACACCTGCCGCAACCACCCGCGCGTGGGCCCACGGCCTGGCTACTGCGCCTACAAGCCCAAGGAAGTGGAGCGCGAGCGTAATTCGCGAACGCTGGATCGGTTCTGATCGACTGCCGCCATCGCGAGCAGGCTCGCTCCCACAGAGGTCTTTGGTCGGTCGCAAATTTTGTGAACGGCATAAGCCCCTTGTGGGAGCGGGCCTGCTCGCGATAGGGCCCTGACAGACGCCGCATAATCTCCAGGCATAAAAAAACGCCCCCGATCTCACGACCGGGGGCGTTTTTCATTCAGCTAGAACAATCAGTTCTTGGCTTTCTTGGCAGCGCGGGTACGCTCGCCTTCGTCCAGGATCTTCTTGCGCAGGCGAATCGACTTCGGCGTCACTTCGCACAGTTCGTCGTCCTGGATGAATTCCAGGGCCTGTTCCAGGGTGAAGCGAACAGGTGGAACCAGGGCGATGGTTTCGTCTTTGCCCGAAGCACGCATGTTGTCGAGCTTCTTGCCCTTGGTAGGGTTGACGCCCAGGTCGTTGTCACGGCTGTTCAGACCTACGATCTGGCCGTTGTAGATTTCCTGGCCGTGCTCGACGAACAGCTTGCCACGCGCCTGGAGGGTTTCCAGGGAGTAGGTCAGCGCCTTGCCGGTTTCTACCGATACCAGAACACCGTTCTGACGGCCGGACATGTGGCCGGACTTCATGGTGTCGTAGCGATCGAAGATCGAGGTCAGGATGCCTGCACCGTTGGTCAGGGTCAGGAACTGGTTACGGAAACCGATCAGGCCACGAGCCGGGATGTTGTACTCCAGGCGCACACGGCCCTTGCCATCCGGCGACATGTTGGTCAGGTCGCCCTTACGCAGGCCCATCTCTTCCATGACCTTGCCCTGGGATTCTTCAGGGATGTCGATGGTGACGTTTTCGAACGGTTCCTGCTTGGTGCCGTTGACTTCGCGGATGATCACTTCAGGACGGCCCACGGCCATCTCGAAGCCTTCACGGCGCATGGTTTCGATCAGTACCGACAGGTGCAGCTCACCACGGCCGGAAACCTTGAACTTGTCAGCCGAGTCGCCTTCTTCAACGCGCAGTGCCACGTTGTACAGCAGCTCCTTGTCCAGACGTTCCTTGATGTTACGGCTGGTCACGAACTTGCCTTCTTTACCGCAGAATGGCGAGTCGTTGACCTGGAAGGTCATGGAAACGGTTGGCTCGTCGACGGTCAGCGGCTTCATCGCTTCGACAGCGGTCGGGTCGCACAGGGTGTCGGAGATGAACAGCTCTTCGAAACCGCTGATGCACACGATGTCGCCGGCAGCAGCTTCTTCAACGTCCACACGGTGCAGACCGTGGTGGCCCATCAGCTTCAGGATACGGCCGTTGCGCTTCTTGCCTTCGGTGTCGATGGCGACAACCGGGGTGTTCGGCTTGATGCGACCACGGGCGATACGGCCCACGCCGATCACACCCAGGAAGCTGTTGTAGTCCAGCGCCGAGATTTGCATCTGGAACGGACCGTCACGGTCAACGGCAGGGGCCGGTACGTTGTCGACGATCGACTGGTACAGCGGAGTCATGTCGGGAGCCATGTCGGTGTGGTCCAGACCGGCGATGCCGTTCAGGGCCGAGGCGTAGACGACTTGGAAGTCCAGCTGTTCGTCGGTGGCACCGAGGTTGTCGAACAGGTCGAAGATCTGGTCCAGAACCCAGTCAGGACGCGCGCCCGGACGGTCGACCTTGTTGATCACGACGATTGGCTTGAGGCCGGCTTCGAACGCTTTCTTGGTCACGAAGCGGGTTTGCGGCATAGGGCCGTCCTGGGCATCGACCAGCAGCAGCACGGAGTCGACCATCGACATAACGCGCTCTACTTCACCACCGAAGTCGGCGTGGCCGGGGGTGTCCACGATGTTGATGTGGTAGCCGTTCCAGTTGATGGCGGTGTTTTTTGCCAGGATGGTAATGCCGCGCTCTTTTTCCTGGTCGTTGGAGTCCATCACGCGCTCGTCGTTGAGCTCGTTGCGCTCCAGGGTGCCGGATTGACGCAAGAGTTTGTCTACCAGGGTGGTCTTACCATGGTCAACGTGGGCAATGATGGCGATGTTGCGTAGATTTTCGATCACTTGTGTATCTCGATCAGAGGATTCGGTGTGCTGACAGGTCGTGGCAGCGATTTACGTTGAGTCCGACAAGCCGTTACAGCCTGCCGGCGGCGTCGGGGGGCCGGTGACGCAGGCCACAGGCAAACAGCCCCGGGCACTTAGCTCGGTCGATAAACGCGCACATTGGCATGCCCCTCACTGAGCAAATGGTGGGCATGCAGGCGACTCATCACGCCTTTGTCGCAATACAGCAGGTACTGGCGAGTAGGGTCCAGTTCCTTGAAACGCGCGTTCACTGCATAGAACGGCATCGTTTTTACTTCGACACCGGCGACGCTCAGCGGGTCATCTTCAGCATCGTCCGGGTGACGGATATCGATGATGATCTGACCGGCGAGCGCTTCGCCGACTTCTTCAATCTGCAAATCCTGGCCCAATTCGTCGATCACGCGATCGATCGGCACCAGCCGGGCGTTCTCGAGCGCACGCTCGAGCACCGCCATGTCGAATTCTTTCTCTTCGTGTTCCACACGCCCACGCTTGGCCGCCGTCTTCGGATTGACCGAAATGACCCCGCAGTACTCCGGCATATGCCGGGCAAAATCACCGGTACCGATCTTGTCGGCGGTGTCGATGATGTCCTGCTTGTGGCTGGCGATCAGCGGGCGCAGCACCAGCTTGTCGGTGACGCAATCGATTACCGACAGGTTCGGCAGCGTCTGGCTCGATACCTGGGAAATCGCCTCGCCGGTCACCAGTGCATCGATGTGCAGGCGCTCGGCGATGCTGGACGCGGCACGCAACATCATACGCTTCAAGATGACGCCCATATGACTGTTATCGACTTTGCCGAGGATCTCGCCCAGAACTTCTTCGAACGGTACGCTCACAAATAACACGCGCTGGGAGCTGCCGTACTTCTTCCAGATGAAGTGCGCCACTTCCATCACGCCCAACTCATGGGCACGCCCCCCCAGGTTGAAGAAGCAGAAGTGGGCCATCAGGCCGCGCCGCATGATCTGGTAGGCAGCCACGGTGGAGTCGAAGCCCCCGGACATCAGCACCAGGGTCTGTTCCAGCGAGCCCAGCGGATAACCACCAATGCCGTTGTGTTGGCTATGGATCACGAACAGCCGCTGGTCGCGAACTTCGATGCGCACTTCGATTTCCGGTTCCTTCAGGGAAATACCGGCTGCACCGCACTGTCGGCGCAGCTGGCTGCCGACGTATTTCTCCACGTCCATCGAACTGAAAGGGTGCTTGCCGGCGCGCTTGCAACGCACCGAGAAAATCTTGCCGGCCAGGGCGTCGCCATAGTGAAGTTTGCATTTGGCGAGGATGTCGTCGAAATCCCCCAGCGGGTACTCATCGACCTGCAGGAAATGCGCGATGCCCGGCATGCAGGCCAGGCGCTCGGTCATTTCCTTCAGGATCCGGGGTTCGCTGACCCGGGTCTCCAGCTCGAGGTTGTCCCACACGCCGTTCACCACCACGACCGGGTCCAGATCACGGAGCACGGCACGGATGTTCTTGGCCAACTGGCGGATGAAACGCATCCGGACCGGGCGGCTCTTGATGGTGATCTCGGGGAAGACTTTTACGATTAGTTTCATGAAAAACAGCGCGCGAACGGCCAGCCGAAAAAGGGGGGCGCGGATTATAGCGGAAATTGCTCAAGGTTTGACCAATTAATGTGCAGATGGTTTTTAGTGCACCAAAACAGGTCATAACCTCGTTTTCGCGCCACATTGCGGTGCGCAATTGTTCGACAATCCGCTATACCTACCCTCCAAGAGCGTGGATTTGGTGCAAAACACCCATGCTGGGGCACTGGCATGCAAATTGCTCCCTTGTGAGGCAGGTTGCCTTGGCAGAGGATTCGCGCCGGCATCACTTATCGTAGGGCACACCATTACCGCCCGAAGCCACCCGGAGGACATATGTCGAAGTCGGTTCAACTCATCAAAGATCATGACGTCAAGTGGATTGATCTGCGCTTCACTGACACCAAAGGCACTCAACATCACGTGACCATGCCGGCCCGTGATGCACTGGATGACGATTTCTTCGAAATCGGCAAAATGTTCGACGGTTCCTCCATCTCTGGCTGGAAAGGCATCGAAGCCTCCGACATGATCCTGATGCCGGACGACGAAACCGCCGTCCTGGACCCGTTCACCGAAGAGCCGACCCTGATCCTGGTCTGCGACATCATCGAACCGTCCACCATGCAAGGCTATGACCGCGACCCACGCGCCATCGCCCACCGTGCCGAGGAATACCTGAAGTCCACCGGTATCGGCGACACCGCTTTCTTCGGTCCTGAGCCTGAGTTCTTCATCTTCGATTCGGTCAAATTCAAGTCCGATATCTCCGGCTCCATGTTCAAGATCTTCTCCGAACAAGGTTCGTGGATGTCCGACCAGGACGTAGAGGGCGGTAACAAAGGCCACCGTCCAGGTATCAAAGGCGGTTACTTCCCGGTTCCACCGTTCGACTTCGACCACGAAATCCGTACCTCCATGTGCAACGCACTGGAAGAAATGGGCCAGACCGTGGAAGTTCACCACCACGAAGTGGCGACTGCCGGCCAGAACGAAATCGGCGTGAAGTTCAACACGCTGGTCAAGAAGGCTGACGAAGTCCAGACCCTGAAGTATGTCGTGCACAACGTTGCCGATGCCTATGGCCGCACCGCGACCTTCATGCCGAAGCCACTGTACGGCGACAACGGTTCGGGCATGCACGTTCACGTGTCGATCTCCAAAGACGGCAAGAACACCTTCGCTGGCGAAGGTTATGCCGGCCTGTCGGACACCGCCCTGTACTTCATCGGCGGCATCATCAAGCACGGTAAGGCCCTGAACGGCTTCACCAACCCGTCGACCAACTCCTACAAGCGTCTGGTTCCAGGCTTCGAAGCTCCGGTAATGCTGGCCTACTCGGCTCGCAACCGTTCCGCCTCGATCCGTATCCCATACGTGAACAGCCCTAAAGCCCGCCGTATCGAAGCGCGCTTCCCGGATCCGGCTGCCAACCCATACCTGGCCTTCGCTGCACTGATGATGGCCGGCCTGGACGGTATCCAGAACAAGATCCACCCTGGCGATGCCGCTGACAAAAACCTGTATGACCTGCCGCCTGAAGAGGCCAAGGAAATCCCACAGGTTTGCGGCAGCCTGAAAGAAGCCCTGGAAGAGCTGGACAAGGGCCGTGCGTTCCTGACCAAGGGCGGCGTATTCAGCGATGACTTCATCGACGCTTACATCGCACTGAAAAGCGAAGAAGAAATCAAGGTTCGCACCTTCGTACACCCACTGGAATACGAGCTGTACTACAGCTGCTGATCCGGTAGCGCCGCCACGCACGGCGTGAAAAAAAGAGGCCTCCTTCGGGAGGCCTTTTTCATGGGCGCCCGTTGGGTGCATGATGCTCGCCGCCCCCACAAGGAAGACGAGACTTGCCCATGACCTTGCACTTGAAACTCTGCCTGGCCCTGTCTGCCACCCTGCTGGCCTGCGCCGCCGAGGCCGCCCCAGCACCCGCCGCCCTTGCCCCGTTACTGGCCAGCATGGAGGAACGCCTGGCCATCGCCGACCAGGTGGCCTTGAGCAAATGGGACAGCCACAAAGCAGTGGAAGACCGCCAGCGCGAACGCGAGGTGATCGCGGCCGCCGTCGCCCAGGCGCCCACCTACAAACTGAGCGGCGAAGCCGTGGAAGCATTCTTCGCCGCGCAGATTGAAGCCAACAAACTGGTGCAGTACGCCCATCTGTCCGACTGGCACCTGCAAGGCAAGGCCCCGGACGCCCCGCGCCCGGACCTGGTAGGCCAGATCCGTCCGCAACTGGACCAATTGCAAAAACGCCTGCTGAAACAACTGGCGGACTTCACCCCTTACCGCGCCGACCCGCAATGCCCGCAATGGCTGGCCCAAGCCACCCACGACGCCCGCAAGGAGCCGCTGCGCCAGCTGGCGCTGGTCCGGGCGACTGCTGAGCTGTGTGTGTTCAAAGGCTAAAGCAACACCTTTCCCACATTGGGATCCATGGCGCTCCAGGCATCCACTCCCAGTACAACAACTTGGGCCAACCGCCCCACCTGACCTATGCTGCAACCCATCACTTTTCGCTTTCGGTCGATTTTCCATGGGGCGCGGCTTTTCAATCATGCTGTTGTGGCTGCTGGCACTGCCTGCAGCCGCGCAGATCTATAAGTACACCGATGCCGAGGGCAACACCGCCTACAGCAACCAGCCGCCACAAGGCGTACCGGCCCAGACGATGGATTTGCCACCGCTCAACAGCATCGAACGCCAGCCCCCTGCCGGCCAGGAGACACCGACTGCGCCGGCGCAGCGGAACGCGCCGGGCAACGCCTACGAGACACTGGAATTGACGGACATCCCCACCGAAGAGGCCCTGCGCGCCAACAACGGCACGTTCACCGTCGGCGTCCGGGCGCAACCGCGCCTGCGCAGCCCCCAGCAGTTCCGGCTGTTGCTCGACGGCCAGCCCTACGGCCAGCCGAGCAACGTGCCGCGCCTGCAATTGGTGAACATCGATCGGGGCGAGCACAGCCTGGCCGTGCAAGTCATCGACGGGGACCGCCTTGTGCAACAGAGCGAAACCGTCATCTTCACCGTGCAACGGGTACACCAGCCATGAACCGCTGGTGGGTTGCACTGGCGCTGTCGATGACCACGCTACCGGGGCTGGCACAGGTCTATACCTACATCGACGCCCAAGGCAACCGCGTCTTCACCGACCAGCCGCGCCCTGGTAACGCGAAGAAAGTACAGCTGCCGCCCGGCAACCGAATGCCGACGCCACCGCCGGGCAACGCCTCGGCGCCGGCATCCGAAGAGGTCGCCACGCCGCGATTCCATTATGAAATGCTCCGGCTATTGATCCCCGAGCCGGACGCCACGATACGCAGCACCTCCGGCGAACTGATCGTCACCGCCACCAGCGAACCCGGACTGCTCAGGGGCCATCACTACCGCCTGCTGCTCGACGGCCAGCCAACGGGGGCACCCGGGCCGAGCCCGGTGTTTGCCCTGAGCAACATCGATCGTGGCACCCATCACCTGGCGGTGGAAATCCTCGATGAGCAGGGGCGCATCGTCGAACGCACCGCCAACCAACCCTTTCATATGCAGCGCGTGTCCCTGGCGCAGAAGCGTCGCATCAAGCCTTGCGCCATCGCCGATTACGGCCAACGCCCCGAATGCCCTCTCGCCGAAAAACCTGAAGAAGAAAAAAGCAGCATCCTGCCGTTCTTCTGACGCCGCCCAGATCGCGCACCATATTGGTGCGTAAATTTGCAACCCTTCCCAAATCCCAACCCATTTTGGTTCGAAAGTACCCGAAAAAAATGGCAGAACGCCACGCAAATGGGCGAATAGAGCCCCATTTGCCGCTCTAGACGCTTCTTTTCGGAGCCTTGGTTTGGTTTTTGCATTTTCCTCGTACCAGCGCGTCATACGCGTGCCTGCTACGCTCCAAAAGAGGTCCTGATGACCATTAGCGACGCACTACACCGCCTGTTGCTCGACAACCTCACCACGGCAACCATCCTGCTCGACGCCGAACTGCGCCTTGAGTACATGAACCCGGCGGCCGAGATGCTCCTGGCCGTCAGCGGCCAGCGCAGCCATGGGCAATTCATCAGCGAACTGTTCACCGAATCCGCCGAGGCGCTCAATTCCCTGCGCCAGGCGGTGGAACAAGCCCATCCGTTCACCAAGCGCGAAGCGATGCTGACCGCCCTGACCGGCCAGACCTTGACCGTGGACTACGCCGTCACGCCGATCCTGAACAACGGCGCCACCTTGCTGCTGCTGGAGGTCCACCCACGCGACCGCCTGTTGCGCATCACCAAGGAAGAGGCCCAGTTGTCCAAGCAGGAAACCAGCAAGATGCTGGTGCGCGGCCTGGCCCACGAGATCAAGAACCCACTCGGTGGGATTCGCGGCGCCGCGCAACTGCTGGCCCGGGAACTGCCGGATGAAAACCTCAAGGACTACACCAACGTCATCATCGAAGAAGCGGACCGCCTGAGAAACCTGGTGGACCGCATGCTCGGCTCGAACAAGCTGCCGTCCCTGGCGATGTGCAACATCCACGAAGTGCTGGAACGCGTCGGCAGCCTCGTGGAAGCCGAGAGCCAGGGCTGCATCACGCTGGTACGCGACTACGACCCGAGCATTCCCGATGTCCTGATCGATCGCGAACAGATGATCCAAGCGGTGCTCAACATCGTGCGCAACGCGATGCAGGCCATCAGCAGCCAGAACGAGCTGCGCCTGGGCCGCATCAGCCTGCGCACCCGCGCCATGCGCCAGTTCACCATCGGCCACGTGCGCCATCGCCTGGTGACCAAGATCGAGATCACCGACAACGGCCCCGGCATCCCGGCCGAGCTGCAGGAAACCATCTTCTTTCCCATGGTCAGCGGCCGCCCGGACGGTACCGGGCTGGGCCTGGCCATTACCCAAAACATCATCAGTCAGCATCAGGGCTTGATCGAGTGTGAGAGCCACCCAGGCCACACCACCTTCTCGATCTTCCTGCCACTGGAACAAGGAGCCACATCGACATGAGCCGTAGTGAAACCGTGTGGATCGTCGATGACGACCGTTCTATCCGCTGGGTCCTGGAAAAAGCCTTGCAACAGGAAGGCATGACCACCCAGAGCTTCGACAGCGCCGACGGGGTGATGAGCCGCCTGGCCCGTCAGCAGCCGGACGTCATCATCTCCGACATTCGCATGCCCGGCGCCAGCGGTCTGGACCTGCTGGCGCGGATTCGCGAACAGCACCCACGGTTGCCAGTGATCATCATGACGGCCCATTCGGACCTAGACAGCGCCGTGGCGTCCTACCAGGGCGGCGCCTTCGAATACCTGCCCAAGCCCTTCGACGTCGATGAAGCCGTGTCGCTGGTCAAGCGCGCCAACCAGCACGCCCAGGAGCAACAGGGCCTTGAAGAAATACCGGTCCTGGCCCGGACCCCGGAAATCATCGGCGAAGCGCCGGCGATGCAGGAAGTGTTTCGCGCCATCGGGCGCTTGAGCCATTCCAACATCACCGTGCTGATCAACGGCGAATCGGGCACCGGTAAAGAACTGGTAGCCCATGCGCTGCACCGCCACAGCCCGCGGGCGGCCTCGCCGTTCATCGCACTGAACATGGCGGCGATTCCCAAGGACCTGATGGAATCCGAGCTGTTCGGCCACGAAAAAGGTGCGTTCACCGGCGCGGCCAACCTGCGGCGCGGGCGCTTCGAACAAGCCGACGGCGGCACGTTGTTCCTCGATGAAATCGGCGACATGCCCGCCGACACCCAGACCCGTTTGCTGCGCGTATTGGCCGATGGCGAGTTCTATCGGGTGGGAGGCCATACGCCGGTCAAAGTGGACGTGCGCATCATCGCCGCGACCCACCAGAACCTGGAAACCCTGGTTCATGCCGGCAAGTTCCGCGAAGACTTGTTCCATCGCCTGAACGTGATCCGCATCCACATCCCGCGCCTGGCGGATCGTCGCGAAGACATCCCGACCCTGGCCCGGCACTTCCTCAGCCGCGCGGCGCAGGAACTGGCAGTGGAGCCCAAGCTGCTCAAGAACGAAACCGAGGAATACCTCAAGAACCTGCCGTGGCCAGGCAACGTGCGCCAGTTGGAGAACACGTGCCGCTGGATCACGGTAATGGCCTCCGGGCGGGAAGTGCACATCGGCGACCTGCCGCCGGAACTGTTGAGCCTGCCACAGGATTCAGCCCCGGTGACCAACTGGGAACAGGCCCTGCGCCAGTGGGCCGACCAGGCCCTGGCACGCGGCCAGTCGAACCTCTTGGACAGCGCCGTGCCGAGCTTCGAGCGGATCATGATCGAGACCGCCCTCAAGCACACCGCCGGTCGCCGCCGCGATGCCGCCGTGCTGCTGGGCTGGGGCCGCAACACCTTGACGCGCAAGATCAAGGAATTGGGGATGAAGGTCGACGGTGGGGATGATGATGAGGGGGATGAGGGCTGAGTCATAAGGTCTAGCGCTTTGCTGATCTTGAGGGCCAATCGCGAGCAGGCTCGCTCCCACATCTGGAGATCAATCTCTGTGGGAGCGAGCCTGCTCGCGATGCTTTATCAGGCCTGACGCACCAAAACTGCGCACAACCCGCGAGCCAGTATCATCGGGCCCGCATCGAAAAACCGCCCCCCTAAAACTGCGAAAGCCCCGTAATACGGGGCCTTCAGCACTTTCTTCAGCTCAACATCACAAACTGGCACGCCACCTGCAATAACCTAATCACTACCCAGTTTCGGGGACCTTGGTACAGGCAGGCCGGGGATTCCCCATTTTATACCGGGCTCAGCGAGCCCACCGTTTTGGGGGCCTTGATACAGGCAGGTCAAGGTTTCCCTTCTTTACACCAGGGCTTTGCGCTCGGCGCAGTCCCTCCCGTTTTTGGGGACCTTGGTACAGGCAGGCCGGGGATTCCCTCTTTTATTGCTCCTGGAGACGGACCTCCAGCCGCCAGCGGTCATCGACCTCGCTGCCGGTCCACGCCCCCCGCAACGGACGCGCCGCCACCAGCGTCAGCAACAAGCCCTTGTCACTCAAGCGCACCCGCCAATTCACATCCTTGCCGTCGAGCTTGAACTGGCCGTTCTGCGGTTTACCTTCTGCGTCGAACAACAGGGCCACCGAGCCATCGATCATTTCCCCGTGCAGCTTAGGTTCATTGTTGAACCAGGCCACCAGCATGCCGTCGCTCGTGTCGACCTGCTGCAGCACGCTCGGCTCAGGCGTGGTCAGGCGCCCGATCATCAGGCCGACCATCATGCCGAAGATCGCCAACGAGCCCATCACCGGCAGTATTAGCTTCGAACGCTCGTCGGTTTGCGGCGTAGAATGCTGCTCATCTTTATCTGCGGAGCCGTGCATGTTTCACGTCATCCTTTTTCAACCGGAAATTCCGCCGAATACCGGCAACGTCATCAGGTTGTGCGCCAACAGCGGCTGCCACCTGCATCTGATCGAGCCACTGGGCTTCGAGATGGACGACAAACGCTTGCGCCGCGCCGGTCTCGACTACCACGAGTATGCCACCTTGCAGCGTCACGCGGATCTCGCCAGCTGTCTGGAAAGCCTGGGGCATCCGCGCTTGTTCGCCTTCACCACCAAAGGTTCACGGCCGTTCCATGACGCCAGCTTCGTCGCCGGCGACGCGTTCCTGTTCGGTCCGGAAAGCCGTGGCCTGCCAGCCGACGTACTCGACGCCCTGCCCGCCGACCAGCGCCTGCGCCTGCCGATGCGCGAAGGCTGTCGCAGCCTGAACCTGTCCAACACCGTGGCGGTGGCTGTGTACGAAGCCTGGCGGCAGAACGGCTTTGCCTGAATCCTGGCTGTCAGCCAGAAACACCTGTGGGAGCGAGCCCTGTGGGAACTGAACCTGTGGGAGCGAGCTTGCTCGCGATGAGGACAACACGGTTTAACTGCAAAACCGAGTCATCGTTCATCGCGAGCAAGCTCAGCTCCCACAGGCTCGGCTCCCACAGGGCTCGCTCCCACAGGTTTTGTGCCTGGCTGGCAGCTCCGTTTACTGAACGGTCGCGCCGCCTTCCTGTTGCATGCGCTGAAGCTCTTGCGCATACAGGGCATCGAAGTTCACCGGGGCCAGCATCAGCGCCGGGAACGAGCCGCGGGTCACCAGGCTGTCCAGGGCTTCGCGGGCGTACGGGAACAGGATGTTCGGGCAGAAGGCGCCCAGGGTGTGGCTCATGGAAGCGGCATCCAGGTTCTTGATCAGGAAGATCCCGGCCTGCTGCACTTCGGCGATGAACGCCACTTCGTCACCGTTCTTCACGGTCACCGACAGGGTCAGCACCACTTCGTGGAAGTCTTCTTCCAGGGCTTTCTGGCGGGTGTTGAGGTCCAGGCCTACGCTCGGTTCCCACTGCTGGCGGAAGATCGCCGGGCTTTTCGGGGCTTCGAAGGACAGGTCACGGACATAAATGCGCTGCAAGGAGAATTGCGGTGCGGCTTCTTCTTCGTTGGCAGCTGTGTTCTGTTGGTCAGTCATCGCAGATCCTTCTTACTTTCAGGTTCTATTAGTAGGGAATTCAGGCCTGGAGCATCGCGTCGAGCTTGCCGGCGCGCTCCAGGGCGAACAGATCATCGCAACCGCCCACGTGGGTGTTGCCGATCCAGATCTGCGGTACGGACGTGCGTCCGGCCTTGCGGGTCATGTCGGCCCGCAACTGCGGCTGGCCGTCGACCTTGATCTCTTCGAAGGCCACGCCTTTGTTCTGGAGCAGGAACTTGGCTCTGGAGCAATAGGGGCAGTAATCGCTGGAATAGACAACGACGTGGGTCATCTCACTTCACCAGGGGCAGGTTGTCGGCTTTCCAGCTCGCAACGCCACCGGACAGCTTGGCGGCGGTGAAGCCGGCCTTCACCAGTTCCCGGGCATGGGTCCCGGAATGCTGGCCTTGGGCATCCACCAGGATCAGCGTCTTGGCCTTGTGCTTTTCCAGCTCGCCGATCCGGGCGGTCAGTTTGTCCTGGGGAATGTTCAGGGCACCGACGATGTGACCGGCGGCAAATTCCTTGCTCGGACGGATGTCGATCACCACGCCCGCTTCTTTGTTGACCAGTGCCGTCAGTTCACCGGTGCTCAGGCTGCGCCCGCCACCTTGCATCGTGTGGGCGACCAGCAGCGCCAACAGCACGACGAAGATACCGACGAGAATGTAGTGGTTAGTGGCGAATTCAATCAGGTGAGCAACCATCGTGGAAAGGTTCCGGGGCGTTAAAATGTCGGCCAGTATACACAGCACTCAGGGCCGGCCAAACCCCGCCCGGCGGTGACGACACCGGAACTTACCTTTAAACTGCTCGTCTTTTTTCCATCGTCTTCTTTTAACTTCGCCACGAGTGGATTCCATGACTACCCCGCCTAAACCTTTGGTCCTGATGATTCTCGACGGCTTCGGTCACAGTGACAGCCACGAGTCCAACGCTGTGTACGCGGCCAACAAGCCTGTGCTGGACCGTTTGTGGGCCACGGTGCCGAACGGCCTGATCTCCGGCAGCGGCATGGACGTCGGCCTGCCTGACGGACAGATGGGCAACTCCGAGGTCGGCCACATGAACCTCGGCGCAGGCCGCGTGGTGTATCAGGACTTCACCCGCGTGACCAAAGCGATCCGCGACGGTGAGTTCTTCGAAAACCCGACCATCTGCGCCGCCGTGGATAAAGCCGTGGCGGCCGGCAAGGCCGTGCATTTCATGGGCCTGCTGTCGGACGGCGGGGTGCACAGCCACCAGGACCACCTGATCGCCATGGCCGAACTGGCCTTCAAGCGCGGCGCCGAGAAGATCTACCTGCACGCGTTCCTCGATGGCCGCGACACCCCACCGAAAAGCGCCGCTTCGTCGATCGAATTGCTGGACGCGAGTTTCCAGGCGCTCGGCAAGGGCCGCATCGCCAGCCTCGTCGGCCGCTACTACGCCATGGACCGTGACAACCGTTGGGACCGCGTATCCCAGGCCTACAACCTGATCGTCGACGGCAACGCCGAATTCAGCGCCGCCACTGCCCAGCAAGGCCTGCAAGCGGCGTACGAGCGCGGCGAAAGCGACGAATTCGTCAAGGCCACCACCATTGGCGAGCCCGTCAAGGTCGAAGACGGCGATGCCGTAGTGTTCATGAACTTCCGCGCCGACCGTGCCCGCGAACTGACCCGCGTCTTCGTCGAAGCCGATTTCAAGGAGTTCGAACGCGCCCGCGTGCCGAAACTGGCCGGTTTCGTGATGCTGACCCAATACGCCGCCAGCATCCCCGCACCCTCGGCCTTCGCCGCCGGCAGCCTGGAAAACGTGCTGGGCGACTACCTGGCGAAGAACGGCAAGACGCAATTGCGTATCGCCGAGACCGAGAAATACGCCCACGTAACGTTCTTTTTCTCGGGCGGTCGAGAAGAACCCTTCCCAGGCGAAGAGCGCATCCTGATCCCGTCGCCGAAAGTCGCCACCTACGACCTGCAGCCGGAAATGAGCGCGCCGGAAGTGACCGACCGCATCGTCGACGCCATCGAGAACCAGCGTTACGACGTGATCGTGGTCAACTACGCCAACGGCGACATGGTCGGCCACAGCGGCGTGTTCGAGGCAGCGGTCAAGGCCGTGGAATGCCTGGACACTTGCGTCGGCCGCATCGTCGAGGCGCTGGAGAAAGTCGGCGGCGAAGCCCTGATCACCGCCGACCACGGCAACGTCGAGCAGATGTCCGACGAATCCACCGGCCAGGCCCACACCGCCCACACCACCGAGCCGGTGCCGTTCATCTACGTCGGCAAGCGTGACTTCAAGGTGCGCACCGGCGGTGTACTGGCCGACGTGGCACCGACCATGCTGATGCTGCTGGGCATGGAAAAACCGGTGGAAATGACCGGGACTTCGATTCTGGTCTGACGAGGCGCCGCAGCTTTGGGCACGGCTTGTGTGGCGAGGGAGCTTGCTCCCGCTCGATGGCGCAGCCATCGCAGAGGCTTCTGGCTTGATCCATTGTCGGGGGTCTGCTTCGCAGCCCAGCGGGAGCAAGCTCCCTCGCCACAACAAGCTCGCTCCCACATGGGTTTTTGGTGTTTTTTGGGCCAGTTATCACACAGCCCCAAATGGGCGTTTTTTTTGCAGCGTGGGGCGGGCATACTAGGCCGTCCCTTTCCCTGGTGCCGCCCGCCTCTATGCTTCGCGTCCTGATAGCCCTCGCACTGACCTGCCTGCTGCAACCGGCCTTTGCCGACGAGCGCGCGCAAACCCAACAGCAGTTGGAAGCCACGCGCCAGGACATTGCCGAGCTGAAAAAGCTGCTGGGCAAGTTGCAGGAAGAGAAATCCAGCGTGCAGAAAGACCTGCGCGGTACCGAGACCGAGATGGGCAAGCTGGAGAAACAGGTCGACGCCCTGCAAAAAGAACTGAAGAAAAGCGAATCCGAGCTGCAGCGGCTCGACGGCGAGAAAAAAAAACTCCAGAGCGCGCGCACTGAACAGCAAAAGCTGATCGCCATCCAGGCCCGGGCCGCCTACCAGAACGGTCGCCAGGAGTATCTCAAGCTGCTGCTCAACCAGCAGAACCCCGAGAAATTCGCCCGCACCCTCACCTATTACGATTACCTGAGCCAGGCACGCCTGGAGCAGCTCAAGAAATTCAACGAAATCCTGCGCCAACTGGCCAATGTCGAAAAAGACATCGAACTGCAGCAAGCCCAGTTGCTGGTGCAGAAAAGCAGCCTGGACACCCAGCGCGAAGCGTTGGACAAGGTCCGTAAGGAGCGCCAGGAGGCCCTGGCCAAGCTCAACGACGACGTGAAAGAGCGCGACAGCAAGCTCAAGGCGCGCGAACAGGACCAGGCCGAACTGGCCAATGTGCTGAAAACCATCGAGGAAACCCTGGCCCGCCAGGCCCGTGAGGCAGAAGAAGCGCGCCAGAAAGCGCTGATCGCCCAGCAGGAAGCGGAAAAAAAGCGCTTGCTTGAAGCCCAGGCCGAGGCCGACTCCAGCGATGCGCCGCGCAAGCCGGCCAAGCCAAGCCCAGGCGCACTGGTTTCCAGCGACGGCGAAACTTTCGGCGGCGCTTTTGCGTCGGCACGGGGCAAACTTCCCTGGCCGGTCAATGGTCGATTACTGGCACGCTTTGGTGAAACCCGTGGCGACGACACCCGCACCAAGTGGGACGGCGTGATGATCAGCGCTTCCGCCGGCAGCCAGGTGCATGCTGTCCACGGCGGACGCGTGGTGTTCGCCGACTGGCTGCGCGGCGCCGGGCTGCTGGTGATCCTGGATCACGGCAACGGTTACCTGAGCCTGTACGGACACAACCAGACACTGCTCAAGGCCGCAGGCGATGTGGTCAAGGCCGGCGAGTCCATCTCCACGGTCGGCAACAGTGGCGGGCAGGATACGCCTGCACTGTATTTCGCTATTCGTCAGCAGGGTCGCCCCAGTGACCCGGCCCAATGGTGTCGTGCGCAAGGATAAGCGCGCCCATCCTATTAAGGAGTTCGTTCGACATGCTGCACTTGTCCCGCTTCACCTCGTTGGCACTGGCGATCGCTCTGGTGATCGGCGCGCCCCTGGCTTTCGCCGCTGAACCGGCGCCGTCGGCACCAGCCGCCACCGCCGCGACCACCAAGGCCCCGCTGCCGCTGGACGAGCTGCGCACCTTTGCCGAAGTCATGGACCGGATCAAGGCCGCCTATGTCGAACCGGTGGATGACAAGACGCTGCTGGAGAACGCCATCAAGGGCATGCTCAGCAACCTCGACCCACACTCGGCCTACCTGGGACCGGACGACTTTGCCGAGCTGCAGGAAAGCACCAGCGGCGAGTTCGGCGGCCTGGGCATCGAAGTCGGCAGCGAAGACGGGTTCGTCAAGGTGGTCTCGCCAATCGACGACACGCCAGCCTCCAAGGCCGGCATCCAGGCCGGTGACTTCATCGTCAAGATCAATGGCCAGCCAACACGCGGCCAGAGCATGACCGAAGCCGTGGACAAGATGCGCGGCAAGATCGGCCAGAAGATCACCCTGACCCTGGTGCGCGATGGCGGCACACCGTTCGACGTGACCCTCACCCGCGCGGTCATCCAGGTCAAGAGCGTGAAGAGCCAACTGCTGGAATCGGGCTACGGCTACATCCGCATCACCCAGTTCCAGGTCAAGACCGGCGAAGAAGTCGCCAAGGCCCTGGCCAAGTTGCGCAAGGACAACGGCAAGAAGCTCAACGGCTTGGTCCTGGACCTGCGCAACAACCCCGGTGGCGTCTTGCAGTCGGCGGTAGAAGTGGTCGACCACTTCATCACCAAGGGCCTGATCGTCTACACCAAGGGCCGTATCGCCAATTCCGAGCTGCGCTTCTCGGCCACCGGCAACGACCTGAGCGAAGCCGTGCCCCTGGTGGTGCTGATCAACGGCGGCAGCGCCTCGGCGTCGGAAATCGTCGCCGGCGCCCTGCAGGACCAGAAGCGTGGCGTCGTCATGGGCACCACCAGTTTCGGCAAGGGCTCGGTGCAGACGGTCTTGCCGCTGAACAACGACCGCGCCCTGAAGATCACCACTGCGCTGTACTTCACGCCCAACGGCCGCTCCATCCAGGCCCAGGGCATCGTCCCGGACATCGAAGTGCGCAAGGCCAAGATCACCAACGAGCAGGACAGCGAGTACTTCAAGGAAGCCGACCTGCAAGGCCACCTGGGCAACGGCAACGGTGGCGCCGACAAGCCAAGCGGCGCGGGCACCAAGGCCAAGCCGATGCCACAAGATGACGACTATCAATTGGCCCAGGCCCTGAGCCTGCTCAAAGGACTGAACATCACCTCCGGCCGCTGAGATGCACCTGCGTTTCATCCTCGGCCTGTTGTGCTGCCTGGCCGGCGCTGCGTTTGCGGCACCGGCCACGCCATCCCCCTCGCCCCACAAAGCCTACCTGAGCCTGATCATCGACGACCTGGGACAAAACCTGCCCCGGGATCGCCGGGTGCTGGCCCTCCCCGGCCCGGTCGCCACCGCGATCATGCCCGACACGCCCCACGCCGCCGAATTCGCCCGCGAGGCCCACCGCGCCGGCAAGCTCGTCATGCTGCACATGCCCATGGACCCGGCCACCGGGCCGTTCGCCTGGCACCCGGAGTTGCCCATCGAAGAGCTGGGCAAACGCCTGGACGCAGCGTTTGCAGCCGTGCCCTACACCAGCGGGATCAACAACCACATGGGCAGCCGCATGACCGCCCAGCCCCAGGCCATGGCGTGGCTGATGGCGAATTTGCAGCAGCGCCACAAGTTTTTCGTCGACAGCCGCACCAGCGCCCAGACCGTCGCCGCCGCCGAAGCACAGAAGATTGGCCTGGCCAGTGTGTCGCGGGACGTCTTCCTCGACGATGAGCGCACCGAAGCCGCCATCGCCCACCAGCTCCAGACCGCCATCGACCTGGCCCGCCGGCAAGGCTCGGCGGTGATGATCGGCCATCCCTACCCGCAGACCCTGGCAGTACTCGAACGCGAACTACCCAAGCTCAAGGCCCAGGGCATCGAATGGATCGACATCAAGTCGATGATCAGCCTGCGCAGCAATCGGGCGATGGTTGGGCATGGGAAGGATGGGGTTTACCGATAGCGGCTGGCCAGGCGGATCTGTGAACACCGCTCCCACAGACATGCCGTTCTCAGAGATACCGCGCCATGATCGCGTCCACTCCGCCGTCCTTGCGCAGTTCATCCAGGGCGGCTTGCAGCCGGGCGACCACGTCGTCGGGTACGTTCTTGTTCAGCGCCAGGTACAGCTCGGCGCTGTTGAAGCGCAGCACGGTCTTGAGGTCGCTCACCCCTTCCTGGCGCGCCAGGTAACGCCCGGCCGGGTCACCGGTGGCCCACAGATCGATCTGGCCATTGAGCAGTCTTCTGGCGTTGTCCTGGTCGCGCAATACAACGCTCGGCTTCAACCCCTGCTTAGCCAGCGTCTCGGCAATCGCGTCGCCCTTGTAGGCACCAATCCGGTATTTGCGCGCCTGCTGCAACGACTCCAGGGTGATCTCGCTGTCGGCCTTGGCGAGCATGATCCAATCATCCGGACCGATGGGGCCAACCCATTTGAAAAGCTCTTCACGCTCTGGCAACCGTGCCATGACAAACACACCGTAGCCCGGGTTTTCCAAGGCGAGTTTGTAGATTCGCTCCCAGGGGAAACGCAGTGTCAGGCTGTAGGAGATGTCGGCGCGCTTGAAGATTTCACGGACGATGTCGGCGGCGATGCCTTCGATGTTCTCGTCCTGGGCGAAGTTCTTGCCGTTCCTGGCCATGTTGTACGGCGGGAAATTTTCCGTCAGCAACACCAGCGATGTCTCGGCGGCGCGGGCAGTGCCTGCGAGCAGCAGCGTAACACCGGCAAAGGCAAGAACGAGGCGTTTGAGCATGTCTGACTACCGCAATCCATGGTGTGCCCAAGAGTGCCTTGGGCCCGCCATGGTGTCCAGCTGTCAGCGAACGCAAATACCGCGATGAGCCATGTAGGCCTTGGCTTCCGGCACGGTGTATTCGCCGAAGTGGAAGATGCTCGCCGCCAGCACCGCGCTGGCGTGGCCTTCCAGGATGCCGTCGGCCAGGTGTTGCAGGTTGCCTACGCCGCCGGAGGCGATGACCGGAATGCCCAGGGCGTCGCTGATGGCGCGGGTCACCCCGAGGTCGAAGCCGTTCTTCATGCCGTCCTGGTCCATGCTGGTCAGCAGGATTTCACCCGCGCCCAGGCCTTCCATCTTCTTCGCCCACTCGACGGCATCCAGGCCCGTAGGCTTGCGACCACCGTGGGTGAAGATTTCCCAGCGCGGGGGTTCGCCCGGGCCGGAAACCTTCTTGGCGTCGATGGCCACGACGATGCACTGCGAACCGAAGTGCTGGGCCGCCTCGCCGACGAACTCGGGGTTGAACACCGCTGCGGTATTGATCGACACCTTGTCGGCACCGGCATTGAGCAGGTTGCGGATGTCCTGCACGGTACGCACGCCGCCCCCCACGGTCAGCGGGATGAACACCTGGCTGGCCATGCGCTCGACGGTATGCAAC
Organism: Pseudomonas sp. FG6; assembly: GCF_057809015.1. NCBI lineage: Bacteria > Pseudomonadati > Pseudomonadota > Gammaproteobacteria > Pseudomonadales > Pseudomonadaceae > Pseudomonas > Pseudomonas sp. FG6. The sequence goes on from NZ_JBMDJD010000002.1 coordinate 101,410, forward strand.
GTGGTGTCGCGACCGTCGACGCTGGCGGTGATGTCGAGAAAGGTAATCTCGTCCGCACCCTGCTCGTCATAGCGACGAGCGATTTCCACCGGGTCGCCGGCATCACGGATGTTCTCGAACTTGACCCCCTTGACCACCCGGCCGTTGTCCACGTCCAGGCAAGGGATGATGCGTTTGGCCAGCGCCATGGTGAGTCCTCAGCCTTTATAGGTGTCGCAGAAGGCCTGGGCCTCGGCGACGTCCAGGGTGCCTTCATAGATTGCGCGACCGGTGATCGCACCGATGATGCCCGGCGCCTTGGCATCGAGCAGCGCCTTGATGTCGCCCAGGTTGTGGATACCGCCGGAGGCGATCACCGGGATTTTCGTGGCGGCGGCCAGGGCGGCGGTGAACGGGACGTTGCAGCCCTGCATCATGCCGTCCTTGGCGATGTCGGTGTAGACAATGGCGGACACGCCGTCGGCTTCGAAACGCTTGGCCAGGTCGATCACCTGCACGCTGCTGACTTCAGCCCAGCCGTCGGTGGCGACGAAACCGTCCTTGGCGTCCAGACCCACGATGACCTTGCCCGGGAAGGCGCGGCAGGCCTCGGCGACGAACTCGGGTTCCTTCACGGCCTTGGTGCCGATGATCACGTAGCTCACGCCGGCCTTGACGTAGTGCTCGATGGTTTCCAGCGAGCGGATGCCGCCGCCGATCTGGATCGGCAGGTTCGGGTAGCGCTTGGCGATGGCCGTGACCACTTCGCCGTTGACCGGCTGGCCTTCGAAGGCGCCGTTGAGGTCAACCAGATGCAGGCGACGGCAGCCGCCCTCCACCCACTTGGCGGCCATGCTCACCGGGTCATCGGAGAACACCGTGGAATCTTCCATCCGGCCCTGGCGCAGACGTACGCATGCGCCGTCCTTGAGATCGATAGCGGGGATAATCAGCATCTGGCAAACCTTCAAATACGAATGTTCAGCTTGGCTCGGGAATCAGTTTTTCTCGAGCGCCCACAAGTCGCTTTCAATGCTTTCGAACCTTTCTTTAAGGTGCGCCTGCACATCGAAAATCGCCCTGTTGTAATAGTGCGGAGCAATTTCGCGGGTAAACAGCTCAAGAATTTCCGCCGCTTCGAACGAACCCAGGTCCAGCTCGAAACGCTCCTCCATGAACCGCTGGATCTTGCGGTTCGCCTCACTCTCCTGTTCGGGCGTGAGGGTGAGGATCGGCGGCTTCTTGCGTGCCATTACCAGCGGCCGTCCCACGCGGCGAAGTTCTGCAACAGTTGCAGGCCATGGGTATGGCTCTTCTCCGGGTGGAACTGCACGGCGAACCGCGAACCTTCGGCCAGGGCGGCGGCGAAATCGACGCCATAGTGACCGCTGCCCACCACCTGCCGCGCGTTGCCGGCGGCGATGTAGTAGCTGTGCACGAAATAGAAACGCGCCAGGTCCGGGATGTCGTGCCACAGCGGATGGTCCACCGTCTGTTTCACTTCGTTCCAGCCCATGTGCGGGACTTTCAGGTGCTCGCCGTCTTCATGCAGGCCCTTGCCAAAGAACTTCACCTGGCCCGGGAACAGCGAGATGCAATCGACACCGTCGTTCTCCTCGCTGTGTTCGAGCAAGGCTTGCATGCCCACGCAGATGCCGAGGAACGGCCGATCCTGGCTGACTTCATGCACCAGCTTGTCGAAGCCCAGGCGACGGATCTCGGCCATGCAATCGCGAATCGCACCGACGCCGGGGAATACCACCCGGTCGGCTTCGCGAATCACATCGGCATCGCTGGTGATCAGCACCTTGCCGGCGCCTACGTGTTCGAGGGCCTTGGCCACCGAGTGCAGGTTGCCCATGCCATAGTCGATAACCGCGACTGTCTGCATTACAGCACGCCCTTGGTAGAAGGCATCTGCCCGGCCATGCGGTCGTCGAGCTCCACGGCCATGCGCAGTGCGCGGCCGAAAGCCTTGAACACGGTTTCGATCTGGTGGTGGGTGTTGTGCCCACGCAGATTGTCGATGTGCAGGGTCACGTTGGCGTGGTTGACGAAGCCCTGGAAGAATTCCTGGAACAGGTCGACGTCGAAGCCGCCGACGGTGGCGCGGGTGTACGGCACGTGCATCTGCAGGCCTGGACGACCGGAGAAGTCGATGACCACGCGCGACAGCGCTTCATCGAGCGGCACGTAGGCGTGGCCGTAGCGACGGATGCCTTTCTTGTCGCCGATGGCTTGGGTGAACGCCTGCCCCAGGGTGATACCGACGTCTTCCACCGTGTGGTGGTCGTCGATGTGCAGGTCGCCCTTGCTGACGATATCCAGGTCGATCAGCCCGTGACGGGCGATCTGGTCCAGCATGTGCTCAAGAAAAGGCACGCCGATATCAAACCGGGCCTTTCCGGTGCCATCCAGGTTGATCGAGGCTTTGATCTGGGTTTCCAGAGTGTCGCGCTCGACAGACGCCTTACGTTCGGCCATCACCAGCTCCGCAAAATCATTGGGCGAAAAAGGCAGCCATTATAGGGGCGCGAGCGGCAAACAGAAACACGCCAGGCGATATCCCTGACGGGTTGTTGCCCGTCCTGTCGGGGTTAGACATGTCCATACAAGTGACGGATACAGCTTTTGCCATCACCCAAAAACCAATGTGGGAGCGAGCCTGCTCGCGATAGCGGTGGGTCAGTCAATGATGATTTGACTGACACGCCCCCATCGAGAGCAGGCTCGCTCCCACAGGGCTCACCCGAAACCGACGGTTCCGGGTGAGCCTTGATATTGGCTTAGTGGAACAACACCGCCGTCTTCTGCAGTGTCACCCACACGCCCCACGCCAACGGAATGCCCACCACCAGCCAGGCGGCGATCGCCAGGGGCTTGGTGCCCGGTGCGGCTTTCCACTCCAGCGAAGTGGTGCTGTCGGCGCCCTTGTCGTGGCCCAGCGCCTGTTCGGCGGCCAATTCGGCGTCGGTCATGAAGTACTTGTCGGCCACCGGGCGGACCAGCAGGTTGCACAGGAAACCCAGCACCAGCAGGCCAGCGAGGATGTACAAGGTGATGTCATAGGCCGCGGCACGTTCAACGCCGATGCTCAGTTGATATTCACGCAGGTAGTTCACCAGCACCGGACCCAGCACGCCCGCCGCCGCCCATGCAGTCAACAGGCGACCGTGGATCGCGCCGACCATTTGCGTACCGAACAGGTCCGCCAGGTAGGCCGGCACGGTGGCGAAGCCGCCGCCGTACATCGACAGGATGATGCAGAACGCCGCCACGAACAGCGCGATGCTGCCCAGGTGGCCCAGGTTCGGGATCAACGCGTACAGGGCAACGCCCAGGGCGAAGAACACGAAATAGGTGTTTTTACGGCCCAGGTAATCCGAGAAGGACGCCCAGAAGAACCGTCCACCGATGTTGAACAGGCTCAACAGGCCGGTGAAGCCGGCCGCGATGGCCGCGATCTGGCCCAGTTGCGCAGCGTCCAGCTGACCGAACGGCAAGTCATTGCCCAGCAGCTTGCCGCCGAACACTTCCTGCAGCAGTGGCGAAGCCATGCCCAGGATGCCGATACCCGCCGATACGTTCAGGCACAGCACCAGCCAGACCAGGCGGAACTGCGGGGTTTTCCAGGCCACGTTCACGTGAACGTGGCGATGGGTGATCATCGCGTTCGCGGTTTTCTTCGGTGCCGGGGTCCAGCCTTCAGGCTTCCAGCCGGTCGGCGGAACGCGGTACGACAAGGCGCCACCGATCATGAACACGAAGTAGATCGCCGCCATGACCAGGAAGCTCTGCCACACGCCCACGCTCGTCGGCGAAGCGAAATGGCTCATCAGCGCTGCAGCCAGTGGAGCACCGACCATCGCGCCGCCACCAAAGCCCATGATCGCCATGCCGGTGGCCATGCCGCGCTTGTCCGGGAACCACTTGATCAGGGTCGACACCGGGGAAATGTAGCCCAGGCCCAGGCCGATACCACCGATCACCCCGGAACCGACCCACATCAGCCAGATCTGGTGGGTGTAGATACCCAGCGCGGAAATCAGCAGGCCACCGCACCAGCACAATGCCGACACGACGCCAGCCTTGCGTGGCCCGGCGTGTTCCAGCCAGCCGCCCCAGATCGCGGCCGAGCAACCCAGGAAGATGAAGAACAGGGTGTAGATCCAGCCGAGCATCGAGATCGGCCAGTCACATTGGGACGAGAAGACTTGCGAGATGAAGCTCATGTCCGGCGCGCAGGCCACAGGCTTGCTGATACCCAAGGCCTTGGACAGTGGCAGCCAGAACACCGAGAAGCCATAGGCCATGCCGATGCACAGGTGAATGGCCAACGCGGCCGGTGGAACCAGCCAGCGGTTGAAACCGGGCTTGGCGATGATGCGTTCCTTGGAGAGGAACGCAGGCTGATCGGCGATGCCGTCCGCCGTGATGCTCGTGCTCATGGTGTATCCCCCAATTATTAGAATGGTTCGCCAGCCGCGCATCACCCTCAGCCTCATTGCACGCAAGCGCAGCTGTATTTTCCGGTGAAGCTCCATTTTAGTGCGACATCACGTCGCAGAAAGACGGGCGAACCAGCAAAGATTACCATTTGCGCGTGACAGAAAAACCAAAGTGATATCACCTTTTTTCTGTCATTCGTCTTATCGCGCCACGGCTCGCTTTGCGCAAAGGGCCAACCGTTTGCTTTCAGGATTGCCGGGGGATGGGGATAAATCCGCTCGCCACGGGTCTATGTGCGACAGGTCTGCCAGAAGCACGATCGCCCAACGCGTCACCAATTCAGGGCGTTATACTCGCAGGCAAAATCTTGAACTCAACCTACAAGGATTCGCCCATGAAAGCGTTCGGCAAAATCCTGGGTCTGGTACTTCTCGGGCTGTTGCTGATCATTGTGGCCCTGGGCTTCGCCCTGACCCACCTCTTCGATCCCAACGACTACAAGGAAGAGATCCGCCAGATAGCCCGCGACAAGGCCCACATTGAGCTGACCCTCAATGGCGACATCGGTTGGAGCCTGTTTCCCTGGCTGGGCCTGGAGTTGCACGAGGCCAGCGTCGCTACCCTGGCCAATCCGACACAGCCTTTCGCCGACTTGCAGATGCTCGGCCTTTCGGTTCGGGTAATGCCGCTGCTGCGCCGGGAAGTGCAGATGAGCGATGTGCGGGTCGAAGGCTTGAACCTGCGCCTTAGCCGCGACAAGAACGGCCACGGCAACTGGGAAGACATCGGCAAGGTTGCCGCCCCGGCGACCACCGCGAACGCACCGGCACCGGCCGGACAACCGGCACCGCCCAGCACCACTCCAACGGAAAAACCGGCCCAGCCGACCCGTCTGGATATCGACAGCCTGACCGTGAACAATGCCCGGGTCGAATACACCGACGAGCAGACCGGCAAGCTGCTGACCGCCGAAAGCATCCAGTTGAGCACCGGCCCGGTCCACGACTCCACCAATATCCCGGTCACCCTCACCGCATTTCTCTCCAGCAACCAACCGGCCGTGCGCATCCGCACCGAAGTCACCGGCGAACTGCGCTTCGAACGCGCCTTGCAACGCTACAAGTTCGAAGACCTGAAGTTGTCCGGTGAAGTCACCGGCGATCCATTGCAGGGCAAGGCCCTGAACTTCAACGCCCAGGGCCAGCTGTTCCTGGACAGGGCGGCGAACGTGGCCGAGTGGACCGGCATCAAGCTGTCCCTCAATCAGTTGCGCGCCTTGGGCGAGCTGAAGGTCAATGACCTCGACAAGACGCCGCAGTTGAACGGCGGCGTGTCGATTGCCCAGTTCGACCTGGCCAACTTTGTCGACAGCATCGGCCAGAAACTGCCGGCCATGGCCGAAGGCAGCCTGGGCAAGGTGGAACTGGTCAGCCGCATCGCCGCCACACCGACCAGCGTCGACTTCAACGACATCAACCTGAAGGTCGATGACAGCAGCTTCAGCGGGCGTATCGCCGTGGAGGACTTCGCCAAGCAGTCCCTGCGTGCGCAGCTCAAGGCCGACACCTTCAACGTCGATCGCTACCTGCCGCCCAAATCCGCCGAGACCAACAGCGCCAAGGCCGCCCGCGAGGCGGAAGTCAGCGATACCGAAGCCAGTGCCATGGCCGGCGCCGGCAGCACACCGCTGCCGAACGCGCCCACCCAGGGCGCATGGAGCAACGATCGGCTGTTTCCAGTGGAGCGCCTGGGCAAACTGGACCTGGATGCCGACCTGACCTTTGGCCAGCTAACCCTGGACAAACTGCCGATCCAGAACGCCGCGCTCAAGGCCACCGGCCAGGGCGGCCTGCTGACCCTGGAAAACCTGCGGGGCGACTTGTACGGCGGCAACTTCGAAGCCAAGGGCACGCTGGACGTGCGCCAAGCCACGCCGCAATTGAGCCTGCAAACCCGCATCAACCGGGTACCGGCCGACAAGATCCTCGAAAGCCAGGGCAAGACGCCGCCGGTCAAGGGCCTGGTGACGCTCAACAGCGCCATCACCGCCACCGGCAACAGTCAGAAGGCCCTGATCGACAGCCTCAACGGCAATGCCGGGTTCGTCATCAACGACGGCATGTTGCTAAACGCCAACCTCGAACAGCAACTGTGCAAAGGCATCGCCACCCTGAACCGCAAGGCCCTCAGCGGCGAACCGCGGGGCAAGGACACGCCGTTCCAGCAACTCAACGGCAACCTCACCTTCCACAATGGCGTGGCCAACAACCCGGACCTGAAAGTGCGCATCCCCGGCATGACCGTCAACGGCAACGGCGACATCGACCTGCGCGTGCTGGGCATGGACTACCGTGTCGGCGTCATCGTCGAAGGCGACAAGAGCGACATGCCCGACCCGGCCTGCCAGGTCAACGAGCGCTATGTCGACATCGAATGGCCGTTGCGCTGCCGTGGCCCGCTGGAGCTGGGAGCGAAGGCCTGTCGCCTGGACAACGACGGGATGGGCAAGGTTGCGGCGAAACTGGCCGGCGAACGCCTCAGTGACAAGATCGATGAGAAGCTCGGCGACAAGGTCAGTCCCGAACTCAAGGATGCGCTCAAGGGACTGTTCAAGCGATGAAAGCCGAGCAGTTCTCTACCGCCGTACTCGATTGGTTCGACCGTCACGGACGTCATGACCTGCCCTGGCAGCAAGGCATCACCCCGTACCGGGTGTGGGTGTCGGAAATCATGTTGCAGCAGACCCAGGTCAGCACCGTGCTCAATTACTTCGACAGGTTCATGGCCTCGCTGCCGACCGTGCAGGCCCTGGCCGCCGCGCCGGAGGACGAAGTGCTGCACTTGTGGACCGGGCTGGGCTACTACACCCGTGCGCGCAACCTGCAGAAAACCGCGAAGATCGTCGTCGAGCAGTACGGCGGCGAATTCCCCCGGGATGTGGAGAAGCTGACGGAGTTGCCGGGGATCGGCCTGTCCACCGCCGGCGCCATTGCCAGCATCAGCATGGGCCTGCGGGCACCGATCCTCGATGGCAACGTCAAGCGGGTACTGGCGCGCTTCACCGCCCAAGAGGGTTATCCGGGCGAACCGAAAGTGACGAAACAGCTGTGGGCCACTGCCGAGCGCTTCACGCCCCAGGACCGCGTCAACGCCTACACCCAGGCGATGATGGACCTGGGCGCCACGCTCTGCACGCGCAGCAAGCCCAGCTGCCTGCTGTGCCCGCTGGAAAAAGGCTGCGAAGCCCACATGCTGGGCCTGGAGACCCGCTACCCGATCCCCAAGCCGCGCAAAGAAACGCCCAAGAAGCGCACCTTGATGCCGATGCTGGCCAACGGCGAAGGCGCGATCCTGCTTTATCGTCGCCCCTCCACCGGGCTGTGGGGCGGTTTGTGGAGCCTGCCGGAGCTCGACGACCTCGACGACCTCCAGCACCTGGCCGTGCAACATTCCCTGGAACTGGGCCGGCAACAGCAAATGCCAAGCCTGGTCCACACCTTCAGTCACTTCCAATTGGCAATCGAGCCCTGGCTGGTCCAGGTCCGGGAAACCGGCCATTTCGTGGCCGAGGCCGATTGGCTCTGGTATAACCTCGCCACCCCGCCGCGCCTGGGCCTCGCCGCCCCGGTCAAGACCTTGCTCGAACGCGCGGCCGCCGTATTGAACGCAGGAGAGTTGCAATGACCCGCACCGTGATGTGCCGCAAGTACAAAGAACAACTGGACGGCCTGGAACGCGCACCCTTCCCGGGCGCCAAGGGCCAGGACATCTACGACCACGTCTCGGCCAAGGCCTGGGGCGACTGGCAGAAACACCAGACCCTGCTGATCAACGAAAAACGCCTGAACATGATGAACGCCGAGGACCGCAAATACATCCAGGGCGAGATGGACAAGTTCTTTTCCGGCGAGGAATACGCCAAGGCCGAAGGCTACGTGCCGCCGTCCGAATAAGCCTTCAAAAGCGGGGGCGAATCGTAAGCGACGGTAATAATTAAATTTTTTTTGAAAACTTGCTTGACGCCCCCCTGAAAAACCCGTTTAATGCGCCCCGTTGCCCAGATAGCTCAGTCGGTAGAGCAGGGGATTGAAAATCCCCGTGTCGGCGGTTCGATTCCGTCTCTGGGCACCAAATACCGAAAACCCCGATCAAGCGATTGATCGGGGTTTTTTATTGCCTGTGATTTCCCTCTCTTCTTGCCAGCCCTTCTGGCGAACATCAAAACCTTAGCCTTGCATATGTGTTGCGACCCATTGCCGGCTTCGGTCCCTCTCGCCATGAGCGACTACGCTCTACCTCAGCGCGGATCAGATGGCCCCACCCATCCATGATCAAATTTGCGTCCTACGCAGAATCTGCGTAATACTGCCCCCAACAACTAACCCTCGCGACCGGTGTGGCCTGACCATCTGGTTGGAGGGGGAAAAAGCCGGCGCAAGCCGGTTTTTTCGTTTCTGGAGCATGAGATATGCAGGGATCGCCTGAGCCTGGACCTCTGCGCACCCGTGTCTACATCGACGGCTACAATTTCTACTACGGCTGCCTGAAGGGAACCGCCTACAAATGGCTCGACCTGCTGTCACTTTTTGAAAAACACGTCTTGCCATCGGTACTGGTCAGGGACAGCAATAACCTCGTCAGACAATCAGCCCTGCTTGCCCGCCCCTCGATAAAATTCTTTACAGCCAAAATCATCGAAACCGTGGCGCGGGCACCGGATTCTGTCTCATCTCAAGCCCGTTATCACACGGCCCTGCGCAAGCTGTACAACGATCGCATCGATTTGGTGGAGGGCTACTATGCAGTCAACCGGATGAAGGTGAAAGTGGTCGACGCTCACCACCCTGATCGCGCCCCACGTGAATGCGAAGAAATCCTGGCCTGGAAAATCGAGGAAAAGCAGAGCGACGTGAACATGTCCCTACAGGCGTATCACGACGCAATTACAGGGGCGATTGATCACGCTGTTTTCGTCACGAACGACACTGACATCGCCCCAGCCTTGCAGATGATTCGTCAATACACTCCCGTCAGGATTGGCGTCGTTATCCCCACGACCAACCACGAGCGAATTCCCAATACCGAGCTAGCCGAAACGGCCCATTGGGTGCGCACGCACATAACCCACAAGGAGCTGGCAGCCTGCCAACTACCCAGGGTAATTCCCGGACGAAAGGCAACGGTGAAACCAGAATCCTGGTACGCGCGCCCCGATCTATTGCAACAGGTTCTCGACCGGGCTATCCCCGTCCGAGGGGATCGCGGCAAGGCATTCAAATGGATGGAGCAACCGAATATTCACCTGGATGGCCTACGCCCCATTGATCTGGTCGAAACAGAGAACGGTACTCAACAGGTACTGGACTACATACATGACTGGCTTACCCACCAAGCCAAACACCAAGGTGGGACGTAGGCCGTGCAAGGATCAGGAAGACAGCTGGCACCGTCTCAGCTACATTCGCCACTCCCAACAGCCCCAACAAGCGAGTCGACATGGACATCACCGGCATCCCCTTCGGCACCACTGACTGGTCCAGCATCGAGCCCACCGAGCACAAAGGTGTCACCGGAACCGCTTATTGGCGCACCCGGCAGTTCGGGAACATCCGCGTGCGGATGGTGGAATACACGGCGGGGTACCTGGCCGATCACTGGTGCACCAAGGGCCACATCCTGCTTTGCCTGGCGGGTGAGTTGCACACCGAGCTGGAGGATGGGCGGCAGTTCGTGCTCAAGCCCGGCATGAGCTATCAAGTCGCCGACCAGGCTGAACCTCATCGCTCCTCCACCGCACAAGGCGCAACCTTGTTCGTGGTGGATTGAGATTCGAAGCGTTCGCTTCGAGGCTGTAGGATAGGCAGCCTTATTCACATCAGGAATCCGAGCCATGTCATCGGCCAACAAGCAGCACAAGCGCAGCCAGCGCGCCAAGGTGAAAGCCAAGAAGAATCGGATTCAACGGGCCGCCGCGCCGGATCACTTCCTCGACCCGAACGATGAACGCATTGACCTGGAAACCGTCGATCTGTCGGAACTGTTCAACCTCATGGAAGCGGCTGAAAAAATCAGCCAACAGGCCATGTGCGCAGCCTTCCTGGGGCATCCGCTGTTGGAACTGGTGCTGGAACAGGAAGGTGAAGAAGAAGCCACGGACTTCATCATCACCGCCCTGATCGAGTACCGCCAGCTGACCAAGGGTGTCGATGAGCAGACGGCGCTGGACTGGGTCGAAAGCCCGCAATTCCAAACCGATTACGTCGCTGCATCCAAGCTACTGACACAAGGTCCGGCCTGACCCTTGCCCCGCCAAGCACCGGGGTGCGAGGGTGCTCGCAATGGATGACACCCTCCTGAGATAACTCCTACAAGCCACGGACAACCAAGATGGGGCGTCCTTCAACCCCGTCCTGCGCCAATCGGTGGGGTTTCCCTCCCCACAATCAGCCCCGTCCTGCATCATCACAGCGTCGCCTGGAACATCCTTTTCATCCGCCCCTTCCATGGCTGGATACTCGATGCTTCCAACCTTGCCTCAAGACGACCCACGACTCTCGCCCTTGACCAATGAATTCGGCGAACTGATCCGCCAGGCACGCCAGAAGGCGCTGCGCGCCGTCGATACGCTCCAGGTACAGACCTGCTGGCAGATCGGGCGACATATCATCGAGCTCGAAAAGGGAAGCGCCAAACGGGCGGTTTACGGGACGCGGCTGTTGCCATCGCTGGCGAAAGTACTGACCGCGAGATTTGGGAAGGGGTTTGACGAGCACAACCTGCGACACATGCGCGACTTTTATCAGAAATTCCCAATTTGGGGCGCACTGCGTACAGAATTGAGCTGGGCCCATTACCGCACGCTTTTGCGTGTAGAACACGACAAGGCCCGTCGTTGGTACATGAACGAAGTGGCCAGCCAAAACTGGTCCACCCGCGCCCTCGAACGCCAGATCGGCACCTTCTACTACGAACGCCTGCTGGCCAGCCGAGACCGACCGGCCGTGCAGCAGGAGGCCGTTGCCATGCTAAGGGAAATGGAGCCCGGCCCAAGGGATCTCAACTGGGACCCAATGGTTTTGGAGTTCCTTGGACTACCCAGCGCCGATACTTTGCTGGCGGTCGACCGGGAACAGGCACAGCCAGCCCCACGGCGTTAAACTGCGAGCTGTCTCTCTAACAAACCGGAAACCGAAGCCCAATGGCCTCACTGAACAAACAGCAGAAACGCGCCAAGCGCGCCAAAGACAAAGCCAAGCAAATCCGCATGCACGGTCGCAAAGACCTGCCCATGTATGGCGACCCGGCCTACGCCACCGCCCAGCCGCCGGTCTACGTGCTGGAGCTTTTCGCCAAGCTGCGTGAGGCCGAGGCCGTTGGCCGCAACGAGTTGCTCGACACGCTGCTGTCTTCCATGAGCGTGATGATCAGCGAACGTCCAGGGCTGCTCGACCTGAAGAATGCTGACAACGAAAGCATGGCCGCCACCAACCTCGCGGCGGACATGCTGGTGGATTACCGCATGTGGGCCGACAACATGGACCGCGAGACGGCGCAGCGCTGGCTCAGTACCCCGGAATTTATCGAGGACTTCAGCGCAGCACTGGACCGTTATCGCCAAGCCACCGAAGAATCTGCCGGCGAGTAAGCGGATCGGCTATTCGCCGCCGTTCCAATGAAACACCAGGTTGCGCGCGGCGCCGCTGCCCACATCGGCGTTGTCACGGCGCTCTTCGCCGTTGCGCGTAGCTCGTACGGTGTATTTGCCGGGTGGCAGCTGCACATAAACCAGCGGCCCGGCTTCATCCAGCGTCAACACCGTTTGCCCCGACGCGCTCTGGACAGTGACATTCACATCCGGGATGAATTTGTTGTCCACCCCGACCGAGAACATCATGTGCAGGTTATAGCCCTTTGACTGCTCGATGGCCTGGGCTTCATCCACCCCGATACCGCCGGAAAGATAGGTAATGCCGTTCTGTTGGACCGGCTGGACCTGGACTCCGGCACTGTCTATCGGGGCCGGGGCGACGCTGGTGGCGTTGAGCATGACGGGAAACAACAGAACGCCGACGGCGATGAAGGGCAACACAAAATAACGAATGAGTTTCATGGCGAGGACTCCCACGTCTGGCAAACAACTGCGCAATGGGTACTCTTTTGATCACGATTTGACCTCTACGTTTAGATCAATTTGGCGCACAAAGACCTCGAAACCGCACGAGCCCCTTCAAGCCGGCACGGATAATCGGGGCTAGACGGTTACAGTGATTGAACCGACAGACTTTGCTTACGGCAACGCTCATCCGGTTAACCCTTCCAACCCCCGCCCAAAGCTGGCACCATCGCGCCTTTTTTTACGCGGCTCCCCGGGCTTTTCATCGGTAGACAGGGTTCAAACGGCCGTTCGGTTGTTGATGGCGCGACAGACTGCTGTGCCGATGCGACAACTTGTCACACATCGCGGGCTTGCCGCCTGTAGCGCTGTTGGCTGCCATTGGGACGCATGCTAGCTTGGCCGCCCTCGCGTAGGGTTTGTACAAAAAGTCGCCGAGCGGCGATCAGGCAAGGCGAAAACAGGCGAGGAAGCGGAGTTGACTGATTGTCAATGAGCATTCCGAGCCTGTTTTCAACGCAGCATGATCGTCGCGCAGGCACTTTTCGTACAAAGCCTAGGAAGGCAGCCAACAGCAAGGGAGCACACACATGAGGACCACACATGGCCCAGGCCACGCCCGCGCTTGAAATCCGCAACCTGCACAAACGCTACGGACAGCTGGAGGTGCTCAAGGGCGTCTCGCTGACCGCCCGTGACGGCGATGTGATCTCGATCCTGGGCTCCTCCGGTTCCGGCAAATCGACATTCCTGCGCTGCATCAACCTGCTGGAAAACCCCAACCAGGGCCAGATCCTGGTGGCCGGCGAAGAGCTCAAGCTCAAGGCCGCGAAAAACGGTGAACTGGTGGCCGCCGACGGCAAGCAGATCAACCGCATGCGCAGCGAAATCGGTTTTGTGTTTCAAAACTTCAACCTTTGGCCGCACATGAGCGTGCTCGATAACGTCATCGAAGCCCCGCGTCGGGTGCTCGGCCAGAGCAAGGCCGAAGCCATCGAAGTGGCCGAAGCCCTGCTGGCCAAGGTTGGCATCGCCGACAAGCGCCACGCCTACCCAAGCGAACTCTCTGGCGGCCAGCAGCAACGCGCGGCAATCGCCCGCACGCTGGCGATGCAACCCAAAGTGATTCTCTTCGACGAGCCCACCTCGGCCCTTGACCCGGAAATGGTCCAGGAAGTACTTAGTGTGATCCGCGCCCTGGCCGAAGAAGGCCGCACCATGTTGCTGGTGACCCACGAGATGGGCTTTGCCCGCCAGGTTTCCAGCGAGGTGGTGTTCCTTCATCAAGGCCTGGTCGAGGAGCAAGGATCGCCACAGCAGGTCTTCGAGAACCCGCTTTCGGCGCGCTGCAAACAATTCATGTCCAGCAACCGCTAACGGAGCAGTACACATGCACAGCTACAAGAAATTCCTCCTGGCCGCAGCCGCCAGCCTGGTCTTCTCGGCGAGCGCCATGGCGGCCGATAAACTGAAGATGGGCATCGAAGCGGCTTACCCACCGTTCAACAACAAAGACGCCAGCGGCAACGTGGTCGGCTTCGACAAAGACATCGGCGACGCCCTGTGCGCCAAGATGAAGGTCGAATGCGAAGTGGTCACCTCCGACTGGGACGGCATCATCCCGGCGTTGAACGCCAAGAAGTTCGACTTCCTGATCTCCTCGCTGTCGATCACCGACGAACGCAAACAGGCGGTGGACTTCACCGACCCGTACTACTCCAACAAACTGCAATTCATCGCCGCGAAGAACGTCGAGTTCAAAACCGATAAAGACTCGCTCAAGGGCAAGGTCATCGGCGCCCAACGCGCAACCCTGGCCGGCACCTGGCTGGAAGACGAACTGGGCAGCGACGTCACCGCCAAGCTCTACGACACCCAGGAAAACGCCTACCTGGACCTGACCTCCGGTCGCGTCGACGCGATCCTGGCGGACAAGTACGTGAACTACGACTGGCTGAAAACCGATGCCGGCCGCGCTTACGAATTCAAGGGCGACCCCGTGGTGGAAAGCGACAAGATCGGCATCGCCGTGCGCAAGGGTGACCCGCTGCGCGACAAGCTGAATGCCGCACTGAAAGAAATCGTTGCCGACGGCACCTATAAAAAGATCAACGACAAGTACTTCCCGTTCAACATCTATTGATGCTGACGTGCCTGGCCGACGCCGCTCCACACGGCGTCGGCCCTTAGCAAAGCCTGCCATGAACCCACACCCATGATGATCGATCTCTACGGATTCGGCCCGGCGCTCGCCGCCGGCGCGCTGATGACCGTCAAACTCGCCCTGCTGGCGCTGTGCCTGGGGCTGCTGCTCGGCCTGCTCGGTGCCTTGGCCAAGACCTCGCCATACAAGCCCCTGCAATGGCTGGGTGGCACCTATTCGACACTGGTACGCGGCGTCCCGGAACTGCTCTGGGTGCTGCTGATCTACTTCGGCAGCGTCAACCTGATGCGTGCCCTGGGCGAATACTTCGGCAACCCCGACCTGGCCCTCAGCGCCTTCGCCGCCGGCGTCATCGCCCTGGGCTTGTGCTTCGGCGCCTACGCCACGGAAGTGTTTCGGGGCGCGATCCTGGCGATCCCCAAGGGCCACCGTGAAGCCGGCGTCGCCCTGGGCCTGTCCAAAGGGCGGATCTTCACCCGCTTGATCCTGCCGCAGATGTGGCGAATCGCCCTGCCCGGCCTGGGCAACCTGTTCATGATCCTGATGAAGGACACGGCGCTGGTCTCGGTGATCGGCCTGGAAGAAATCATGCGCCACGCGCAAATCGGCGTGACCGTGTCCAAACAACCGTTCACCTTCTACATGGTCGCAGCGTTCATGTACCTGGGCCTGACCGTGCTCGCCATGACCGGCATGCACCTGCTGGAACGACGCGCCGCCCGCGGCTTTGCCAGGAGCACCCAATGAACTGGGACGTCATCATCAAGTGGCTGCCGAAGCTGACCCAAGGCGCGAGCCTGACCCTGGAGCTCGTCGCCATCGCCGTGCTCGCCGGCCTGCTGCTGGCGATTCCACTGGGCATCGCCCGCTCGTCACGCCTGTGGTACGTGCGGGCCCTGCCCTACGCCTACATCTTCTTTTTCCGTGGCACGCCGCTGCTGGTGCAACTGTTCCTGGTCTACTACGGCCTGGCGCAGTTCGATGCCGTGCGCGGCAGCGCGTTGTGGCCGTACCTGCGGGACCCGTTCTGGTGCGCCACCGCCACCATGACCCTGCACACCGCGGCGTACATTGCCGAGATCCTGCGCGGCGCCATCCAGGCCATCCCACGGGGCGAGATCGAAGCCGCGCGGGCCCTGGGCATGTCGCGGCCCAAGGCGCTGTTCTACATCATCTTGCCGCGCGCCGCGCGCATCGGCCTGCCGGCCTACAGCAACGAAGTGATCCTGATGCTCAAGGCCAGCGCCCTGGCGAGCACCGTGACCCTGCTGGAACTGACCGGCATGGCCCGCACCATCATTGCCCGGACCTACCTGCCGGTGGAGATCTTCTTCGCGGCCGGCCTGTTCTACCTGCTGATGGCCTTCGTGCTGGTGCAAGGCTTCAAGCAGTTGGAGCGCTGGTTGCGCGTCGATGCCTGCCAAGGGCGCTGACAGCGGCGTGCTGACGGGCGAAGCATTGCTCGCCCGCTTCACGGCGCTGGATGCCTTTCTCACGGCCCACCAAGCGCTTTGGCGACCGCGGCCGTTCACCCATCTGCAACTGCCAT
Organism: Pseudomonas sp. FG6; assembly: GCF_057809015.1. Lineage (NCBI taxonomy): Bacteria > Pseudomonadati > Pseudomonadota > Gammaproteobacteria > Pseudomonadales > Pseudomonadaceae > Pseudomonas > Pseudomonas sp. FG6. Next base: position 117,664 of record NZ_JBMDJD010000002.1, read on the forward strand.
GGGAAACGTCCTACCCGGAATTGGCCCAATGGCTACGCGGGCGTTCACTGGCGGACGCGGAAAACGACCACCATCAACCTGGGTTGATTGAGGACGCACCAGCCCCCTTCCCTGAACTGGCCGCTTTTTCCCGCCGGTTGAGTGCTGTCGCAGAGCTGCCGACAAGCATGCTCGAAGCACCCGCCCACCGCCTCAACGTCGACGTGCCCGGCCGTAAATGGCAACAAATAGAAGCCTTCGCCAGCCGCCTGCACTTCAACACCGAACCGGCCCACTGGCTGGACTGGTGCGCCGGCAAAGGCCACCTCGGTCGACGCCTGCTGCACGGCGAGCAACAACTGACCTGCCTGGAATACGACCCGACCCTGGTCGCCAGCGGCCAGCAACTGAGCCAGCGCCATCACCTGCCCGCCACGCACCTGCGCCAAGACGTGCTGGCGCAAGACGCAGCCCAGGCAATCCGCGCCGAACACACACCGGTCGCCCTGCACGCCTGCGGCGACCTGCATGTACAGTTGATCCAACTGGCGAGCGCCGCCGGCTGCGGGCAAATGGCAATTGCGCCCTGCTGCTACAACCGCATCAGGGCTGAACACTACCAACCGCTGTCCGACGCCGCCAAAGGCTCCGCCCTACAGCTTTCGCTCGACGACCTGAGCCTGCCCCTGACCGAAACCGTCACCGCCGGCGCGCGCGTCAGAAAGCAACGGGACCAGTCCATGGCTCGCCGCCTGGGCTTCGATCTGCTGCAACGGCAACTCCGAGGGTGCGACGACTACCTGCCCACCCCTTCGTTGCCCAGCGCCTGGCTGGAAAAAACCTTCGCCCAGTACTGCACCGACCTGGCAGCCCTGAAAGACTTATCCACAGTCGGAACGCCCGATTGGACCGCACTGGAAGCCGCCGGCCAGCAACGCCTGGCCGAAGTGCGCAACCTGGAACTGGTGCGCGGCCTCTTCCGCCGCCCGCTGGAGCTTTGGCTGGTGCTGGACCGCGCACTCCTCCTCAGCCAGAAAGGCTACGCCGTGCGCCTCGGCACCTTCTGCGAAACACCCCTGACCCCACGCAACCTGATGCTGCTGGCAGAACGCGACCCAGCACAAAAAACCTGTGGATAACTCTGTTGATGAAATAAAGCTGGATCCAATAAAACCGTGTTTTTCTGGCCGATCGCAGCCTGGTCATTTTTTGTTCACATGGATAAAAAACCATGAAAACAGGCAGTTGCAACGAAACGATACGGCGGTCACAAAATCGCAGGATCTGAGCCAAGGTGGCCTTCCCGTTGTGCATAAGCGCTCAAGCAAAACGACATAACCAGCGAGTCCAGCGCGGCCAAACTCCTCTCATCCAAACAACCGCATCCGCCATCCCCAGGACAACGCATAACCCGCCGCACCACGCCCGAGCCGGACACGCGCAAAAATAGTCAGAATTCAGGGGTTTACAGAACCCACCCAATCGCTATAATCGTCGCCCACACGCCGGTATAGCTCAGATGGTAGAGCAACTGACTTGTAATCAGTAGGTCCCGGGTTCGATTCCTGGTGCCGGCACCATACAAGACGAAGCCCTCGCAGAAATGCGGGGGCTTTGTTGTTTATGGGCTTCAGAAATCCGGCTATGACTGAGCAACCTCCATGGATCTCGTCTTAGCTCCTCACCTGCCCCACAGTCCGGCTACAGACCTACCCGTTACAATTTCACCTCAGCGTGACGTTGACGAATTGCTCCAGCGACTTAGACTGCCCCTAATACACCCGCCAAGCCTAGGTTGACCTCGTCAGCAAGCTCAAATCGTGCGGGTTTTTCTTTGCCTCCAGAAGTGCCTGGGGGCCTTCAACAAACCGGTCCTTAACGCAGAACAACAATTTGAGTCGCTGAGGTTTGCACGTCTGAAAATAAGTCTGTCCCCGTTTTCCCCTTGTTTCTGGGGTGTTCATTTGGCCGTGGTGATCATTCTGAAACTCCACAGGAAGGCTTGATCGGATCAGGCGTGGGTTTTGGGATGGCTCACGGCTTCTTCCCCGCCTTTCTTCGATGGAACAGCTTTCTCGATCTGGCTTCTCATGGTTACTGAGGGGGCATTCGGCCTTTGAATATAGATTCGTCCCCATTGTTTAAAAACCGCCCTAAGACCAATGGACACCATTGCGCCTAGAGGCCGCTAGACTTCATAGTCTCCCCCCCCCGAAAATTCGGAGCACACATCAAGTGCGGTGTTGTGTTTATCGCGCCGCATGAGCCAAAATGACATCATCCAGCGACGGAGCGCTGTCAGCACCTTGAGGCTCAACCTCGACAGTTGCAGCTTCAATCTCCGGACGATATCCCCTTGAGATCTGTACAGCAGGAGAGCGTACGTGCTGAGCGACGAAGACAAGCAGTTGTCAATTGTGATTTTTGAACTGATCAAAAAATCAGCAAATCAACAGGTCGTCCGTGATTTCCTAAAAACCAAGGGTGTCGCAACATCCGGCAATTGGGATGAGCTTTATGCCAAACGTATTGAACCAGGATTAACCCAGCAAAGATTTTCTGTCGCTGATTTAAGGGGGCTACTCCAAACTGTAGAAGAGTTTGGTCGGCAACATACTTTCCTTTTTAACTGCACACCAGATCGCGCCCAAGGACTAATGAACCCCAATAGGGTTAGAACTATCGCGCAGGAGGAAGGACTACAAGATTTGCTTGATACGCCTCTCGACATCGATCTGCCCGGCAGCCCCACTATAGTAGATATTCGTTTATACCAGCCAGACCCTAAGCTGACTCCTGCAAGCCTCACAATTAAAGTCGTGGAAAAACGTATAACAAAAACTTTCGAATCTGAGTCGGTGGACCACGCAGCAGGAACCATTACCAAGAAATACAATTTTACAGAAAAACGCGCGGTTAATATTGCCACTTTGAATCACGAAGGTTTGTTGGAGCTTCGGATCGCATCCCAGGACAACTCTACCAAATATAATGAACTTGTACGCGACCTGTTCCTAAAAATCAGAAAGTTTATTCCTGTTGACGGCTTTGCCGGTGTATCTCTCAGCTCTGCGAAAGATAAAATCCTCAAAGATCGAAAAAATCTTTCGACAGATTTTCGATATAGCACATCCACTGCGGTAAACGACCTTGGCGCAGTGATGCAGATCTCATCATCGTCCCAAGACGACAACCTTTCGTCTGATGACGGCTCAATGGCCGCTATCGACAGCTTCCTCGCTAGTGACGGTCATGTGACGGGGGCTAATGTTTACGCTAAAATCCACGGATCGGACCCTGTGCGCGAGGTTCACTTGCTGCTCAGTGGCGATATTAATGAATTCGCAGTTCCAGTAGCATGCTCCGCAGAGGATTATTCTTATGTACGCGGAAAAGTTATCTCCCTTAATACGTAAATTCCCGCAGGACGCGGAAGCCTTGCGTAGAATGGAAAGATATTTGAGTGACTTTGAAATTCGGCGTGCTAATCAGGTGGCCTCAATCCGGCTAAATCCAAATAGAATGTTTGACATTCTTCAAGCTGGAAGCAACTCTCGGCTAGCGCGAGTAATCTCCATACTGATCGAGGGAAAAGTATTCCGCCGTCAGTTATTAGTACGTTTGCCTGGAGGTAACGGCGTGACATTCCCCTCCTACTCAGACTTGCCAAAAATCGTAAGAGACCCCGCGAGAGATATTGAGGTCGAGGTATCACAAGAAAATATTGAGGCAACTTATATTTTGGTGACCAATGAACCAAGCTAAAATATTTGAACACTTCAACAAAGCTTGGGACAGCAGCAAACCGGAAAGAAGGATTGAACACCTTCAATCAATCCGAGAAATGATTCCCGACGAATTTAAAGAGTACTTTGACGGGTTACTGGATGCAAAGCTCCATGGTGTTCAAGACAACCCACTGGCAACCGTTGTTCTTCTCGTTCATGGCATTCAAACTGATGGTGCTTGGCAGAATCTCGTTGAGCGGGAACTTAGCAGTCTGCCTAACACTAATATTCACGGCCTTGGATACCACTTTGTTTCGGGCCTACAATTATTTTCTCCAGTTCGTGGAACTCCGATCAACAAAGTAACCCAAGATATTCGAGACGCTAAATCACTCGAGCCAAATGCGCAATTAATGATCATTGCACATAGTTTCGGAAGCTATATACTAAGCCAAATATTATCCAAATGCTCTGACATACGTTTCTCTCGGATAATCTTGTGCGGCTGTATTATTCCTACCACGTTCCCGTGGGGCTTATACACAAAAGAAATGTCAAAAAAATCCATAATTAATGATGTTGGAACAAGAGATTTTTATCCTGTCTTGGCAACCTTTACATCATTTGGATATGGAAGCTCAGGAAGAAAAGGATTTCAAACCCCACTTATCAAAGATCGCTATTTCAACTATGGACATAGCGACTTCTTTGAACCACAGAACAATCACATTTCAAAATACTGGAAACCTTTTATTGAGAAAGGTGAAATAGTTGAGTCGGAGTGGGATGTCAGAAAACCGAAACTACCGATAAAAATAAATATGTTCACGCACCCATGGATTGGACGGTCGCTTTTCTATGGAAGCCTAATGTTAGCTGTAGCAATTTCTTACGCAGGAATAAAGCTCTTTCTAGGTTAGATTAACCAGGCATTTAAAATGTCTGGACGACCAAACTCATTCTCGCTCAGGAGGTGACGCCCGGAACGCTAGAGCGGGCTATTTAATGGTGGGCAGGAAACTTATTCTATTGGTAGACAGCGCAAGTAATCCGTCCTACCTTTGCGCATAGTCAGATTGGTAGCGGTTACCCGCTACCCCCTTCTAATTGTGACTCAGTATTTCCGCGCAAAATTTGATTTAACTACGCTTGAGATATAGCTGTTTAATCCGCGCCCTGCAACAGCAAGTCGCTGCAATTCTCTAACCATTACTGGGCCGGGTCGAATGGAGTCGTATACGTAATTCCTATAACTTCCTGAGCCAAATTGCACCGTAATCGCCCCTTGGCTCAACTCATATGCCACAACATTTGACTGACCACTGAGATTTCTATAACGCTCCATGTTTCTCACCTGCAGTATGCTAGCAAGTCGCCAGCACAACTATCTTAGACTTCAATTGAATTCCATGCAAGGCGCTTGCAATAACTATCTAAATCTCCAGCTTTAGATAACAAACCATGTCATCACCAAGAGAAATTACAGGTTTACAGCACGCGTGAGTTCAAGCTCTTAGTTCTTGGCTGCTCTGAAGACCTGAGAGGACTCATCCACCACCCTCAATGCTGTTTCGAAAGAACATCGGCAGCCTCATTTCCTATGAACATGAGAGACATGTGGCTTTTCCAAAAATAAACCGCACACTCCGTTACCACTTTGTTCGAGGCTGTTGCCTGGTATGGAACACGCCGAGGATTTGAAGACGGTCACCGCGTATCTGATAAGGAATGAGGTAAGACCAGTTTGGTACTGCCCATTCACGCGTATTTTTGACTCGACCTTCACGGCCCATGGTTGGAAATTGAGCCAGTTTGTCTACGCTGGCAAAAATCGCTTCGGAAAAGTCATCAGCAGCCTTGGGATTTTCCAAAGCTATGTAGCTAGCTTCGTCCTCTAGATTCTTGAGTGCCTTTGCCAGCCACTCAACCCGCATTCCTGCTCCAGCGCCGAGCGCGCATTGCCGCTACTTGATCATCGGAGGCGAATTTACCTTGATTGGCCTCCTCTACTGCCAGCTCGATCTGTGTGGTCAGGGTCTTTTCGTGCTCGATATAGTCACGAAGAACGTCCATCGCTAGATAGCTCGCGCTCTGGCCGCTCGTCTTAGCCAGGTCGGTGAGAGAGTTCGAAAGGTCTTCCGGCAGAGTCAGGGATATCCCAGTCATGACAGCCTCGATGGTGAGCGATTTTCAGGCATCTTACACCGCAAGACGCTCACTTGAATTGGCAACTCGTCGCAAGGTACTTCACGACGTTTTTCGTTTCAGGCTCATCTGCTTCGCATCGCTTGCTTGCTTGCTTGCTTGCTTGAGAAACATGGGATGAAATTCACCCAATCAGGTGAGCCGCTTTTCGACTGTCAGATTACGTATGGACGCGAGCAAGCCCCTATTGATAGTTTTTCACTCGCGTGTGCTCGCATCCATCGTCGGAGCAAATTCCTACCCAAGCAGACCTAAACCTCACCAGCCACCATCACGCCACGATTGCCTCTCGCCCCATCGCCCGCTACTCTCCGACTGTCGCTGCCAATTCAGCGACCGGGCCTGAGAACCCGAGTAAGATGCAGGCGCTACAGCGCCCGAACCACGTTTTGCGGCGTTTTTTTATGTCCGCATTCCGTGTAATGGCGGCTGTGCGTGGGAGACCTTCGGGTCTGCCGGGTTCCTGTATCTCCGGTTTCTCAGCCTGCGCACAGCTGCCACCCATTCGCCTGAGAACGAACGTGGCAGTTCTCAATTGATATGGGAGTTCATCGATGCACGCCATGGATCTGCTGTTGTCTCGCTTCACTGCTTCGCTAGCCGCCACCCGTCGCCAATTGGCCGAAGGAGGTGCGCAATGACCCATCTCAACGATCTCAAAACCCCAGGCCTAACCCCCTTCTCCTACCACTCCGACCGCCCCCTGTTCCGCGTCAACAGCGGCATCCCCATCAGCGAAGCCCTTTCCCACGCCTCCGACCTGCTCCACGTTGCCAAGCTTTTGGCCGAGGATGCGGCGATGATTCGTGGTACGGATCGGTATGCGTGGGCGTCGTGTTATTTGCAGGATATGAGCAAGGCCGTCATCGATGATGTGGTGAAGGTGTTGGAGGCGCCGAGGGAGCATTGGGTTTAGGTGGCGTTGCGTTTATTCCGTGGCGATGGCGGGGCAGGTTGGAGGAAGAGGGGCTGCTTTGCAGCCCAGCGGGAGCAAGCTCCCTCGCCACGGGTAGGCGTCGCTCGCCATCGACCTGCGCTTGGGCGAGCGGTTTGTGCCTGGCGCGGAATCAGCGATTTTGCGTCGCCGGCACCAGTTCCAAGGTGCTGCGGGTGTGGCGGGCGATGTCGCCCTCGGCCAGATGCATCGGTTGGTATTGCCCTTGGGTGAAGGGCAGCGCCTGGTCCTTGTAGTGCCGGTCGAGCAGCACGCCGCTTTGCCCGACGGGGAGCATGCCGAGCGCTTGTTCGGGGGCGTTGAGGTCGATCAGGCGGCGCACCGAAGGGCCGTAGGTGACGGTCCAGGGCGCCGGGCCGAGGGGGGAGGAGAAGTTGTCCGGCACTTCGTGGTTGCCGGGAACGTCCATCGGCCCGACGTTGAACAGCATGCCCAACCATTTTTGCGTACCCAGCGGGTGCATTTGCGTCAGCCGATGAGCCTTGCCCCATTGCCATTGGTTGGGGTCGTTGCCCAGGGTGGCTTGCAGGTGGGCGATGCCGGCGGACCAGGCGCGGGCGACGATGTCGCTGCGGGTTTCACGGGCGGCGGTGGTGCGGTCGTCCCACCACGGCGATTCGGGGTCCGCGGCGAGTCGCGGTAAAGCGGCGTCCAGTACGCGGGTGCTCAGCAGGTTGTCGAAACGCCCGTCGCCGAGTTCATCGTGCAGGGCCTGGTAGGCCAGTTGATAGAGGAACTGGTTGAACACCGTGGCGCTGACGGAATCCAGCGGGTAGTCGCCCTGCCATTGGGCCAGTTCGTCCAGCCATCGCCGCTGCTGGGGGTCGGTGACCTGCGCGCGCAACGTTGGCAGCAAGGGTTGCAGCACGCGCTGGGCATAGAGCGTGCGGGTGTCGAGTTGCACTTGCCGGCTCTTTTCAACGTCCCACTTTTCGCCCTCGCCCAGCAGTTGGTTCAGGCGCTGGCCGCGGTCCGGCAGGTTGTAATAGCCCGGTATCGGCACACCGCTGGCCGAGGGGGGCTGGGTGTTGGCCGAGACGATGTAGCCACGGGCCGGGTTCTCTTCGTGGGGGTTGTCGCTGACCGGGTAATAACCCGATTTCTCCGCTTCGCCGCCGCTGCCGTCGAGGATGAAGCCAGGGTCGGCTTTTGGTGGCCGTATCGGCAGCGCGGCGCAGGCCCACCAGGCGATGTCGCCGCTGGCGTTGGCGTAGACGACGTTAAGGCCCGGCGCCTGGATTTTCGCTGCCGCAGTGCGGGCCTTGTCCAGGGTGTCGGCGCGGTTGAGGCCATAGAACGCTTCGACGATCGGGTTATCCGTATTGAGGTAGGCCCACCACAGGGCAATGGGCTTGCTGCCGGCGTTGTCCCCCAGGGCATCGTTGATGATCGGGCCATGAGGCGAGCGGCGCAGGCGCAGGTACACCGGCGGCGCATCCTTGACGTCGATACGCGCCTGCTCTTCTTCCAAATGCACCCACTGGCCCTGGTACCAGATCTGCTCCGGGTCGTCGGGGTTGGTTTTTTCGGCGATCAGGTCGATGTCGTCGTTCTGGAACATCGTCAGCGTCCAGGCGAATTGGCTGTTGTGGCCCAGTAATGCGAAAGGCACCAGGCTCTGGTAATCGCCATACAGCTCGAAACCGGGGGCCGACAGGTGCGCTTCGTACCACACCGAAGGCACCGAAAAGCGGATGTGCGGGTCGCCAGCCAACAAGGGTTTGCCGCCCGCCGTGCGCTTGCCGGAAATCGCCCAGGCATTGCTGCCTTCCAGTTGCGGCAGGCCGGCGGCGCTGACGGCCTGTTGGCTCAACTGGGCCAGGCTGTCCAGGCTCTTCCAGTCTGCCGCGCTGAAGGCCGGGGCTTGCAGGGCGCCGTCGGGGCGCCATTGGCGATCGAATATTTCCAGGTAGGGCGCCCCGAGATCGTCGCGCACGTAGGTCAGCAACGGCTCGGTACGAAAGGCGGCGGCAAAGCTGTAGGCCATGTAGCCGACAATGCTGTAGACGTCCTCCGGCGTGAACGAGCGCTTGGGAATGCCCAGCAGATCGAATTCCATGGGGCTTGGATTTTGCCGCTGGTATTCGTTGATCCCTTCAAGATAGGCCTGCAAGGCCTGCCAGGCCGGGCTGTTGTGATCGGCTTGGGCCGCCTGCCGGTCGGCCTGGTCGCGAATGCGCAGGGTGCGAAACAGTTTGTCGGTGGGCACCAGTTTGCTGCCCAGCACCTGGGCCAGTTCGCCCCGGGCCAGGCGCCGCAGCATCTCCATCTGGAACAGGCGCTCCTGGGCCTGGGCATACCCCAGTGCCCGGTACAGGTCATGCTGGTTGCTGGCGTTGATGTGGGGAATGCCGCGTTCGTCATAGCGCAGGGTGACCGGCGCTTGCAGCCCGGCGAGCGGCTTCACGCCCTGGCGCTGGGGTTGTTTGCTGTAGACGTACCCGGTGCCGCCGGCCACAGCGACCAACAACAGGGCCGAAAGGCCTTGGGCGATGCGCTTGATCATGTCAAAGACCTTGTTCACGTTGATGGGGCGGCAGCCGTCGCGCGGCCACGAGACGCCGGCTGGCCTGGAACCGATTCAGGCCATGCAGCAGCGGCCCGGTCATCATCGTGGTCACCACGGTCATGATGACGAACAGCGTGAACAGCTCCGGGCCGATGATGCCCAGGTCCAGGCCGATCTTCAGCACCACCAGTTCCATCAGCCCACGGGCATTCATCAGCACGCCGACCGTCGCGGCCACCGCAGGCGAATAGCCGGCCATGCGCGCGCCCAGCACGCCGCCCAGCAGCTTGCCCGCGACCGCCACCGCCAGGACCAGCGCCAGCAGGGTGACGCCTACCCCGGAGAACGCCGCCGGCGAGGTATTGAGGCCCGCCAGGGCGAAGAAGATCGGCATCAGGACGATCACCGCGACGTACTCCACGCGCTCGACGATCATGTTCAGCAAGCGCTGGTCTCGCGGCAGGCAGGCGCCGAACAGGAACGCGCCAAACACCGCATGCACCTGCAGCCATTCCGTGAGGCTGCCGTAGATCAACGCACCACTGAGCAGCATCACCAGCAGCCGAGGGTCGCCCGCCTCGCCGATACGGTCGATCCAGGCCTTGATCAACGGGCGCACGCACCAAAATGAGACCGCGCACAACAGCAAGAGCCCCGCCAGCCGCCAGGCCAGGCCTTGCCAGTGACTGTCGATCTTCAGGCTCATGACAGCGATGGCCAGCAGGATCCAGGCGCCGACGTCACTCAGGGCGGCCGACATCAACGCCAGGGAGCCCGCCTCGCTGCGCAGCATCTGGCGTTCCTTGAGGATGCGCGCCAGCACGGGGAACGCGGTGACCGAGAACACCGTGCCGATGAACAGCACGAAGCTCAGGCGCGGGATGCCGGGAGGCGCGAAGGCGTCGTAGAGCAGCGGTGCGATGGCGGCGCCCAGCACGAAAGGTACGATGATGCTGCAGCCACCGATCAACAACACTTTGCCGTTCAGGCCCGGGCCCGTCCGTTCCGGAAAGCGGAACTCGGCACCGACGACGAACATAAAGAGAAGAATACCCAGTTCACTGAGGGTTTTAAGTTGAATCGCCGCGTCGCCCTTAAATAGTGCATGATGAAACTGCGGAAAGAAGTAACCCAGCACTATTGGCCCCAAAATGAAGCCCGCCATCATTTCCCCTACAACTTCCGGCTGACCGGTTTTCTTCAATAGCCCGCCCACGACCTTGGCCGCCAGCAATATGAATACGATCTGCATGAATAGCATCCGGGCCACCCTTATTTGTGCGTTGCCAATTACAAATAGCGCTCGATCCTAACGGAGTGCCGAACATTCAAAAACCTATCGAAACAGGTAGGTTTTTTAACGAGCGGAAGCTGCTAGATTTCGCCTGCCTTGCCAATTTGCGTCCTTTGGCGGCACTACGTTGAACGCCGTTACCCTCACGAGGCCGATAATGAGAGATCAAATATTCACGATTATCCAAGCGGCACTGACCGAAGTTAATGCCACTCGCAAAGAGAAGATCGACCTGAGTAACATTGATCGCCTGGCGCTGTATGGAACGACCGGCGTCTTTGATTCCATGCAACTGGTCAGCTTTTTAGCGGCGGTTGAAGAAGGCTTGGACGATGAACTTGGTATCGAAATTACCCTGACTTCGGAAAAAGCCGTCTCGCAAACCATCAGCCCCTTCAGCAGCGTTCAATGCCTGATTGATTTCATTCTCGCCGAAACCCAGGAACCGCTGATGGCCTCCGCCTGAGGTCACTCTCGCTCGAGGAATCTGAAGTGAACGTGATCGTGCGAAAGGCCTTGGGCAACGACATGTATCCGGTCTGCAAGCTGCTGCGCGAGTCGACCCTGAACTCCCGGTGGATCGGCGTGAACATACGCAAGCGCATGTTCCAGGACCCGTGGGCCGGGGGCGAAGACTACTTTGGCTATGTGATGCAGGACGGCGACGAAGTGGTGGGTTTTCTCGGCTTGCTGTTCACCCGCCAGCCGATCAATGGCCCGCAAGAGCGCTTCTGCGAGCTGCACAGCTGGTACGTCAAGGAGGCCTATCGCAAGGAAAGCCTCAAGCTGCTGTTGCCGGCGCTGTCCATGCGCAAGGTGACCTTGCTCAACTACACGCCGACCCCGGACGTGTACGAAATCAGCAAGAAGTTTGGTTTCACCGACTTGGAAACCGAACTGTTATTGATTTATCCCGTGGGCAATCCGTTGGCGATGCGCTGGCGTTATCGATTGGAAACCGATGCCTGTGCCGTGCAGGGTTGGTTGAATGATCGGGACAAAGTTATTTTTCATGACCATGCCACGCTGGAATGCCGACATTTAATCGTGGTGGATGAAAGAACCCAACGCAGTTGTTATTTGATCGTCAAGAAAATGAGCCGTCGCTGGTTTGAACCGTTTGCCCGCATCTTGTATATCAGCGACCCGCAGTTATTCGTCGAAAGTATCGACAGTTGGCGCCTGAAATTATGTTTGATGCTCGGCGTTCAATGTTTGGTAGCCAACGCGGCCGAGTTCAACGGCGCATCTATTTCCTTGTCGCGTCGAATCAAGCGGGCCGTGCCTTCATTGATCAAGACCAAGTCCGAACAATTGACACCAGAAAGTGTTAAACCGGTTTATAGCCTTCCCCTGCTCATCGGTTATAAGTTGCATTGAGATGATTATATTGCTGACCGGTACACGCAAAGGCGTGGGCAAGGATGTGGCCTTGCACTTTTTAAATCGCGGCGACCATGTCGTGGGTTGCAGTCGTGGTGAAAGCAGTATCGAACATGAACGCTATGAACACTTTTGCCTGGACCTGAACGATGCCCGGGCGGTTCGGCAGATGATCAAGCAGATCCGCCTGACCCACGGGCGGCTCGACGCCCTGGTCAACAACGCGGGCGAAGCCAGCATGGCGCCGTTCCTGTTGAGCCCGGAGGAAACCGTCCAGGGCCTGTTTGCCAGCAATGTGTTCGGGCTGATCAACGTCACCCGCGAAGCCGTCAAGCTGATGCAGAAAACCGAAGGGCCGAGCGCCATCGTCAATCTCTCGACCGTGGCCACTCGATGGGCCATTGCCGGCCAGTCGATCTATGCCGCCAGCAAGGCCGCGGTGGAACAGCTGACACGCACGCTGAGCAAGGAACTGATCGCTTTCGATGTTCGTATCAACACCCTGGCGCTGCCGCTGTACCGCAGCTCCATGACCCGTACGCTGCCTCAGGAGATCAAACAGAAAATGATCGAGCGCCAGGCCATTGCCCGACAGTGCGTGTTCAACGATGTGATCGGGCCCCTCGAATTCCTGCTCGGCGAGCAGTCTGCCTTTGTGACCGGCGAAACCCTGAGCCTGGGAGGTGTGCAATGAGTCGTTCGCAATTGCTCGACACGCTGGCGGAACCGGCCGACCGGATCGCGTTGCTGCACGGCGACCAGAGCCATAGCTATGCCCATTTGTGCGAGCAGATCCAGCACGCCCGGGAGGCGCTGCTGACACAGGGCGTGAAGCCCGGCGAGGCGGTGATTCTGCATGGCGACTACAGCGTGCGTGCCATCGCCACCCTGTTGGCGTTGTACTTGAACCGCAACATCGTCGCACCGCTGGTGGACCTGAACGAGCGCGCCGTCGCCACCTTGCAGGACGCCGCCCAATGCGGCTGCCGGATCGAAGTCGGCGAGCAGGGCCTGCGCGTTCATTCCCTGCCCAAATCCGAAGGCGCGACACCGCCCCATTACCAACGCTTGCGGGACCAGCAACACGCCGGGCTGGTGTTGCTCAGCAGCGGCAGCACCGGGGCGCCAAAGGCCATCCTGCATGACTTTGACGAGCTGATCGAACCCAAGCTGGACAAGGGCCAGAAGAAGCCGACGACGATCCTGATGTTCCTGTTGTTCGACCACATCGGCGGCCTGAACTCGCTGCTCAATACCTTGTTGGTGGGCGGCTGCGCGGTACTGCCAGGCGAGCGCACGCCCCAGGCGATCTGCCGGTTGATCGAACGTCATCGCATCAAGGTGCTGCCGGTCAGCCCGACGTTTCTCAATCTGATCCTCATGGGTCGCCATCAGGAACAGCACGACCTGTCGTCGGTGCGCTTGATCACCTATGGCACCGAAACCATGCAACAGAGCCTGCTGAACCGCATCCAGCAAGTGTTCCCCAAGGCCAAGATGTTGCAGACCTTCGGCACCAGCGAAACGGGGATCAGTGCCACGGTCAGCCAGTCCTCGGCCAGCACGTTTTTCAAGCTGGCGGACAAAAACACCGAGTACCGCATCGTCGACGGCGAGTTGCAGCTCAAGACGCAAAGCCAGTTCATAGGCTACCTGAACCAGGACACCGACAACGTGACCGCCGATGGCTGGTTCCGTACCGGCGACCTGGTGGAGCAGAACGACGCCGGCTACCTGCGCATCCAGGGCCGGCAGAAGGAGTTGATCAACGTCGGCGGTTTGAAAGTGCTGCCCATGGAGGTCGAGAACATTCTGCTCACCAATCCCCTGATCGAGGATTGCCTGGTCTACGGGATGCCCAACGCGATCACCGGCCAGGCCGTGCACATGGACGTGAAGGCCACGACGATCACCTGCAAGAAAGCACTCAAGCGCTACGTGCTGGAGCACCTGAGCGATCGCCTGGAAACGTACAAGTTGCCGGTCAAGATCAACAAAGTGGACGAGATCGCGTTTTCCAACCGCTTCAAGAAAAGCCGGGTGGTGATCTGATGAGCGATATCGTCATTCTCGGCAACGAACGCTTCGCCCTGGAATTGGCCAGCTACCTGCGAGACATCGAGCCCGGCACCTGCGTGCGCCACCTCGTCATCCCGCCCGCTAGCGAACCGTCGCTGGTGCTGGACGCCGGCCACCGGTATGTCCTGGGCACCTCAGACATCGCCCAGCGCCAGCGACTGATCGACGCCTATTTCAGCGATGGCCGGCTCTCGGCACCCAACTTCATCCACCCCAGCGTGCGCCATCACCTGAACCTGGCAGGCAGCCGGGGGAACGTCATCGCGGCCGACGCGTACCTGGGCGTCAACGTGCAGTTGGGCTCATGGAACATGATCAATTACCACTGTTGCGTGGGGCATCACACGACGCTCGGCGACAACAATTTCCTCTCGCCGATGTTCAACGGCGGCAACAGCGTCACGTTCGGCAGCCGGATTTTCTGTGGCCTGAGCGTCGTGGTGAGCCCGCTCACCGTGGTGGCGGACGACGTCACGGTGCAGGCCGGTGTCACCCTCAGCGAGTCCATTCCCGAAGGCGCCCACTGCACGTCATCGGCGCGGCAAAAAATCATTCAACTGGTCTAAAGGAGTAGTTCGCGCATGAGCAAGAAAGCAAACGTCATCGTCATGGGTGGTGGTCCTGCAGGCAGCATTGCGGCGCTCACCCTGCAAAAACTCGGGCATCAGGTGACGGTGTTCGAGAAGGAAAAATTTCCGCGCTACCGGGTGGGCGAATCCTTTTTGCCGGGCACCTTGTCGATCCTGCACCGCTTGGGGCTGAGCGATAAAATTGCCGAGGCCGGCTATGTGCTCAAGCCTTCCGCCACGTTCCTGTGGGGCAAGACCGAGGCACCGTGGACGTTTTCCTTCAGCACGCCCAAAACCGAAGACTGGGTGTTCGACCACGCCATCCAGGTGCTGCGCTCGGAGTTCGACCAGATGCTGCTGGACACCTGCCGCGAACGCGGGGTGAAGGTGTTCGAAGAAGCCGCGGTGATCGATGTCGACGTCGAGCACGATGACTTCGTCAGCGTGCAGGTGCGCCACAAGAATGAAACCAGCGAGTTCAAGGCCGATTACCTGATCGACGCCTCCGGCAGCAACAGCCCGCTGGTACGCAAGCTGGATTTGCGCGAATACGACGAGTTCTACAAGAGCGTGGCGCTGTGGTCGTACTTCAAGACCCCCGACCCGTTCAAGAACGACCTCAACGGCACCACGTTCTCCATCACGTTCGAAGACGGCTGGATCTGGATGATCCCGCTCAAGGACGGCATCTACAGCGTCGGCACCATCGTCGACCAGAGCAAACTGCCGGACATCAAGGCCCAGGGACTGGAAGCCTTCTACGACGCGACACTGGCCAAGAGCGAGCGCGCGCTGGGCATTCTCAACGGCGTGCAGCGCTGCGAGGAGGTCAAGCTGGTTCGCGACTGGTCCTACGAGACCAAGTACTTCTCCAACAAGCGCTTCTTCCTGTGCGGCGACTCGGCGTGCTTCACCGACCCGCTGTTTTCCCAAGGCGTGCACCTGGCCTCGCAATCGGCCGTGAGCGCGGCGAGCAGCATCGATTACCTGATGAGCAACCCCGAGCAGCAGGCGCAGGTGCACGCCTGGTACAACCGCAGCTACAAGGAAACCTACAACCAGTACCACGAGTTCCTCGCGTCGTTTTACACCTTTGCGTCCTTCACCGAGCCGGAGTCCGAGTTCTGGACCAAGCGACGCATCAGCGAGTCGGCCGACGAGCGCCTCAAGCGCAAGGAATGGTTCGAGCAACTGGTCAACGGTGAAAAACAGAACCGTCCACAGATCGGCGATTTCAAGGACCGCGCCTCGACCATGATCGCCATCGGTCGGCACCAGCGCCCGACGCTGACGGACGAGTTCATGGACGCGGAGCTCAACCCGGCGCGGGTCCGCTGGATCTCCGACCTGACCAAACAACTGAACCGCATCACTCGCTTCGAATGGAAAGGCGAACACGTCGAGACCACCGATTACTTCAAGATCGAGCCCCAGAGCTTCAAGTTGCAGCTCAAGCAGATCCTCTCCAACGGCGCCGGCAAGGACATGAGCAAATACTCGGTCAACGACCCGCTGGTGCAGCTGATGCAGGCGCTCAAGCAGGAAGGCTTCGGCTACAAGGAACTGATGGTGCGCCTGAACGATGTGGGCGAAGTGAACTCCTCGCAATTCGTGATTCGCCTGATGGAGTCCGGTTTGCTGGACGGCTACGACAAGACGGGCGAGCGCGTGCGGGTACAGGATCGCCTGCGGTTTGACGGCGTGGGAGTGGAATATGAAGTCTGAGCCCGCCTACGACTGGCTGTTCCTGGCGGGCGTTGGCAACTCGGGGGCCAATCATTGGCAACGGCAATGGGAGATCGAGCACCCCAACACGTTGTGGCTGGAGCATCGCGACTGGGACAACCCGACGCGCAACGAATGGGTGGCTGACCTCCAGCAACGGGTGCGGGAGCATCCGCGGCCGATGATCGCGGTCGCCCACAGCCTGGGTTGCCTGCTGTTGCTCGAATGGGCCGCCGAGCACGCCCCGGACAAGGTGCTGGGCGCGTTTCTCGTAGCGGTTCCCGACCCCAACGGCGCGAGCTTCCCCGCCGAGGCGGTGGGTTTTCGCCCCGCTCATACGCTGCCTGCCGCCCTGCCCATGATGATCGTTGCCAGTGAGAACGATCCTTATGGGACGCTGGGATACGCCCAGCTCAGCGCGCGTCAGTTGGGTTGCGAATGCGTGAACGTCGGTGCGCAAGGGCACATCAATGGCAAATCCGAACTGGGCTACTGGCACCCGGGCTACAACTTGCTGCAAGACTTTACCCGGTCGCTGACTGCTTGATCCACCTTGCGCAGGCGCCTTGGAGGCGCCTGCGCAACCTTATCGATCAGGACGATGATATGTCTGCAAGCTCTGCACTTTTGCAAACACCCAGTGTGTTCGCTTCATCGCTGTCGCCCCGGATCCTGGGCGTCGCGTTTGGTCAGTCGCACCGGATCGCGGTCCGGGTCCATATCGATGGATCCGACGTGCCGGCCACGCTCCAGGTATTGAACGAAACACACGGTCTGGTGGAACTCAAGCCGGGCAGCTGCCCGCAGGGATCGGGCAAGACCAACCTGGCGCTGACCTTTGCCCAGGTCTTGCAGCGCCCGGCCGTGCCGGTTCGTCTGTCGGCTTCGTGGTTGCCCAACGCACCCGCCAGCCTGATCGTCGAGCTGCTGGGCGAGCGCCCCGAGTGCCTGGCCCAGCAGCCACGGCAGGCTGGCCGAGCACTGCCGGCCAGCGCGTGCAGCCCGGTGTTTTTCAACCGTCGCTTGATGGTGCAAGTCGGCCACTTGAGCCCGCTGGCCGGTGAACTGCGCATCGTCCAGCAGGACCCTGGCGTGATGCCGGGCATGGATCTGCAATTGCAATTCAATTGCCGCTGGAGCGGCCCGTGCACGGTGAAGGTCCAGGTGCTTGAGGTCTACCCATGGCAGGGCCGGCGCACCTGTTATTTCCGCGTGCTGGACAGCGCGTCGAGCAAGGCCGTGGCCTTGATGTTGCTGTGTCAGCGCGAGGACTTCACCTTCGATAGCTTGCCCGCCGGGCTGCGCAAAGGCTCGGCAATCGATCGGCTGATTTCAGTGAGCATCGTCGAGAACGCCCGCGAGCTGGAACAGGTGCTCGACTGCCGACTGGCCGCCAATCGTCATTACGGACGCCTGGGCGAAGTGGCGCATGCGCAAAGCCTGTGGGATGACTTCGATCCGTTCGCGATTCAGGTCAGCGCCCGGCTGGGGCGCAAGTGCGTGGGCGCAGGCCGGGTGGTCATCAATGAAGGGCACCGCGAACGCTGCGAGATCGAGGTCTCGACGCCTTTGCCGCCGTGGCTGTGGGACGGCGGGTTCGTCGAGATGTCGCGAGTGGCCATCAAGCCCGAATACTCGGGGCACCGGGTGATGTTGGCGCTGTTGCGCGAGCTGGGCCGGATCACGCTGTTCCTGCGCTGTCGCTACATCGTGCTGGACGCCATCGAAGTGCTGGTGCCCATCTACACCCGCCTGGGCGCGCAATGCCTGCCGATCACCAAGCAACATCCCTACAGCGGCGAGCGGGTGCACATCATGTACTTCGATGTCGGCCAACTGCTCGCGAGCCTGGATCGCGGGCTGCCCCATTGGCTGTACGTGTTCGGTCCGACCATCGAGCACAGCATCACCGCGCAGACTGTCCGGGACGTGGCCGCGACGTACCAGGTACCCGCCGCCCGCCTGCATGTGAAAAGGAGCCTGGCCCATGCGCTCAAGAAAATCCTTGGCTGACCCGGCGCGGGTGAAGGTGTTCAGCTCATTGATCTCGGCGTCGCTGTACGGCGGCTGGGTCGCCTATTGCGCCCGTCAGCAGCCGATGTTGCAGGTGGTTGAATCGGCCCTGGCGCAATGGTTGCTCAGCTTTGTCGCGACCTTTGCCTTTTCGGCGCTGATCAGCCGCCTGGTGGGCAGCAGTCAACGCTACAACGCCGCCGCCCTGGCGGCCGGATTGGCGATTGCGCTGTATGCCGGCGTGCTGTTTGGCATTCATGCCATGGTGGGCACACCGCATCCGTTGAGCACGCTGCTGCCGGTGCTGGTCCTGGCGGGCGCCTACGCGTGTTTCTTCGCCAGCCTGCAAGTACGCCACAACCTGCGCCCGGCGTTGCCGTGACGGGCTCTGGCATAGCCCATCGAATAGCCCCTCGACTGGTGGTGTTCACGCTCGCTCGACTGGCCCGCGCCCGCGGATGGGCGTTGCTCAGCGAAGCAGAACGCAACCACAGCCAGAGCCTGGAAGGCCGCCACAAGATCCGCTTCATCAATGCCCGCATCGCCCTGCGCGTCAACGCGGCGGATGCACTGGGTTGTACCCACGCACAACTGAGTGTCGAGCGCGATGCGCTGGGGCAGTTGTCTGTCACCGCACCTGCCAGGCTGTTTGTCAGCCTCAGCTACGGCGAGCACATCGGTGTGTTGATGTTGGCCGCCACCCGCGTGGGCATCGATTACGAGACCGGCCCGGCCCCGGTGTTCTGGCAGAGCGCGATGCGGCGCTACTTGTGTGACTGCGAACGGCGTTGGCTTGAAGGGCTGCCAAGGCATGCCCAGCCGCGCGGGTTCATCTGGCTGTGGACGCGCCGCGAAGCTTTGCTGAAATACCTCGGCACCGGCATTCGTGGCCAGCGCCAATGCCTGTGCGACTGGCCTGTGGACAGCCGCCCGGTCCAGCGCCGTTTCAGCCTGGCCAGCGGCATCGGCACGCTGTTCAGCGAACACTGCCTGAGCGGCGTGCAGATTCGTCACCACGCCTTTGACACCCCCGATGACGACGCCGATTGCCCGCTGACCTGGTTGGAAACACCGGAGATCGACCTGCCCGGGCCTCAGATCTGAATGATCCGCATCGACAGCGCCTGCACCGCCGCCGCGCTTCGGGTGGACACGCCAAACTTGCGGCGGATGTTCTTGAAGTGGAAGTCCACGCTGGCTTCCGAACAGTTGCAGATGTTGGAAATTTCCCAACTGGTCTTGCCGATCGCACTCCATTGCAGCACTTCTTTTTCGCGCTTGGTGAGTTTGATCCCCGTGGCGCTCTTGGGCGGTGCGTCGAGAAACTTCATGGCGCTTTGCAACGCGACATCCTTGAGCAGCGCCAGCTCGCCCCAGCTTGCCTGGATGACGCGCTTGGCCACCGGCTCGCTCACCCCATCGACGCTCAGGTCGAACGTGCCGAATTGCCCTTGGGGGCCGTGCAGCGCCACGGTCACGCCATTGACCAACCCATGGCCGGCCGCTTCTTCGCGCAACGCCCGCTGGTTGCTGCTGGTGTACAGGCGCTCTGTCCATATCAGCGGCAACACGCTGTGCATGCAATGCAGCGCCACCGGATCGATCTGGGCGTAGCCGGCTCGCTCGTAGGCTTGCAGCCAGCCCTTGGGGAAATCGCCGATCACCAGCGCACTGTGCGGGTCGGCCTTGACGCTGGTCTTCAAGCAGAACAGGAACCGGCTGAACCCCAGATCCTGCACCCGTTGCTTCATGCACCTGCGCCATTCATCAACCGTGTCGATACGGCTGAAAACCGAGAACGATTCAATGGTGTCCTGATCCATCCTTAAGTCCTCCTGAACTCAATTGTTCACCCGCGTCCGACGGGCCTTACCTGTTCACCCTCCAAATGGAGAGCGCGATCAATAACCCGCCCATGCCTTGCAACCAGGACAGTTGCGTGTTCAAGACGACAAACGACAGCAACACGGCGAACAACGGCGCGAAGAACAGATAGCCGCTGACGCGGCTCGCGTTGCCCTGCTTCAACGCCACGAACCACAGCCCGAAAGAACCAGTGGACGCCGGTATGGCCAGCCACAGGAACCAGCCCCATTGACTGGCGGAGGTGTGCGCAGGCCAGCGCTCGCCCACCAGGCCGGCCAACACCAGCACCACCAGCGAACCGATGAACATTTGCCAGAAACTCAAGGCCCAGACGCCCATGGGCAAGTGGCTGCGCTTGTTGATCAATGTGGCGGCTGCCCAGCAGATAGCCGAGCCCACCCCGTAGGCAAAACCTTGCAGCGTCTGCGGATCCGCAGAGAGCGAGACATCCGTGCCGATGGCCAGCACGATCCCGACCACGCCCGCCACCAGCCCCAGCCAGCGGCCGGCCGTGAGCGGCTCGGCGAAGAACAACCGGGCTCCCAGCGCGACCCACACCGGGTTGGTGAACAACAGGATGGCGGCGGTGGAGGCCGGTATCGTGCGCATGGCCATGAACAGCAGGCTCATCACGGCCGCGGTCTGCGCCAGGCCTATCAGCGCGACGATGCCGGCCTGCCTGGCGTTCAGGTGTCGGGGGAACAGCGCCTGAAACAACGAGTCGCCTTGCAGCCATAACAAGGGCAGCGTCGCGATCGCGGCGACGAAAAAACGCCAGCCCACCAGCAGGAACGGTGGAAAGCCCTCGTTAAGCAAAATCTTGCCGGAGACAAAACTGGAACCCATCAGAAAAGTCGAGGCCAGGACAACGACACCCAGTGTCAGCCGACCTTCTGCCGCACGAATGAGCAAAGGCATGTTTCACTGTCCTTCCATGGCGTCATGACGCAAGGCCGCACAGGCCACTATCCGTTGATGTCGATGCGCAGTGCCAACGCACGCGGCGCCATGAAATCCCATCCCAGCCACTTGCGCAGCGCCGCCAGGTTATCGCCCTGCCCGGCGCTTTCGGCCACCGCGACCTGCATCACCCCTTCGCCATCGATCAGCGCCACGCCAGCCGTCAACTTGATGACCTGTCCTTGCTCAAGCAGCACATCGCGACCATTCCAGCTGATCCAGTGAGTGCCCATCAGGGAGCGGGTATAGATGGACCGGTCGAACCGAAGCGAGAGCAACTGCGCCCTGCCCAGGGAGATCTGCACCCACTCGGGTTCGTCGCGTTGCAAACCAGGGTCCGAGGCGGACGTAAAGACGCTGTGGAAATGGCCCATGTTGATACCCAGTGGTACGTTGATCCGGACGTTCATACACCTTGACTTACATTACGGCCCCGGCAATCTTTGTAAAATCAGTCATTTTTTGCGTTTTCCGTTAGCAGGGCTTACCTATTGAACATCCCACCCTTGAGTTGCCTGCGCAGTTTCGAAGCCGTCGCGCGACTGGGCAGCGTGACCCGCGCAGCCGAGGAGCTGCACGTCACCCATTCGGCCATCAGCCAGCAGCTCAAAGTGCTGGAGGACATCGTTGGCGTCAGCCTGTTCATCCGCGAGGGTCGGGGCCTGCGGGTGAGCGAGGACGGACGGTTGTATGCCCTGCAAATCCGCGAATCGCTGAACGCCATCGCCGATGCCACCCGACAGGTGCAGGCGCGGCCCCAGGCGTGTGAACTGGTGGTGGCGGTGATGCCGTCCTTCGGTCGCTCGTGGCTGTTGCCCCGGATCGAACGTTTTCAACAACGTCATCCGCACATCACCGTGCGCCTGCAAGCCAGCCTGGCGGTGTCGAACCTGCTCCAGGAGTCGGTGGATGTGGGCGTGCGCATGGGGCGGGGCGATTGGGAAGGGTTGGAAAAGAGCCTGATGTTCCACGACGAAATGGTGGTCGTCGCGGCTCCCGGCTTCAACGGCGGGCAGCTTCCCAGGACCCCGGCCGAGATTGTCGCCAGCACGATCATCTTCACCATGGATTCCTGGCAACCCTGGTGCCAGGCCGCCGGGCTGGACACGGACGTGCCACGCTCAGGCTTGTGCAGCAACGACTCCAACCTGGTGCTGGAAGCCGTTCGACTGGGCCAGGGCATCGCGTTGGTTCGCCGCAGCCTGGTGCACGACGCGATCATGCGTGGCGAGCTGGTCCAACTGACCGGGTACACCGCTCCCTACGCCTATCCGTACTGGCTGGTATTGCCCGGCCAGGAACGTCCCGAGGCACGGCGCCGGCAGTTTGCGGCGTGGCTGTTCGAAGAGGTCAAGCGCTACCTGGGGGAGGTCGAGCGGTTCAAAGGGGTGAGGGGTTGATCGGGGCAGGCCTGCCGCCATAAAACACTCTAGAAGCCCTGATTCACACCTGACTCACCTCGAACACAAAAGAAATCTCCCGCCTCTGGGCGCTCCAGACATACCGAATGTGCTTGCCCTGCACGGGAATCGACACCGCCGGCGGGCGGAACGCGGCCACGCATTCGTGACCGGGCAGGCGCACGCTGTTGTAGAGCAACCCCCAGGACAGGCTTTCGCGCAATTGCCGGGCGAAGACCTGGGACGGGCCGTAGGCGCCGGGATCCGGGTCGTGCAGGTGAAGATAGTCAGCGCGGATATCGTGCAGCGGTTTGACGACCTGGTTGACGTAGGTGCGCATGGTCAATTCCAGGTCCGGCTCGTTGGTGGCTCCGAGGAAGCGCGCCTGGTGATAACAGGTTTCGGCAATGGCGGCTTCCTGGCTGCTGGCCGCGTAATAGACGCCAAAGGTGCCGTCGCTGAAGCGGCTGCTCTTGCCGATGTGGGTAAACGCCGCCATCACGGGCGAGGAGCCGGGCCCGGAAACGCGGTCCTCGGGGCGTACGCGGGACAGCACGCCCGCCTGCTCCATCAGCCGGTCGTTGGTCAGCGCTTCCAGCGCGTAGGCCGTGGGCAAGTCTTCTGGATCGAGTACATCTTCAAACAGCGAAATCGGCGGGAAGCTGCTGTTGACGATCCGATACGCCCGTTTCCATTGCGGGTCCGCCAGGGGAGGAAGCATCAACCGCGCACCCCGTCGAGGTATCGGCGCACGTCGGCGATGTCCACCACCCGCCCGGTCAACATGTAGGACAGCGCCGACTGGCCGTTGAACGGTGCCGCCGCGTTAGGGCTGCTGACCCACTGGTACGCCCGGTTCCGGCTATTGCTGAAGATGATGCTCAACGCCTTGTGAATGCCCATGAGGTAGGAAATGCGTTCCAGCGTATCGCGCGGCAGCCGTACGTTTCCCGACAACTGTTTGTACTTGTAGAAAGTCGTGTTGCCCACCCTGCCCAACAAGGTGCGCTGTTGCTCGACGCTGCAACCCCAGAGCGCCATGAGATTGAAGAAAAATTTCAACGCGACTCGACCCGCGTCCGGGGAGTCCAACTGTTGTTGTGCGTTGAGGGTGAAGGAGGAAGTCGCCATGGGTTGGGCTCCTTTGTAGCGGGGTGGTGCTTAAAGGATAGTACAGATGTGGATTATTTTTTATTTTTTATTCGCAACTGTATTTAATCGATTCCTTATCTGAACAATTCGGCATGACTTCCCAGGTCAACAAACGTGACCAGGTTCGGGCGCGAATGCTCATAAATCAGAAGGAAATCACCGCCAATATGGCACTCTCGAAATCCCTCCCAGCTACCCGTCAAGGCATGATCCATGTATTCGCTCGGTAACTGCTCCCCCAAAAACAGCAGCACCATCACATGACGCACTTCATTCATATCCCGTCGTCCTGCCCGCTTGTAACGCTCCCAGGACTTTTTGAATTCTGACGTATAGGCGCATTGCTTCGGTAGTTCAGCGCGTTTTTGCTGTTCTCTCGGTTTCGTCATCAGCCTCTCTCAGCAGGTCGTCTATCGAGTCGAACCGTTGACGGATATCTCGTGCCTCCATCATGGCTCGCGCCGTCTTGTCCGAGGGCACACGCACCTCGAATGGCAGCCCCTGAACCTCGACAACCTGGCGCAGGAAAAGACGCATCGCGTCGCTAACACTCAATCCACAGGCGTTCAAAACCTCTGTCGCACGGGCCTTCAAGTCCTCATCAATGCGGCAACGCACGTCAGTGGTTTTCAATATTGCACCCATAAAAAACCTCATCATTAATTTTGTAGCTACATTAGCGCTACCTCAAAACATTGTGGTGGGCCTGCCGTCACGGGTCAATGTCAGGTGGATAAGCGGGCTGACATCAATAAGGCAGGTTTGGCGTCGACTACATCAAGGGGTGTATTTCAGCCTGAGTCTTCAAAGACGGCTATCAGAGCGATCAGCCATGAGATTGGGAGGGCTCCGAGATTCATGCAGGATTTTTCGCAAGACCTCCACATAGGATCCTGTCGGCTGAATGCAGTCAGCATCGACTGGGCAAACTCCCCAAATCCCACATAAGCTCCAACCATCGCCTCCCACAGCTTTTCGCGACAAAATCGCGACAACCGTGGCGAGGTGCATGATGATAGCCGCATGCACCGCCTGACCCGGGCCAAGTGCACAACAATAGCGAGCCCACTTAAGCAGAGGGCATTACCTCATGGATAGCAGAACCCTACGCAATCTCATGCGCATCGTGCAGACCGGCTCCTTGTCGGCGGCGGCGGAACATTCCTGCCTGACGGTGCAGGCATTGGCAGCGCAGTTGAACAAGGTCGAGGAGCAGTTTGGCTTCCGCTTGTTCCAACGTTCGAACAAGGGCCTGACCCTGACGAGCCAAGGCTCGGAATTGACCCCTTTCATGGATCAGGTGCTGGTGGCCACGCGCCAATTGGAGGAAAAGGTCAAGGCGCTCAGGACGCCAGGACAATGCACTTTGAAGGTTGCGCTCAATACCACCCTGCCAGCGGAATTCAACCGGCGAATGGTCGACCGACTGATCGCGGTTTTCCCCCAGCACCAGCTGGAGTTCAGCTACGCCGAGTCGATGGAGAACCTGAGCAAACTCAAGAACGAAGCCTTCGACCTGGCGATCCTGATCGGGCCGCAACAAAATGGGTTTTCCAGCATCACCATGCCGGATGTGCAAGTGCGAGTGGTGGGCGCCCACTGTGGCGACGAGGACGACACCCTGTGTTCGCTCGGCGACAAGTTTCAGGTACGTCCCGCACAGGAATGCCCCTATTCCCACAGCTTCCTTCGCCTGCTCGATGCCGGACTGGGCGAATATGGTTCGAGCCAGCGGGTCGTGTATTCCTGCAGCGAAACCCTCACCTTATCGTTGATTGCCCAGCTCGATGGCCTCGGCCTGGTGTCCCGGGACGCGGCACTGCGCAATGGCCTGGCGATCGTCCCGGATTTCGAGGATTTTCTCGACGTCCGCCTGGCGGTGAACAATCCACAATTGTCAGGCCAGGCGTTGCACGACGTGGTGGACCTGCGGCTACAGGAACGCACCGAGCGCGATGTACGCCGCCGTACCCACCGCCACACTGAGAAACAGGTTACGGCTGAAATACGCACATAACAGCGTCGGAATCGCGGCATAGAATTCCGGGCGGTCGAGTTGTATCTGCTGATCCTTGATCAACAACGGGGAAAGGCTGATGGCGGCGACGATCGCCACCGGCAGGTACTCCAGGGCACGGGCGACGAAGGGCGGCCAGTGCTCGGTGTTGACCTGCAATGGCAGGGCACGGGGCAAGAAGGTCACGGCCATCATCAGGACCACGACCAGGATCAGGAACGTTTGGTCAGGCATACACCCACCCCGCAGCCCACGAACGTGGCAATGAAGACATTGAAGGGCGAACTGCCCAGCAGGCTCAGGCCGCCCATGCAGACGACAGCTGCCAGGGCGGCGATCAGTTTGTTGCGGGTGTTGCACAACGAAACCAGCACGTAGAGCATCATCGCGGTCAGGGCGTAGTCGAGCTGGTACTTGATCAGGTGCGCCGCGTACTGCGCGCACACCGCGCCCAGCAAGCCACCGAGCACCCAGGAGGTGTGGCAGAACAGGTTGAAACCAACCAGGTAACGCACGCTCACCGGGGCCCCGCTGCCGAGCTTGACGCTGTGGAAAGCGAAGGATTCATCCGTGAGCCCCGCCGCATAGCACCAGCGCTCGAAACGACTGAGCCCCAGCGCACGCAGGGCCTTGGCCATATAGACCGACATCAGCATGTGCCGCGCATTGATCAGGAACGTGGTGAGCACGATGGTGGTCAGCGACGCGCCGCTGGAAATCAGCGCCAAGGCTGCAAACTGCGAGGCGCCCGCGTAGACGAACAGGCACATCGCCACGGGCAGCCACAGGGGCAACCCGGCGTTGACCGCCATCAGACCGAACACAAACGAAACCGTGAAATATCCCGCTACCACCGGACTGGCTTCAGCGAAGGTACGCGAGGCTTGTGGTTCGACCACCAGCGGCTGGCTGGAAGTCTTGTTCATAGATCCCTCTCGAAAGTGATTTCACCCCGGGGCTCACAGAAGCCCTGGGCCGCCCAGAAGCGCTTGCCGGCCAGATTAGCATCGTCGACGAAAAGGAACATGCGCAACACGCCGACCCGCTTCATGTCGGCGCAAGCCGCTCCCACCAGGCGTTGGCCCAACCCTCGGGTGCGATGCCGTGGGCTGACCGCCAAGTGGTTGATCGTGCCACGGGTGCCGAGCATGCCGCCAATGACCGCGCCCACCACCCGGTCATTGGCATCGATCGCCAGATAAGCGGTGGTGGTGCTTTGCAACAATATCCCTCGCAAGAACCGGGCATCCTGCCATTCGCAGAACGACACTTCGTCGAAGCCGCGAAAAAAATGTTCCATCCGTTCGGCGTCCCTGACCATGGCCCGGCGCAGCAGAACTTCCTGCACCGGGTCGCCCATGGCTTCAAGCCGTTCAGCGAACAATGTCGAAAGCGGTCCCGGGCCGCGAGAAAGAAATGGCCAGGATCTGTCTGAACGCCATTTCATGACTGTGGGTGTTACGCGCCGGGGTGACGTAGTGGCGCATGTCCCGGTCAAGGAAGAACGTGGTGTCGAGGATGTCCTCGTAGGTCAACGCCGCCAGTTGCTCTTGCTCGGCGGTGTACAAACGGCTTTCTGCCCCCGCCACATTGTGGCGACCCCAGAAGTGCACGCCGCTGAACGGGTAGCCGTCGCAATGAATGCCTTCGGGGGTGATCTCCAGTTGCTTGCCCGGCTTGATCTCGATGCGGATCTGATGGATCTGGCACTGCCAGACTTCATCGTGCAGTTCCTGCGGCAGGACGTGCTTGTACACCTCGAAGTCGGTGTCGATCAGGCTGCGCATCACGGGCGAGTTGATCACTTCGTTGGAGAAGTCCTGGAAGTGCCGCTCCAGGCCGCCGACATAGCGGTTGTTGGCCTTGGACTGGATGTAGGCCCGGTGCTCAAGCTGCTTGAGCTCGCGAGTCGAGGGGTTGTATTCGAAGTCGCTGTAGCGGCGAAAACGCATGCCTGACTCGGCTTGGCCGTAATAGCTGTCGGGCTCCATGTTTTCCCAGCTTTTGGTCAGCCGGACAAAGTCGCCGAAATGACCGTAGAGGTTGAAGTCCCCACCGCGGACGTTGACGTATTTGTCACGGCGTAGCGCTTCGCCCACTTCCCTGTTCAAAACGATCATTGTTATCAGGTCTCCGCTGCATTGAGCGGCCTAATCTAGTAGGTGCAGGATTTACGTCCATGAGAAAGAATTTGAGGCATTTCAAAGCGCATTTGAAACGCAGGATGAAGTGCTTTCAGTACGACTTTTTCTCGGGTAAAAAGCGGCTTTTACAGGTGTTTTTTGACTGATCGCGCCGAAAAACACCCGAACGCGAAGGCGGACGTCATATGAACGTGGCGAGGGAGCTTGCTCCCGCTGGAGTGCGCAGCGCTCCCCCAATGGGGGTTGCTACGCAACCCAGCGGGAGCAAGCTCCCTCGCCACGTTACAGACCCTCGGGTATCAGGGTCTCGTCACACCATCAGAAGACGCTGATCGGATAATCCACGAACACCCGCAGCTCATTGCCGCTGACGTTGTACTCGCTGGATTTCTGCGACACACGCAAGACCGAGCTGCGCAACCTCACGCTCAAGTCCTTGGCCGGACCGCCCTGGACCACGTACTTGAACTGGTTGAAGATCTCGCGCTCGGTACCGCCTTCGCTGGTGGACGTGGTGATGTTATCGCCACGCACATAGGCGACGTTATAGGTCAGCCCCGGTACGCCGAAGGTGGTGAAGTCCAGGCCATAGCCCAACTGCCAGCTGCGCTCATCCTCGGCGTTGAAGTCCGACCAGTAGGAGTTGGCCAGGTAGATGGTGTTGCCGCCGTCGCCCACGCGATTCTGCCCGCGCTGGTAACCGCCGTAGGCGTAGCCCAGGTTGCTGTCGCCGGTGCTGCGCTGGTGGGCGAGTGTGAAGCTGTGCGGCCCGGTGGCGAAAGTAGCGGCCAGGCTCCAGATCTTGTTGTCGTCGCCCGTGACGCTGTTTTCGCGAACGTAGCGGTTGTCCAACTGGGTGCGATAACCGTTGAAGTCCAGGGTCAGGGATTGATCCTTGGCCAGCGGGAACACGTAGTTGGCGTTCACGTACTGTTTCTTCAAGACATCCTCGACGTCCGAGGCGTAGAGCGAAGCCTTGAACTGCTCGGTGAACTGATAGCTGCCGCCCAGCACGTTGATCGACTTCAGGCCACCGCTGTCACGGCCTTCGGCGCTCTTGCGCGATTCGGCGGTGAAACGACCGGCGTTCAGCTCCAGCCCCTTGATCTCCCTGGAGGTGATCAGCGTGCCGGTGTAGCTTTCCGGCAGCAGGCGCGAGTTGTCGTAGTTGAGCACCGGAAGCGCCGGCATCTGGTCACCGTAGGCCAGCACGGTGTTGGAGATGCGGAACTTGACCGCTGCACCGAACTTGGACAAATCATCGGCGGCGTTATCGCTGTCACCCTGCTTGAAGAAGTCGATGCCGCCCGCACCGCTGCGCCCCTTGCCACCGTCCAGGCGCAGCGCGTAGAGGCCGAATGCATCGACCCCCACACCCACGGTGCCCTGGGTGAAACCGGACGAGAAGGTACCGATGGCCGCCTGGCCCCACTCGGCCTTGTCCTCCCTGCCGTCCTTGTAGTCGCGGTTGATGTAGGCGTTGCGCAACAGCACTTTCAAGCTGCTGTCTTCAACAAAGCCCTTGGACCCTGCCTGGTCGTTGGCCATGGCGTGTGTCGTGCTCAAGATCCCCATTGCGATCAAACTGATGCGCTTGTTCAACATGTTTATTTTCCTTGTATGGGTTGATGCGCACTGTGACGGGCAGCCGAAATGGCGCTTTTCGCGCTCTTTTTCGGACTCTTGCTCCTGAAATAATGAAAAGGCCCGCCCACGAGTGATCGTGTCGGGCCCTTTTATTATTTAAGAGTCATGGCTGTTAGCCACAGGCGTGGGCGAATCCTAGTCGCGCCGCCAATGACGTGTCAATTTCGGCAATCTTCTGTAATCAGGCAAAAAACGTCCAAGAACCGATCAAAATTAACAACCATCCAGACCGCAGGCCGCTGCCGGCGTAGCGGCCTGTTCCGGCACCGCGCTTTTCAACCATTGGGCGAATGCCTCGGGTTTGCCGAGCCAGGGCCCCATGTCGATCAGCGTGAACCGGCCGTCCTGCTCCAAGGCGAACGTCGGAAAGCCTTGGCCGCCGACCTGGCTCAGCAACGTGCGACTGGCCTTGATGTGCGCCTGCACATCGACCGCCTCGAACACTGATCGAAACGCCTGGGCCTGCAAGCCAATGGATTGTGCGAGTTCCAATAACACAGCCTCGTCGGCAATGCGCCGACCTTCGACATAGTGCGCAGTTTGCAAGCGCCCCAGCAGCTCCAGGCCGCGGCCTTCGAGCTGTTCGGCAGCGAGGACCGCGGCCGTCGGCGGCGCTGAATCGAACACGGCGTTGCTGTCGCGCAGCAAACCTTCGAAATAGGCTTCGCCAAACGGCTGCCCGGTGTGTTCGGCAATACGCCGGTCATGGGGCATCACGTAATTGCGCAATTGCGGTGTGACCTGCTGGCGATTGGCGCCGGTCATCATGCCGCCACCGTGGGCGAGGACCGGCAATACTTCCCGGGCGGCCTGAACCAGCGGCTTGGCGCCGTAGCACCAGCCACACAGCGGGTCGTAGATGTAATGAAGGAGAGTCATGGGGGCTCCACTAGCCATGAGGATTCGATGGCTGCAGATTAGTCTGCACAACGCTGCGGAAAAATGCTGGAACGGGTTTCAGTTTGTTTCGTGAATCGGTCGAATGCCCCACTGACATAAACACCTACCCTGTGGGAGTGGGCTTTGGGGGATTTCAGGACCTGCCTGCACCACCGGGCTTTGTGCGCACTTGAAATCCAGCGGGCACAAAAAAAGCGCTGCCATGCTGGCCAGCGCTTTTTATCGATCCGTCGAATTCTATCCTTGCATCACATCCCACAACGCTTCGAGCTCAGCCTCGCTGAACAGGCCAACAGGGTAGCGTTCAACGATCATCTGGCGCGGATCAGGTTCCCTGATCTGACGCGTCCCGTTGGACTTCAACCACTGCACCAAGGCTTGAAGCGCCTCACCATTAACGGCCAAGGGATGGCACATGCGCTCGCCTATCATATTCACTCCAGCGCCCTCACCTGGTCGACGAACGGCCAATTTATCCAAGATTTATGACAATACAACTCAGCTGCGCTCGCGCAAGCCGGGATGCAGATACAAGAGCTATGCCAAAGTGCCTGCAATGCCACCCGACAGGCATAAAAAAACCCGCGTCCCAATGGGGCCGCGGGCTTGCCTGGATGGATCCAAAAGCACCGGCGCAGAGCCTGCGGCGCCAATGTCACCAAGTTGTTACATCGCCACTCATTTTGTGTGCGGTGCGGGTTGTTGTTGGGTAAGGCAATGGATATTTCCGCCGCCCAGTAACAACTCCCGACCTGGCACCATGACCACTTCATGCTGGGGGAACAGGTCCTGCAGGATCTTCCTGGCCGGGGCATCCATCGGGTCGTCGAAACTCGGCGCGATGATGCCGCCGTTGACGATCAGGAAGTTCACGTAGGAACCGGCCAGCCGCACGCTGGGATTGCGCTCTTGGGAACCGTGCGCCGCATCCACGCCGGCACACTCCTCTTCGGTGGCGTACAACGGCCCCGGGATGGGCATCTTGTGCACAATGAACGGGCGCCCCTTGGCATCGGTGCTGTTTTGCAGCACGTTCATCGCCGCGTGGCAGCGGGCGAAGTTCGGGTCCTGTGGATCGTCGGTCCAGGCGAGCAGTACCTCGCCAGGCCGCACGTAGCAGCAGAAGTTATCCACATGGCCGTCGGTTTCGTCGTTGAACAAGCCGTCCGGCAACCAGATGATCTTGTCCACGGCCAGTTGGGCACTCAGCACCGCTTCGATCTCTTCACGGCGCAGGTGCGGGTTGCGATTGCGATTGAGCAGGCACTCTTCGGTGGTGATCAGCGTGCCTTCGCCATCGACATGGATCGAGCCCCCTTCCAGCACGAAACCTTCGGTGCGGTAACGCGGGCTGCGCTCAAGTTCGAGAATCTTGCCCGCCACTTGCGAATCGTGGTTCCACGGCGCATACAGGCCGCCATCGAAACCACCCCAGGCATTGAAATCCCAATCGACGCCGCGCACTTCGCCGCTGTCATTGATCACGAATGTCGGGCCGGTATCACGGACCCAGGCGTCATCGCTGGACATTTCCACCAAGCGAATATTCGGCACATCGAGGCGTGCCCGGGCGTTTTCGTACTGGGCCGCCGACACCGCCACGGTCACCGGTTCGAAACGGGCAATGGCCTTGGCCACCGCCACATGGGCAGCTTGCGCGGGCTTGCCGCCCAGGCGCCAGTTGTCCGGGCGCTCGGGCCAGATCATCCAGGCCTGGGTCTGGGTCGCCCATTCGGCGGGCATGTAGAAACCGTCTGCGCGGGGCGTGCTGTGCAGCGTTGTCATGGATCGTCTCCTGGGCGATGGGCGGCGGGAGCTTTATAGACGATAAATATCGACCAATAAAGTCAAAAATCTCATAAAGAAAAATTAACAAGGGAAAAATACCGACAAAAATCGATATTAAGGTCACACCAAACCCTGTAGGAGCGAGCAGGCTCGCCCCCACAACAGCAGACTGGCGTTCCAGACCGGTTAAAGCCCCTCGTCCAAGACCTTCTCCAACATATCGACGAAGAAATCCACGCTCTGGCGCGAGGTCACCATCGGTGGCTTGATCTTGAGGATGTTCAGGTAATCACCGGTCGGTTGCATGAAGATCCCCAGCTCGCGCAGGCGCTCGCACAGGGCCATGGTTTCTTCGGTGGCCGGCTCCAGGGTGTCGCGGTTGCGGATCAGTTCCACGCCCAGGTAGAACCCGGAGCCATGCACCGCGCCAACCAAGGGGTATCGGTCGATCAGGGCTTGCAGCCGCGCCTTGAAATGCCCGCCTACCACCTTGGCGTTTTCCCAGAGGTTTTCTTCCTCCATCACATCCAGTACCGCCATGCCGATCTGGCAACTGACCGGACTGCCACCGGCCGACGAGAAGAAATAGCCTTCGGCCTCCAGCGCCTCGGCAATCTCCCGGCGGGTGATGACCGCGCCCAGTGGCTGGCCGTTGCCCATGCCTTTGGCCATGGTGATGATGTCCGGCACCACGCCTTGTTCTTCGAAACCCCAGAAAAATTCGCCCATGCGCCCGTAACCGACCTGCACTTCATCGGCGATGCAGACGCCGCCACGCTCGCGCACCAACCCGTAGACCTGCTTCAGGTAACCGGGCGGCAACGCGATACCACCGGCATTGCCGTACACCGGTTCGCAGATGAAGCCGGCAAGCTGACGCTTGTTCGCCGCGATTTTCGCCAAATTGTGCTCGACGCTGCGCACGTAGTCCGGCGTGCTGTCGGCCCCGCGGAATTCACCGCGATAGGTGTTCGGCGCGGTGACCGGGTGCACCCAGTCCGGGCGACTGCTCAGGGCCTGGGGGTTGTCGGCGATGGACGTCGACACCGCATCGGCGGCCACCGACCAGCCGTGATAGGCCTCCAGCACGCTGAGCATGTCGCGCCCACCGCTGTAGGCCCAGGCCAGGCGAATGGCCAGGTCATTGGCCTCGGTACCGCTGTTGACCAGGAACACCCGGTCCATGCCGGGCGGCGCGAGTGACAGCAGGCGCTCGGAAAATTCAGCGATGGCCGCATAGTGAAAGCGCGAGTTGGTATTGAGCAGCGACCATTGCCGGGCAGCCACGGCGGCCATGCGCGGGTGGCCGTGGCCCAGCACCGCGACGTTGTTGAGCATGTCGAGGTAGGAACGCCCCTGCATGTCGATCAGATGGTTGCGCCAGCCCCGCTCGATCCGTGGCGGGTCAACGTAATAATGCTTCTGGGAACGGGCGAAGCTCGCATCACGCCGAGCCAGCAGCGCCTTGGGGTCCACCTCTGGCTCGGCATCGCAAGCCAGCCCCAGCAGGACCGCCGGCGACGGGCAGAGCTGGTGCCAGGCCGAGGCCCTGGAGGGAGCGCAGAACAACGGTGGATTCAACTGCCCGCCGCGACACAGTTGCACTCGCAACGGACCGACCACCTCGCCCAGCACTTGCCCCTTGACCAGTGCCGCGCCGGAATGCAGCGGCGACATGACGCCCCACAGGCGCACACTCAGCTGTGCACTGTCGAGCTGCAACACGCCGTCGGCGGACTTGTGCACCACCCCGGCGAAAGGCGACTCAAGCGGGGTACCTTGAGGAACATGCAACTCCACGTGCAGCGGATAAGTATCCGGTTCAACGGCGCTGTCCGGCCGGGTACGGGACAACCGATACTGCCCGTAGCGACTCGCCGCCAACCCATGGACAGCCGCCGCTTCGCCCAGCAGGCGCTGGTCGGTCCCGGGTTGCTCCCAATTGCCGGCTTCGAAATGCGGGCTCAGCACCCCAAGGTCGATCAAGGCGAATTCGCGTCCCACCAGGGTCGGCAACAGCGGCGCAAAGCCTTCGTCGGCTATCGGCGGCAGACTTTGGCCCACGGCGCTGAGGATCGCCGCTTCCATCAGTTCGAGGGGCACCGAGTGGGCGACGTGGAAAATCTCCCACTCATGTTTCAGGTTGTCGCGGCTGTATTGATTATCCGGATCGATGGAAACCTGCTGCTCACCGCTGAGCACCAGCACGGCGGCGCGCGCGACGATCAACGGCCACAGCGCCAACAGCTCCTGGCGCTGCAAGGGATTGACCGCGTGGTAGGCCTTGATCGCCGGCAAGATGAAGAACGGATCGCCGTCGGCGTGGTGCAGCAGGGCTGCGCAGGTCACGGAGAGATCGGTGATGCGCCAGGTGCGGACCAGATCGCCGAAATCAATCACACCCTGCAA
Source organism: Pseudomonas sp. FG6 (assembly GCF_057809015.1). NCBI lineage: Bacteria > Pseudomonadati > Pseudomonadota > Gammaproteobacteria > Pseudomonadales > Pseudomonadaceae > Pseudomonas > Pseudomonas sp. FG6. Next base: position 152,386 of record NZ_JBMDJD010000002.1, read on the forward strand.
TTGCCATTGGCGCTGGGCATCTCGCTGCCAGACCACATTGTCATCGGTGATGTCCATGTGGATCGCCTGCACGGGCAGGCTGGCCTTGAGCGGTTGCAAGCGCCGCTCGGCCTGTTGCGCGACCTCGGCGATCAGTTTGCGCCGTTGATCGTCCTCGATGACGGGCAACAGGTGATCGACCAGGGCGGGGGCGTGACGCGCGTCCCATTGCAGGGTGCGCTCCAGGCCCGGATGGTCGAAAGCCGCCAGGGCCAGGTCCATTTCCGCGCACAGCTGGCCCAGGCCGGTCACCAGCTCGGGCGTGAGGTGCTTGAGCGCCGTGAGGGACTGCCCCTCGATGTATTCAAGCAGTCGCACATGAACCGCTTGCCCGTCGACTTCCAGGGTCAGCAGGTCCTCGCCGTTGCCCGCCACGATCACCCGCGGCACTTTCACCGCGCCGTGCCCGGCCAACTGCTTGAGCGCAGCATGTTGAGCCTGGAGTTCCTGGAGGGCGTAGTCGCCGTGGCAAATCTTCAGCACGAATCGCCCGCGCTCGCTGTCGACGCGGTAGTTGAGGTCCTGGTGGCTGCCAAGGGGTCGCAGGTCACCGCTGAGTCCATAATTCGAGCGCAGCAGCGCCACCGCCTGAGCGGCGCTGACCTGTGGGCTTGGCAAACTGGCACGGTGAACCAACGTAGCGAGTGGCATACGACGACCCCTGGGGTGGTTTTTATCGGATGTCTATCTCGCCACTGAGTCGGAGGATAAGCAACCCCCTCCTGCGGGACGCTCACAGAGATGTAATCTCTTGCGCCACCCCCATCGCGCCGACAAGCTATGCTCCAGTGCTTTGTCGTCCAACGGAAAAAGGCTTAACCGGATGCGCATCCTCATCACTGGCGGGGCTGGGTTCATAGGCTCGGCCCTTATACGGCACTTGATCGCCGACACCGGCCACCACGTCCTGAACCTCGACAAGCTGACGTACGCCGGCAATCTTGAATCATTGCGCAGCATCGACCACGACAGCCGCTACGAATTCGTCCAGGCCGACATCGTCGACCAACCGACGGTCAGTGCGATATTGGCGCGATTCAAGCCCGACGCCATCATGCATCTGGCCGCCGAGTCCCATGTAGATCGCTCCATCGACGGCCCGGCGGATTTCATCCAGACCAACATCGTCGGCACCTACAGCCTGCTGGAAGCCACCCGTGCCTATTGGCAGACCTTGGCCGAGCCGCAGCAGAACACGTTTCGCTTCCATCACATTTCCACCGACGAAGTGTATGGCGACCTGCACGGTGCGGACGATCTGTTCACCGAAACCACGGCCTATGCCCCCAGCTCGCCCTATTCGGCCAGCAAGGCTGCGTCCGACCACCTGGTTCGCGCCTGGCAGCGCACCTACGGCTTGCCCGTGCTGGTGACCAATTGCTCGAACAACTACGGGCCATTCCATTTCCCCGAAAAACTGATTCCACTGGTGATCCTCAACGCACTGGCCGGCAAGCCCTTACCGGTCTATGGCGACGGCCAGCAAGTGCGCGATTGGCTGTATGTCGAGGATCACGCCCGGGCATTGCTCAAGGTGGTCACCGAGGGCGTGGTCGGCGAGACCTACAACATCGGCGGCCACAATGAGCAACGGAACATCGACGTGGTCCGCGGCATCTGCGCGCTGCTCGAAGCGCTGGCGCCGCACAAGCCGGAGGGGGTCGAGCGCTATGCCGACCTGATCACCTTCGTCAAGGATCGCCCCGGTCATGACCTGCGCTATGCGATCGACGCCGGCAAGATCGAACGGGAACTGGGCTGGACACCTCGGGAAACCTTCGAGACCGGCCTGCGCAAGACCGTGCAGTGGTACCTTGAGAACCTGCCATGGTGTCGACGTGTCCAGGACGGCAGTTATCAGGGCGAGCGCCTGGGTTCGCTGGACAATAAGGATGCAACTGCATGATGAAGGGTATCGTTCTGGCCGGCGGCTCCGGCACACGCCTGCACCCCATCACACTCGGGGTTTCCAAGCAGTTGCTGCCAATTTACGACAAGCCGATGATCTATTACCCGATCTCGGTGCTGATGCTTGCCGGCATCCGGGAGATCCTGGTGATCTCCACACCGCAGGATCTGCCGCATTATCGCAACCTGCTCGGCGATGGCAGTCAATTTGGCGTGCATTTGAGCTACGCCGAACAACCGTCGCCTGATGGCCTGGCCCAGGCATTCCTGATCGGCGAACAGTTCATTGGCAGCGACCCGGTGTGCCTGATCCTGGGCGACAACATTTTCCACGGCCAACACTTCGGCGAACAACTACAGATTGCGGCCAGCCGGCAGCGCGGTGCGACGGTGTTCGGTTATTGGGTCAAGGACCCCGAGCGTTTTGGCGTGATCGAGTTCGATCCTGAAGGGCGCGCCATCTCCATCGAAGAAAAACCCGTCAAGCCCAAGTCCAGCTATGCCGTGACCGGCCTGTACTTCTACGATAACGATGTGATCCAGATCGCCAAGGCCATCAAGCCTTCCAAGCGTGGCGAGCTGGAAATCACCGACGTTAACAATGCCTACCTGCAACGTGGCGATCTGCACGTCGAGCGGTTCGGCCGTGGTTTTGCCTGGCTGGACACCGGCACCCACGACAGCCTGCTGGAAGCCTCGCAATACGTGCAGACCATCGAACATCGCCAGGGCCTGAAGGTCGCGTGCCTGGAAGAAATCGCCTACCAACAGGGCTGGGTCAGCCGCGAACACATGCTCGAACGCGCCGAATATTTCGGCAAGACCGGCTATGGCCAGTACCTGTTCACGGTTGTTGGAGAAACGCGTTGAACGTCATCGCCACCCGCTTGCCGGACGTCCTGATCATCGAACCGCAAGTCTTCGGCGATGATCGCGGTTTCTTCTACGAGAGTTTCAATGCACGGGCGTTTACCGAAGCCACGGGCTGCGCATTACCGTTCGTCCAGGACAACCACTCGCGCTCGGCTAAAGGCGTGTTGCGCGGCCTGCATTACCAGATCGAACAGGCCCAGGGGAAACTCGTGCGCGTTACGTCCGGGGAAGTGCTGGATGTGGCCGTGGACATTCGCCGCAGCTCGCCCACGTTCGGCCAATGGGTCAGCGTCAACCTGTCGACACAGAACCGCCGGCAACTGTGGGTACCACCGGGCTTTGCCCACGGTTTCGTGGTGCTGAGCGAGTCGGCGGACTTTCTCTACAAGACCACCGATTACTACGCCCCGTCGGCCGAACGCTGCATTCGCTGGGACGACCCGCAGCTGGCCATCGATTGGCAACTGCAAGGCCCACCAACCCTGTCGTCCAAGGACCAGGTCGGCAAGGCCCTGCGCGACGCGGACCTGTTTCCATGAAGACCTCCCTGCGGATCTTGATCGTCGGCCAGAACGGCCAAGTGTCCCGGGCGCTTCAGAAGCGCCTGGCGGGCGTGGGCGAGCTCATCGTGCTCGGCAGCCACCAGCTCGACCTGGCACAGCCGGACCTCATCCGCGCGCCCATCGAGGCGCTGCTTCCTGACCTGATCATCAATGCCGCCGCCCATACGGCTGTCGACCAGGCCGAGCGCGAACCGCAGCGGGCGTTCGCCATCAACGCCACGGCACCCGGCGTCTTGGCCCAGGTGGCGGTTGACCTGGGTGCGACACTGATTCATTACTCCACCGACTACGTGTTCGATGGTCGCAAACCCGGGCCCTATACCGAAGACGACACGCCCAACCCGCTGAGTGTCTATGGACGCAGCAAGCTGGCCGGCGAAGACGCCATTCGCCAGGCCGGCGGTCAGCACCTGATTCTGCGCACCAGCTGGGTGTACTCCACCGAGGGCCGCAATTTCCTGCTGACCATGCAACGCCTGTTGCAGGAAAAACCGCAGTTGCGGGTGGTGGCCGACCAGATCGGCGCACCGACCTGGGCTGACACTATTGCCCACAGCACGGCCCTGCTCATCGAGCGCTGGCAGGGCGGTCAGCCTGGTGCCTGGGGCACCTACCACCTCACCGCCCAGGGTGAGACCTCATGGTTCGGCTTCGCCCAGGCCATCGGCGAAAGCCTGGCCCGGCAGCACAAACCTTGCGCGCTGCTCGAAGCCATCCCGTCCAGTGCCTACCCGACACCCGCCCCGCGCCCGCTCAACTCGCGCCTGGATTGCACCCGCCTGCGCCGGGAATGGGGGGTGAGCCAGCCCGACTGGCGAAGTGCGTTGCAGGAGTGCCTGGCCGGACAGGCTTAATCTCCGGTCTCACAAAGTGTATTGGTAAGGCGGGACACTGGGCATAATACGTCTGTCACCACAGGCGCCTGATGCTCATGAATTCCACCCTCCCCCGCAGACCCCGTTGGCGCAGCCTGGCCTTGCTTGCGTTGTGCCTGGCGCCGTTGTTGTGGCCTCTGGAGCACTTGGCCGAACGCTACTATCGCAGTGAACTGGCCGGGCAAAATCGCCAGACCCTGGATCTCTACGTCGCCAACTTGCTGGGCACGCTGCACCGCTATGAAGTGCTGCCGCAGATTCTCGGCGACCTGCCAGCCTTGCGTGCGGTGCTGTCGACCCCGAACGACAGCGCCATCCAGGACAACGCCAACCAACTGCTCAAGAGCATCAGCAATCAGACCGGCGCGGAAGTCATGTACTTGATGGACAGCACCGGCAAGACGCTTGCCGCGTCGAACTGGGACAAACACGACAGCTTCGTTGGCCGCAATTTCGCCTTCCGGCCGTACTACATCGAAGCCATGGCCGGTCGCCTGGGGCGCTTTTTCGGCCTGGGCACCACGTCGGCCAAGCGCGGGTATTTCTTCGCCGCCGCCGTGCGCGACCAGGGAGAAGTCATCGGCGTGCTGGTGGTCAAGGTCGACCTGGACCACACCGAAAGCCTGTGGGGCAAGACCCCGGAACAACTGCTGGTCACCGACCACAATGGTGTGGTGATCCTCACTTCGCGACAGGAATGGCGCTTTCGCTCGACCCGCCCCCTGAGCGATGACGAACGCAAGGCCATCAGCGCGGTACAACCTTACCCGACCCGCGATCCCAAGCCGCTGAACCTGGATGCCAGCGCCTGGCTGACACAGACCCAGACCATCGAAGAAACCGGCTGGAGCGTGAGCATTCTTGCTCCGCGCACGCTGATCGACCGTCCTGTGCGCACCGTAGTCGCCATCGGTGGCGCGGCGTTGCTGGTCTTGATGCTGTTGCTCGGTTTGATGATGCAGCGCAGGCGCCATTACCTGGCCCGGATCGCCTTCGAAGCCAAGACCCGCCATGAACTGGAAGGCCGGGTAGCCGAGCGCACCAGCGACCTGGAAGGCCTGAACCGGCGGCTGAGGCAAGAAGTGCTGGAGCGTGAGCAGGCCCAGCAGGAACTGGTCCGCGCCCAGGATGACCTGGTGCAGGCCGGCAAGCTGTCGGCCCTGGGCACCATGTCGGCCAGCATCAGCCACGAACTCAACCAGCCATTGGCGGCGATCCGCAGTTACGCGGAAAACGCCGAGATATTGCTCGACCACCAGCGCACCGAGGACGCCAGGGGCAACCTCAAGCTGATCAATGAACTGACCGGGCGCATGGCCTCGATCATCGCCCACCTGCGCGCCTTCGCCCGCCGCGACCGCCACGCCCCGGAAAGCGTCGCCTTGCAGCCAGCCCTGGACGACGCGCTGGCGTTGCTCGCCAAGCGTCGGCGCGGCATGGAAGTGGAGCTGATTCGCGACTTGCCGGCGGCCACCCTGTGGGTCGAGGCCGGGGAAACCCGCTTGCGCCAGGTACTGGGCAACTTGTTGGCCAATGCCCTCGACGCCCTGACCGAGAAAGGCCCGCCGCGCAAACTCTGGCTCAGTGCCCAGGCCACCGATACCGGCGTCATTCTGTACATTCGCGACAACGGCCCGGGGTTTTGCATGGAAGCCCTGGGCCGCGCCGGCGAGCCCTTCTACACCACCAAGACCCGGACCCAAGGCCTTGGCCTGGGACTGGCAATCTGCGACACCCTGATGCGCGCCTTCGGCGGTGAGTTGTCCTTCGCTAACCACAAGGAAGGCGGCGCCCTGATCACCCTGAAACTTCGCGCCGGCGCACCCGGGGTAAGCTTGCAACCGTCCGAGGACCGTAGCGTATGACCATCGATAACCGGATTGAGGTGGTGCTGATCGACGACGACCCCCACTTGCGTCAGGCCCTGAGCCAGACCCTCGACCTCGCCGGCCTGAAAATCCTCTCGCTGGCCGAGGCCAAGGACGTCGCCGGGCAATTGCCGCGCGACTGGCCAGGCGTGGTGGTCAGTGACATCCGCATGCCGGGCATCGACGGCCTGGAACTGCTGCGCCAATTGCATGCCCAGGACCCGGAGTTGCCGGTGCTGCTGATCACCGGCCATGGCGACGTGCCGCTGGCGGTGCAAGCGATGCGGGCCGGCGCCTACGATTTCCTGGAAAAACCCTTCGCCAGCGATCATCTGCTCGACAGCGTGCGTCGCGCCCTGGCCTTGCGCCGCCTGGTGCTGGAAAACCGCAGCCTGCGCCTGGCCTTGAGCGATCGGCATGAACTCAGCGCCCGGCTGGTGGGCCAGTCGACGCCGATGTTGCGCTTGCGCGAGCAGATCGGCGCACTGGCAGCCACTCGCGCCGACGTGCTGATCCTCGGTGAAACCGGCGCCGGCAAAGAAGTGGTCGCCCGGGCATTGCACGACCTCTCGGGGCGGCGCAACGGCCCCTTCGTGGCGATCAACGCCGGCGCCCTCGCCGAATCGGTGGTGGAAAGCGAGCTGTTTGGCCACGAGCCTGGCGCCTTCACTGGCGCGCAGAAACGCCGTATCGGCAAGTTCGAGTTCGCCAACGGCGGCACGCTGTTCCTCGACGAAATCGAGAGCATGAGCCTGGACGTCCAAGTCAAGCTGCTACGTCTGCTGCAAGAGCGCGCGGTGGAGCGCTTGGGCGGTAACCAGCTCATCCCGCTGGACATCCGCATCATCGCCGCCACCAAGGAAGACCTGCGCCAGGCCGCCGACCAGGGGCGTTTTCGCGCCGACCTGTATTACCGCCTCAACGTTGCGCCGCTGCGCATACCGCCCTTGCGCGAACGGGGCGAGGACGCCCTGGTGCTGTTCCAGCACTTCGCCAACGAAGCCAGTGCTCGCCATGGCCTGCCCCCCCATGAGTTGCAGCCGGCACACCGGGCACTGCTGCTGCGCCATAGCTGGCCGGGCAACGTGCGTGAATTGCAGAACGCCGCCGAGCGCTTCGCCCTGGGCCTGGAACTGGCCCTGGACAACAGCGCGCCGGACGGCAGCCCTGGTGCAACGACGCAGATGGTCAGCGGCGGCTTGAGCGAGCAAGTGGAAAACTTCGAGAAAACCTTGATCGCCGCCGAACTGACCCGCCCCCACAGCTCGGTACGCAGCCTCGCCGAAGCCCTGGGCATTCCGCGCAAGACCTTGCACGACAAGCTGCGCAAGCACGGGCTGAACTTCAGCGACAGCAGCCACCCTGCCGCCGATGAGCCCGATTGAGTTATCGTCATCCTTTTCAAGCAAGAGATCTCTGCATGAGCCGCGACAGCCGTTACCTGGAATCGATCCTGCACCACGACATCCCACTGACGCGCGAGATGGGCCTCAAGGTGCTTGATTGGCAGGCCCGGCAACTGCGTCTGTCGCTGCCATTGGCGGCCAACGTCAACCACAAGAGCACCATGTTCGGCGGCAGCCTGTATTGCGGCGCCGTGCTGGGCGGTTGGGGCTGGCTGCACCTGGCCCTGCGCGAAGAAGGCATCGAGGACGGGCACATCGTGATCCAGGAGGGGCAGATCAGCTATCCGTTGCCGGTCACTGGCGACGCTACCGTTCTGTGCGACGCGCCTGAGGAAAAGGTCTGGAAGCGCTTCCTTTCGACTTATCGGCGTTATGGACGGGCACGGCTGGCCCTGCAGACCCAGGTGCGGAACACCGGAAGCGAGGACGTGGCGGTGCAGTTCGAGGGGCAGTACGTCTTGCACCGCTGACTCTTTGGAAACAAGAAACCTTGTGGCGAGGGGATTTATCCCCGCTGGGCTGCGCAGCAGCCCCCCAAAAAAACAGGGCCGCTTCGCGCCCCAGCGGGGATAAATCCCCTCGCCACAGAAGACCCCACAGGATTTAAGAGCGGGCCAACTCCAACAGCTTCCCTCGCCATGCCGCCTTCGCCGGCAACGCCAGGAACGACGCGTTCAACAGCGACTCGCGCGGTGGATAACAGAACACTTCGCCGCTCAGGTCCAACACCTCGCCACCCGCGCCCTCCAGGACGCCTTGCGCGGCAGCGGTGTCCCACTGGGAGGTCGGTGCCAGCCGTGGATAGCAATCGGCCGCGCCTTCGGCCACCAGGCAAAACTTCAATGAACTGCCGATATTGGCCAATTGCAACTTGCCCAGGCTGTCGCTCAGGCCAGCCAGGAGACGTTCCTGCTCCGGGCTGGTATGGCGACGGCTGGCGACCACGGTGAAGGCCTCGCCAGGCGCAAGCTCGTGGCGAACCGCAATGGGCGAAGGCTCGCCGCCCTGCTCGCCACGCCAGGCACCCAGCCCCGCGCCACCGACGTAAAAGCGTCCACTGGTGGGCATCGACACCACGCCGAACACCACCCGGCCCTGCTCGATGAGTGCGATGTTGACGGTGAACTCTTCGCTGCCGGAGATGAACTCCTTGGTCCCGTCCAGCGGGTCGACCAACCACCAGCGTTGCCAGCCGGCACGCACGCTTCGGGCAATGTTGGCGTCTTCTTCGGAGAGGATCGGAATATCCGGGGCCAGTGCCGTCAGCCCGGCCACGATCACGTCGTGGGCGGCCATGTCTGCGGCGGTCACCGGCGACGCGTCAGCCTTCTGGACAACCTGCACATCAGCCCGCCAGAACGGCAGGATCGCCTCACCGGCCTTGAGCGCCAATTCGACCACGGGAGCCATCAGAGAGTGGGGAAAATTCATGACAGCAACGCTCCACGCTGGGTCAGCAGGTCACGGGCCAGGTACAGCGCCGCCAAGGCTCGCCCCTCCGTGAACTGGGGGTTCTGTGCCAGGGCCAACAACTCATGCAGGTTGACCTTGTCCACGCGCATCGGCTCGGGCTCATCGCCCTCCAGCCGTTCTTCATACAGGTCGGTGGCCAACACCACCTGGATTTTCTGGCTCATGTAGCCAGGGGACAGCGACAATTCGGTCAAATGCTCCAACTGACGCGCACCGAAACCGGCCTCTTCCTTGAGTTCACGCTCGGCCGCCGCCAACACATCCTCACCCGGCTCGATCAGGCCCTTGGGCAAGGACAGTTCGTAAGCGTCGGTACCACCGCAGTATTCCTCCACCAGCACGGCATGCTCGGCATCGAGCATCGCCACGATCATCACCGCGCCGTAACCGGTGCTCTGCCCCGCCAACCGCTCATAGGTGCGCTCCACACCGTTGGAAAAACGCAATTTGAGTTCTTCCACGCAAAACAGGCGGCTGGTGGCGACGATCCGACGATCGAGTATGGTGGGTTTCTGGCGCATAAACGGCTCCCTGGGCGATAGCGGGCTACTATACCCGGCCTATTCTGATTGTTTGTGTCGGATATCCGATTACCGCTGGAGAAGTTTTATGGCCTTGTTGCCCTGGCATGAGATCGACACGGTTCTGCTGGACATGGACGGCACCTTGCTCGACCTGCATTACGACAACCATTTCTGGATGGAACACCTGCCCCAGCGCTACGCCGAGCTGCACGGTGTAAGCCGCGCCATGGCCGAGCTGGAATTGCAGCCGCTGTTCGAGCGCCACGCGGGCCAGTTGCAATGGTATTGCCTGGATTTCTGGAGCACCGAGTTGAAACTGCCGGTGCGGGAACTGAAGCTGGAAACCGCCCACCTGATCGCCTTGCGCCCGGATGCGGACACATTCCTGGCGGCGCTCCAGCAGGCCGGTAAACGGGTGGTGATGATCACCAACGCCCACCGCGATTCGTTGTCCCTGAAACTGGAACGCATTGAGCTGGCACCTTACTTCGAGCGCTTGATCAGCTCCCACGACTACGGTTTCCCCAAGGAAAACCCGCAATTCTGGGACGCGCTGCAAGCCGACCTGAATTTCGACCCGGCCCGCAGCCTGTTCATCGACGACACCCTGCCGGTGTTGCGCAGCGCCCGGGCGTTCGGCGTCGCGCACCTGCTGGCCGTCAGCGAGCCGGACAGCCGCAAGGGGCCGAAGGATACGGGGGAGTTCGACGCGCTGGGGGACTATCGGGACCTGATCGAAGGGCTATAACGCGAACCCTGTGGCGAGGGAGCTTGCTCTCTCGCCACAGGGGGTGTTAATCGGGAATACGCAACACCTGCCCCGGATAGATCTTGTCCGGGTGCTTCAACATCGGCTTGTTGGCTTCGAAAATCTTCTGGTACTTGTTCGCATCGCCGTACTCGGCCTTGGAGATAGCGCTGAGCGTGTCGCCCTTCTTCACGGTCACGAAGCGCGCTTCTTTCGCCACCGGCCCGGTCACGGTGATCCGGTCGTCGACACTGCCGACACCCGCGATGTTGCCCACGGCCAACAGGATCTTTTCCTTCTCTTCCTGGCTCGCGACCTCCCCGGTGATGATGACTTTGTCCCCTTCGAGGGTCGCCTGGACATTCGGATTACCCAGGCCGATCTCCCTGATGTGGGTTTTCAACTGCTCGCCAGCGTTGGCATTCCCGGGGGTCAGCAGGTCGATCAGTTTTTCACCGGCCTCCTTCACAAAACTGAAAATACTCATGACGTGCTCCTTGGTTTTGGATCCAGACCTTTAATCCTAGACCAAGCCAGACGGACCCGTGCCCTGCCCGACCAATGACCACACCCTGGGCAAAGCGCTAGAATTCATTACTTCCCGCGCCCCGGAGCGAAGATGGACATCAAGCAGCTGAAATTTCTCATCGCGCTGGACGAAACCCGTCACTTCGGCCAGGCCGCCGCCCGCTGCCATATCACCCAGCCAACCTTGTCGATGCGCCTGCGCAGCCTTGAGGAAGAGCTCGATCTGCCGCTGGTCAACCGTGGCCAGCGCTTCGAAGGCTTCACCGCACCCGGGGAACGGGTGTTGGCGTGGGCACGCACGGTGCTGGCCGCCTATGACGGCTTGCAAGCCGAAGCCGCCGCCTGCCGTGGCAACCTGGCGGGCACCCTGCGCCTGGGCGTGGTGCCCATGTCGGACTTCGACCCGTTGTCGATGATGCAGCGCCTGCACGCTGAGCACCCGAACCTGCGCTTCGAATTGTCCTCCTTGAGTTCCGAGCACATCCTTGAACACCTGGCGAACAACCGCATCGACCTGGGTATTTCTTACCTGGAGCGCCTGGACAACGAGCGTTTCGAGGCCCTGCCCTTCAGCCCCACCCGCATGGGCCTGCTGTACGACCAGCGGTTTTTCTTCTTTGGCGAACAACCGCTGAGCTGGGAGGCACTGATTGAACTGCCGCTCGGTATGCTCACCAGCGGTATGCATTTTCGCCAGTCCATCGACCACAATTTCCACAGTCGCGGCCTGGCACCCCAGCCCTTGTTGCAAACCGACGCCGTGCATCAGTTGTTACAAGCTGTGCACGGTGGCCTGTGTTGCGCGGTGATCCCCATGGACAGCGGCCTGAACTTCCTCGCCGAAGACTTGCGCATCCAACCTATCGAAAGCGCACAGACATTGGTGTCGCTGGGCTTGATCATGCGACGTGGCGCACCGCGATCAGCCTTGGCCGAGGCGTGTTTTGCGCTCTACCAGCAATCAACAACGACATCTTGATCGACGTCATCTATTGAAGGATCAGTAATAGCGATTAGACGTGGCAGATTGCCGCATTTAGTCTTAACACTATTCCTTCTTTCAGTGCTGCCCATGAACGACAAACCTCCGGTCTGTCCCACGCCCACACCGCAAGGTCCCACGCCGGACGCCAGCCATCGCTATCACTACAGCAATCTGAACCACTCCCGGTCGGACAGTACCGATCTGGCCGAGGAAGTGGCGTTGGCGATCGCCTATAACGGCATCAGCCAGGCCGTCATGCTGGTGACCCCCACCGACCTTGAAGACTTCATCGTCGGCTTCAGCCTCGGCAGCGGCATCATCGAAGACCTCTCGGACATTTATGACCTGCAGTTGAGCGGCACCGGTTCTGCGCAAAACGCCCAGGTGACCATCGCCAGCCGTGCCTTCTGGCGGCTCAAGCAACAGCGTCGGCAACTGGCCGGCACCAGTGGTTGCGGGCTCTGCGGCGTGGAAGCCCTTGAGCAGGCGCTGCCAGACCTCAAGGCGCTGCCAGGCGCACCGCTGCCACCCGCGCAGTGGCTCGACGGTTTGCGCCAGGACATCGGCCAATTCCAACCCCTGGGCCAGCACTGCGGGGCCGTGCACGCGGCACTGTTCATGGACGCCCAAGGCCAATTGCTGCTGGGCCGCGAAGACATCGGTCGGCACAACGCCCTCGACAAGCTGATCGGCGCGCTGCTCCGGCAACAGATCCCGGTGGCCGGTGGCGTAGCGATCGTCACCAGTCGCTGCAGCCTCGAATTGATCCAGAAAGTCCTGCGCGCCGGTATCCAGACCCTGGTCAGCCTGTCGTCACCCACCGGCCTCGCCGTGCAATGGGCGCGCCGTCACAACCTCAATCTCATTCACCTGCCGCAAAAAAGTGCGCCGCGGGTCTACAGCCCTGCGATGGAGAACCAAGCGTGAGCAAGCATCAACAAGCCGACCAGAAACCCATGCCGCGCTACAAGCCCTACAAGGGCCCGGCCGGGGGGTGGGGCGCGTTGATCAGCGTCGCCCAGGCCTGGCTGACCAGCGACAACGCGCTGAAAAACATCCGGATGATGCTCAAGACCAACCAGAACGGCGGCTTCGACTGCCCTGGCTGCGCCTGGGGTGACTCACCGGAAAGCGGCATGGTGAAGTTCTGTGAGAACGGCGCCAAGGCGGTGAACTGGGAAGCGACCAAACGCCGCGTCGACGCGGCATTCTTTGCCAGGCACAGCGTGACCGCGCTGCTGGCGCAGAGCGACTATTGGCTCGAATACCAAGGCCGCCTGACCGAGCCGATGAGTTACGACGCCGAGACCGACCGCTATAAACCCATCAGCTGGGACGCAGCTTTCGCCCTCATCGGCAAGCACCTGCAAGGGCTGTCCAGCCCGAACCAGGCCGAGTTCTATACCTCGGGCCGGGCCAGCAACGAGGCAGCCTACCTGTATCAGCTGTTCGTGCGCGCCTACGGCACCAACAACTTTCCCGACTGCTCGAACATGTGCCACGAGGCCAGCGGCGTGGCGCTGGCCCAGAGTGTGGGCGTGGGCAAGGGCACGGTGACCTTCGACGATTTCGAGCACGCCGACGCGATTTTCGTCTGGGGCCAGAACCCCGGCACCAACCACCCGCGCATGCTCGAACCACTGCGCGAAGCGGTGAAGCGCGGCGCCCAGGTGGTCTGCATCAACCCGCTCAAAGAGCGAGGCCTGGAGCGTTTCCAGCATCCGCAGAACCCGCTCGAAATGCTCACCAACGGCAACAAGCCCACCAACACCGCCTATTTCCGTCCAGCCTTGGGTGGCGACATGGCGATATTGCGCGGCATGGCCAAGTTCCTGCTGCAATGGGAACGAGATGCGCAAAAAACCGGCGCGCCGGCGGTGTTCGACCACGCGTTCCTCAATGAACACAGCGCCAACGTGCTGGATTACCTGGCCGCCGTCGACGACACGCCTTGGGAACAGATCGTCGGGCAGTCGGGCTTGACCCTGGTGGAAATCGAGCAAGCGGCGCGCATGTACGCCAACAGCAAGAGCGTGGTCATGTGCTGGGCGATGGGGATCACCCAACACCGACATTCGGTGGCGACCATCCAGGAAATCGCCAACGTGATGATGCTGCGCGGCAACATCGGCCGGCCAGGCGCCGGGCTGTGCCCGGTTCGCGGCCACAGCAACGTGCAGGGCGACCGGACCATGGGCATCAACGAGTGCCCGCCAGCGGCGTTCCTCGACGCGCTGGAGCGGCGTTTCCAGTTCAAGACCCCGCGCGCAAACGGCCACAACGTGGTCGAGGCGATCCACGCCATGGCCGACGGCCAGGCCAAGGTGTTCATCGCCCTGGGCGGCAACTTCGCCCAAGCCACGCCGGACAGCCATCGGACGTTCCAGGCCTTGAGCAATTGCGACCTGACGGTGCAGATCAGCACCAAGCTCAACCGCAGCCACCTGGCCCACGGCAAGGAAGCGCTGATCCTGCCTTGCCTGGGACGCACCGACATCGACCTGCAAACCGAAGGTTCGCAAGCGGTGACCGTTGAAGACTCTTTCAGCATGGTCCACGCCTCCAAAGGCCAGTTGCAGCCGCTGTCGAACCAGATGCGCTCCGAACCGTGGATCATCGCCGGCATGGCTGCCGCCACGCTGGGTAGCCGCCCGGTGGACTGGAACTGGCTGGTGGCCGACTATGATCGCATCCGCGACCTGATCGCCGACACCGTGCCGGGCTTCAAGCATTTCAACGAAAAGCTCAAGCATCCCGGGGGGTTCTACCTGGGTAACAGCGCCGCTGAACGTCGCTGGAACACCGCCTCGGGCCGCGCCAACTTCAAGCCCAACCTGTTGCCGACCGACCTGGTGCATGAACGCACTCGTGCCACCGGCCAATTGCCGGACCTGATCATGCAGTCGATGCGCTCCCACGATCAGTACAACACCACCGTCTACGGCCTGGACGATCGTTATCGCGGCGTGAAGGGCCAGCGGGACGTATTGTTCGTCAACGAAGCGGACATCATCCGCCTGGGCTTCAAGCCAGGTCAGAAGGCCGACATCGTCTCGCTCTGGGATGATGGACGTGAACGGCGGGTGAAGGGTTTTACCTTGCTGGCATTCGACATTCCTGCCGGGCAGGCCGCAGCCTACTACCCTGAAGTGAACCCGCTGGTGCCGCTGGAGAGCACGGGCGACGACAGCCACACGCCGACGTCGAAATTCGTGGCGATCCGCCTGGAAAGGCCAAGCGAGAACGGGTTGATCCTGGCCAAGTCGGCCTGAGACACCTTTGGAGGGATCATGGATGTCCCTTCGCCAAAAAGCACTTTCCAGCGCCCACAAAAAAGGCCGTTTTCCATAGAAAACGGCCTGTCCAAGTAGCTAAAGACCGGCGAAAAGACGTTAAGTTCCGGCCAAAAAACAATAACTTATAGAGTTGTGCACAAGTCGTGTTATTCGTCGGATTTCGATTGTAACCAAGCGAAGCCAGCCTCAGGATCGCGCCCGTCATCCCTTTGAGGCTCCTCTATGAAGTTCTCCTCCATTCTCTTGTTGTCCCTTGGCCTGATCAGTGGCGTCGCGTCTGCCGGCGGCACCGCCGAAGCAGGTGTCGGCGGCGCATTGGGCGGGGTTCTGGGTTCGGTCGTCGGCCAGTCCCTGGGCGGTAACACCGGCTCCACCATCGGCGCAGCGCTGGGCGGCGCGGGTGGTAGTGCGGTTGGCGCCGACAGGCACAGCCGCGGCGAAGCGGCAATCGGCGGCGCGCTGGGCGCAGCTGGCGGTAACGTGGTCGGCCGCAGTGTGGGCGGCACCACCGGTAGCCTGATCGGCGCCGCAGCGGGCGGTGGCGCCGGTGGCGCGCTGGGTAACTACATGGGCAAGGACGATGACGACGATCGTCGCTATGAGGGTCGCCGCGGTGACCGCCGCTACTACCGTGATGACCATCCCGGTCGCGGTCATGCCTATGGGCATCGCAAACATCATCATCGCTACTACCGCGACTAACAGCTGACGTCCATCGCAGCTGTTAAGGATCGCAGCCTCCAGCAGCCACGGCTGAGCGGAGGCTGCGATTTTTCGTTTCAGACCACCTCATCGCGAACTCCACCACCTCTGAGCGGATATGGCTACGACAGGCTTTTCGGAAGCGGACTACCGCTTCTGAAGCACGTCTTACAGAAGGCTTGTAGGATCCGCCTGATAATCGAGCGGAAAGTGATGACAGGCTGCTAACTCCGAAACAGCCCCCTGACCCAAGCGTCAGACACCGGTAAACGCCCTACACAACCTGTCCCTTCAGGCCATATTGCGGCGTCCGGACAGTGCTCTCTATAGTCCGCGATTCGATTAGGAAATCGGACTGAGAGGCCCGAATGCACACAGACAACCCGACCGCCAACCGTTACCAGCGACTCAACGGCACACCGATTCTGGCCATCGACACCGAAGCTGACATCCAAGACCTCTGCGACGCCGCCGCCCAACGCATCCGCGCCTCCAGCGACCTGCTCGAAACCCTGCACTGCCTATGCTTCAAACACGCCGATGTGAGGGATATCCCGAGCATCGTGCATGCGTTGTATCTGTTGGTTCAGGATGGCAGCGAGTTGCTGGAGGTTGTGCGGCAGCGGTTGCGTTGAGGGTTGGGCTTAAGTTCGATAATCAGTCGTGGGACGTTAGATAAAAATCCAATCCTTCAGGAAAAACCACCGACGCCAACTGCTCAATTTCATGCACCTGTTCTGCAGAAAGCTTGAAATCTGCCCCGATGTGGTCTTGGTTGCTCATCCACCGCATCACAGGCTTCAAGTCTTCTACGGACAAGTTAATGCTTTGCTTAAATACCGACTCATCCTTACCTGGGCAAAAACCTAGCATACCGAAAAGCATAAATCTCTTTCTCTCGCTTTATCAGAATTTTCTCTGCGTTGCTTTGCATATAACCGAGCCTTTCACTTACTACACACGCCGAGCATCACCGAAAATTTCCTGCCTATTTCGCTATGCATAGTCGTTGCAGCTAATTTGAAAAATGTATGCAGGATCGTAAAGTCTTTTCCCCAAGAGTTTTTCCAACTCATTCAGCTGTGAGCTTGTCAGATCATAACCCTCCCATCCCTGCTGCTCACTTGTCCAGCACATAATATTTTTCAATTTTTCGTCACAACCATCAGGTAATTTTTCCTCAAAAGCGAGGAATCCTGTTTTCTTATCGAAGGCTTCCACAATATAGATCATGGCTCGACGCTCCTGGTTTTATCTGCGGATTTTGTTTGTTCACCGGTTATCGGATCATACTCGCCTAGATGTAACCCTCGCTTGTTATACACTTCTACTGTCCCGTGCTGAGAGTCCCACTCATAAATATGTCCTTTTGGAGTTTTCCAACGTTTCCTAAGAGCTCCTCCACCTTTAACACGGGTTTTACGATCGGTGCGCACTGCATCTGGAAAAGCAATCAACTTCTCTGGTGCTTTATAGTACTTGTGATCGCCTGGAATGTTGAAAACTATGTATAACGGCGAAACCCCAGACCCCACCGGAAACACAAGAATGAAGTCCCTGTACTCCGGCGGATAAATCGGATTGACAATGATGCTGTCTGCCGCAGGCGTCGGTGGGAAAATCCAGATGTGCGGAGCCTGGGGTGCGGCCTCCAAGGCCGGGATGCCCAGCGTGGCGGAAGGATCGACCGCTGGCGTCCAGATCAACTCGATCCCGTTGCCGAAATCCGCGACCTGCTGCTCGCCGCGTGCCTGAAAGGTCACCACCGGGATCATTTCCCAGTCCCGTCGCGCCTGGGTGTTATAGCGGTATCCCTTGAGCGTGCCATCGGCCCGGGTTTCGATACGCAGTCGAACCCGGGTGCGGGCCTGCTCCAGCGAGCGCAGTTGCTCTTCGGTGTACAACGAACCGTCACCCAAGTTCGCGGGTGCGAGCAACCCCACCAGGCCAATCAAGGTGCCCGCCGCCACGGGTGCGGTGATTGCGCCTGCTATTGCACCAGCACCCACTTCGCCGGCAGACAGAGCAGCGCCGCCCAAGGCGAATGTGCCGACGCTTGCCGGCAACGCCCCGCTGATTTTTTTCAGCGGTATATGCCCTGACTCGCTTACCTCGCGCCCACCCAGCAAGGTAAGTGCCCCGTACTCTTTAACGAGTTCCGTCGGGATATAACCGCGAGGGTGCTGGTAATCAATCAGTGACTCAGGCAACTGGCACGACTTGGCGAACACGCAACCTTTCATAACCGGACGCGGTTCTTCCCGAAGTCGACCCAGGCGTTCCTTCATGTAGGCCAGTTGCCTGCCCAGCATGTCCTCATAGGCATGTTGATCGGCGTCTCTCTTCGCCAACTCGCTGGGGGTCATGTCCCGCAAGACCTTGATCCGCCAATCGCCGCCCTGGTACTCCCAGACCTGAGGCGGGGCGTTTTTTCCTTTCGTCATGCGTCGTCCTTACTCGGTCGCTTTACCCCTGGTGAAGGGCATGGCAAACCTTACCGAGCAACCGGAGGCACGCTTACCAGACGATTCCTAGACTGTCGTGGGACCTTTCCCCTTTCCCCGACGAAGACAAATAGCAGCGCAAAAAAAACCGCCCTCGAAAGGGCGGTTTCTTATTCGCTGGTGGAGCCTTACAACTGCGGCCCAGCAGCCTTGATCGCGTCGCTCACGTCGAACTTCTTGAAGTTCTCGGTGAACAAGCCGGCCAGCGCCTTGGCAGCTTCGTCGTACGCGGCCTTGTCAGTCCAGGTGTTGCGTGGGTTCAGCAGGCCAGTCTCAACGCCAGGAACAGCCAGCGGCACGTCCAGGTTGATGATGTCCAGGTGCTCGGTTTGCGCACCGATCAGCGCGCCGCTCTGGATGGCCGCGATCACCGCACGGGTGGTCGGGATGTTGAAGCGCTTGCCGACGCCGTAGCCACCGCCGGTCCAGCCGGTGTTGACCAGGTAGACCTTGGAGCCGAAGCCACGGATACGCTTGATCAGCAGCTCAGCGTATTCACCGGCAGGACGCGGGAAGAACGGAGCGCCGAAGCAAGTGGAGAACGTCGACTTGATGCCGCTGCCCGAGCCCATTTCGGTCGAGCCCACCAGTGCGGTGTAGCCGGACAAGAAGTGGTAGGCGGCTTGTTCTTCGCTGAGGATCGACACAGGCGGCAGTACGCCGGTCAGGTCGCAGGTCAGGAAGATCACGGCGTTGGGCTCGCCACCGAGGTTCTGCGCGGAACGCTTCTCGACGTGTTCCAGCGGGTAGGCGGCACGGCTGTTCTGGGTCAGGCTGCCGTCGGCGTAGTCGGCCTTCTTGGCGGCGTCCAGCACAACGTTTTCCAGCACCGCGCCATGCTTGATGGCTTTCCAGATGACTGGCTCGTTCTTCTCGGACAGGTCGATGCACTTGGCATAGCAACCGCCTTCGATGTTGAACACCACGCCCTCGCCCCAACCGTGCTCGTCGTCACCGATCAGGTAACGGCTTTCATCGGCGGACAGGGTGGTCTTGCCGGTGCCCGACAAACCGAAGAACAGGGTGACATCACCTTCTTCGCCGATGTTGGCAGCGCAGTGCATCGGCAGCACGTCGGCGGCCGGCAGCAGGAAGTTCTGCACGGAGAACATGGCTTTCTTCATTTCACCGGCGTAACGCATGCCAGCGATCAGCACCTTCTTCTGGGCGAAGTTGAGGATCACGCAACCATCGGAGTTGGTGCCATCACGCTCTGGAACGCATTCGAAGTTGGCAACGTTGAGAACCTGCCACTCTTCGCGGCCCGCCGGGTTGTACTGGGCCGGGTTGATGAACAGGCAACGACCGAACAGGTTCTGCCAGGCAGTCTGGGTGGTCATTTTCACGGCCAGGTAGTGCTCTTGGGCAGCACCTACATGCACATGGGAAACGAAATGCTCTTGCGCGTTGTTGAACGCCTCGACGCGAGCCCACAGGGCATCGAACTTGTCGGCCGGGAACTTGCGGTTGATCGGGCCCCAAGCGATGGCGTCCTGGGTGGTTGGCTCTTCCACGATGAAACGGTCGACTGGCGAGCGACCGGTACGGTGACCGGTACGGACAACCAGCGCGCCAGTATCGGCAAGCTCGCCTTCACCGCGATTCAGGGCTTCTTTGACCAGTTCATCGACACTCAGATCGGTGTACACGGCGTTATTGGCTTGCGTCATGAGATTCCCCGTCGGCCCTTGGCCGAGTGCTCCAAACGTTTTGTAGTAGGAAGTCGCGCACTACTACCCGAAAAAAGTGGGCCGGATTATGCCAGAAACGCCCAAAAAAAGTAGGGCCCTCCCGTCAGTACGGCGTAAATCCGGCGTTTGACAGGAGATTTACCTGCGCTGAACCGTTTTAGTGACGAGTATCTGACGGTGCGTCGACACCCGCACCGGCGAACAATTGAGCCACGTCCGCCGCGTCGAACAGATAGCGCTCGTTGCAAAACTGGCAATCGATCTCGACGGCGCCGCCGTGCTCGATCACCAGTTGCTGCGCATCTTCCTGCCCCAGACTGACCAGCGCATTGCCGGAACGTTCACGAGAGCAACTGCATTGGAAGCGCAACGGCTGCCCATCGAACAGGCGTACGGCTTCCTGGTGGTAGAGGCGATGCAGCACCGTTTCGTTGTCCAGGCCCAATAGTTCATCGGCGCTCAGGGTGCTGGCCAGAGCGGTAACGTGCTGCCAACTGGCCTCACGCTCCTCTGGATCGCGCAGGCGTTCAGCCGGCAACTGTTGCAGCAGCAGGCCACGGGCGCGCCGCCCGTCGGCGTAGAGCCAGAAGCCGGTGTTGGTCTGCTGGGACATGACGAAGTAATTGGTGAAGCATTCAGCGAGGGAGGCGCCGTCGAGGTCGACGATGCCCTGGTAGCGCTTGCCGTGGGTCGGGTCGACGGTCAGGGCCAACACGCCATTGGGCATCAGGTCGGCCAGGGTCGCGTCAGGTGCGATCTGCTCGCCGTGGTACCGGGCCAGGCCACGGATTTCACGTTCGCTGGAGCATTCGATCATCAAGAGCGGTACCGGACCTTCGGAACGCGCCTGGAGAATCAGCAAGCCATCGAACTTCAGGGTGCCGACCAACAGCGCCGCAGCGGCCATCAGTTCACCGAGCAGCTGCGCAACCGGCTCCGGGTACGGGTGCTTGGCAAGGACCTCGGCGTAGCTACGCTCCAACGCCACCAGCTCGCCGCGCACGTCGCTGTCATCGAAGATGAAACGCTGGGTGTAGTCGGTATCCGAAAAATCAGTCATAGGGTCTGGTATCTGAGGGGATGGCAAAGGATGGCGGGCATTTTATGGGCATTCCCGGTGGGTTCCAAGCAAGGTGTGGGCTTGCCTGACGAGGAGGCGTCGACAACTCCGATTTGTGGCTGGATACATTGTGGCGAGGGAACTTGCTCCCGCTGGGCTGCGCAGCAGCCCCATAACCACGCAACGCGGTGTGCCAGGAAAATATGGCCGGCAGGTTTTACGGCCGCTGCGCAGCCGAGCGGGAGCAAGCTCCCTCGCCACAACGACCGTCACGGGCTTCCAGCAACAACGCGTTACTCGCTGTTGCTGCCATGAAACTTGAACAGGTCCCGACGCTGCTTCTTGCTCGGCTTGCCATCGGTGCTGACACCCAGGGCACCGGCCTTGCGTTGCGCGGCGGCGGCTTCGCGCTTGGCAACGCTGGCCTCGGTTTCGCGGTACAGGGCCTGCGCCTCAGGCGCGCCGCGACGCACGATCGACAGTGCTTCGACCACCACGGTCTTTTCATCGAAACCGGTACGGATGACAAACTCATCGCCCACACGCGGCTCTTTGCCCGGCTTGCATCGCTCGCCCCGATGATGGACCTTGCCGCTTTCGATAGCGGCCTTGGCGAGGGCACGCGTCTTGTAGAACCGCGCCGCCCACAACCATTTATCAAGACGGACCTTGTCGTCTTCTTCCTTTTTTTGTGCCACTGCACATCCTCTTTCTGCCGATCGTCAGAACTGTACTACCGTTTTTGTCGAGCGCACGAATACGGTCCGACAGATAGAATGCCCATCGAGCCACCTTCGCCGGTACGGGTCGGCGCACGAAAGGTTACAAGTGCAAACAGACGAGTAGATAACTGTCGCCATTTTGTGATTATTCTGCGTGAATACCGCGACTCACGAAGTCCACGATCCGACGTACCGATCGCAGGTTTTTTCATTGAAGACTTTTGACCATCTGACCGTTGTCGGCCTACGCGAATGGGTGGCGCTCCCGGATCTGGGAGTCGCCGGCCTACGGGCGAAGATCGACACCGGGGCCAGTACCTCCAGCCTGCACGCCACCGATATCGAGCCGTTCGAGCGCGATGGGGAGAAGTGGGTGCGTTTCACGGCGCACCTCGGCACGGTGGTGCAATTGCGCCATCGCCGTTGCGAAGCCCCGTTGGTGACGCGCAAGACCATAAAGAGCTCCAATGGTCATGCCCAGGTCCGCTACGTGATCAGTACCACACTGGCACTGGGTGACAGGATCTGGCGGGTCGAGTTTACCCTGGCCTGTCGCAAATCCATGCGTTACCGCCTGTTACTGGGCTCCAAAGCCTTGATCGATGGCCAATTGGTGGTCAATCCAGGCGTCAAATATGTTCAAGACAAGCCGGTATTCCCGGTGTCCACTACCTCTGCCACAGGTGTTGCATGAAGATCGCTGTGCTGTCGCGTAATCCGCGTCTGTATTCCACTCGTCGCCTGGTTGAAGCCGGGACCGAACGTGGCCATGAAATGGTGGTGATCGACACCCTGCGCGCCTACATGAACATTGCCAGCCACAAGCCGCAGATCCACTACCGTGGCAAGCCGCTCGAGGGGTTCGACGCGGTGATCCCGCGCATTGGCGCATCGGTCACGTTCTATGGCTGCGCGGTACTGCGTCAGTTCGAGATGATGGGGGTTTTTCCCCTCAACGAATCCGTGGCCATCGCTCGCGCCCGGGACAAGCTGCGTTCGCTGCAACTGCTGTCACGGCGCGGTATCGGCTTGCCGGTAACCGGCTTTGCCCACTCGCCCGACGACATCCCCGACCTGATCGCCATGGTCAATGGCGCGCCGCTGGTGATCAAGGTGCTGGAAGGCACCCAGGGTATCGGCGTGGTCCTGTGTGAAACCGCGACGGCAGCGGAGTCGGTGATCGAGGCGTTCATGGGCCTGAAGCAGAACATCATGGTCCAGGAGTACATCAAGGAAGCCGGCGGTGCGGACATCCGCTGCTTTGTGGTCGGCGACAAGGTGATTGCCTCGATGAAGCGCCAGGCCAGGCCCGGGGAGTTTCGCTCCAACCTGCATCGCGGCGGCAGCGCCAGCCTGATCAAGATCACGCCGGAAGAGCGCATGACCGCCCTGCGGGCTGCCAAAGTCATGGGGCTGACCGTGGCAGGCGTGGACATCCTGCGTTCCAACCATGGGCCACTGGTGATGGAAGTCAATTCCTCGCCAGGCCTGGAAGGCATCGAGACCACCACGGGCAAGAACGTGGCGGGAATCATCATCGAGCACCTGGAAAAGAATGGCGGACCGAACATGACCCGGACCAAGGGCAAGGGCTGAGAAGCAGCTGCGAGCCACAAGCCTCAAGCTGCAAGCCGAACCGCTCTAGCTTGCAGCTTGCAGCTCATAACTCGTAGCTGCCTCTACACCGCATCCCTCGGCAGCATCAACCCCAACGGCAACCGCACCCGCGCTTCCAGGCCGCCACCTGCCCGATTACGCAATTCGACGTTGCCGCCGTGCATCGAGGCGATGCGCTTGACGATGGCCAGCCCCAGCCCCGTCCCCTTTCCGCCCCGGGCCCGATCACCCCGGGTGAACGGGTTGAAAATGGCTTCCAGCTCCGACGAATCGATGCCGGCACCCCGGTCCATGACGCTCAGCACCACATAGGGCGCATTGGTATCGCCAGACACATAGGCCGCCACTTCGACACCCGTACCGGCATGATTCAAGGCGTTGCCAATCAGGTTGTTCAACAACCGCTTCATCGACACCCGGCGCAGTGGGAACGGCTGGATCGGCTCCAGGCGCAGGTGGACCTTTTCATCGTTCTGGTTGTACGGCGCGACCACTTCCCGTACCAGTTCGCTAAGGTCCACCTCCTCGACGGACTCGTCACGACCGTCGCGAATGAACGCCAGGAACTGGTCGAGAATCGCGTCCATGTCTTCAATGTCGCGGACCATGTCATCGGTCAGGTCGGTGTGCTCACCCATCAGCTCCAGTGACAACCTCAGGCGGGTCAACGGCGTGCGCAGGTCATGGGAAACGCCGGCCAGCATCAGCTCGCGCTCGCGGCCGGCCTGTTCGACGTCCTCGGCCATCTGGTTGAACGCGCGATAGACCTCGGTCATTTCGCTGGGCGTGTCGCTGATGGGCAGCCTCACGCTACGGCCCTGGCCGAGTTGGCGGGCGGCGTAGACCAGGCGTTTCAAGGGTTGGTTGAGCTGGCTGACGAAGATCCATGCCGACGCCGTCGACAACAGGCCGATGGCCAGGAACCAGCCGAGGACGTTCCAGATTTTCTGGCCGCGCAGCGGATGCGGATACAACGGCACCTTCAGCCAGCCATCCCCCAGGCTCGGCGCACGAACCCACAGTGCCGGAGGCGAATGCATACGCAACCTTACCTCGGTATCGGCACCGAGTTCGGCCTGCATTTGCCGCTGGTAAATCTCGCTGTAGGGCCAGTGTTGCTCACCCTCCGGCACACCGGCACCGACCACCCGGATCAGGGTCGCCGCTTCGGCGATCTTCGCCCGATTGTTTTCATCGGCAGCCCAATAGGCCCGCAGGGTCAAGGCGACACCGTGGCTGTATTGGCGGTCCACCAGCACGTCTTCGTTCATGAGCAGGTAGACGAGCGTCAGCGCCTTGGAGAAGAGCACGACGATCAGCACCAGCCAGAGGGTGCGAGAGAAAAAACTCTGGGGGAACCAAACCGGGGTTTTCATGAATAACCGCTACACACTTGCAGGAACGAGCGATGCTCGCACAATGACGGACTGCGAGTCGCCTGGAAGAAGGTTTTCACCCCGCCAGGCCACTCGCTCCTACAAATCGCCGATCATTTGCTGGCGGCGCCGTCCGGAACGAACACATAACCCACGCCCCAGACCGTCTGGATATAACGCGGCTTGGAAGGATCGGGCTCGATCATCCGACGCAGACGGGAGATCTGCACGTCGATGGAGCGCTCCAGCGCATCCCATTCACGACCGCGGGCCAGGTTCATCAGCTTGTCGCGGGTCAACGGTTGGCGGGCGTTCATCACCAAGGCCTTGAGCACCGCGAATTCACCGGTGGTGAGCATGTGGACTTCGTTGCCGCGCTTGAGCTCGCGGGTGGCCAGGGACAATTCATAGTCACCGAAGGTCACGCTTTCATCCTCACTGCCCGGCGCGCCCGGCACGGGAGCCGACTGGCGACGCAGGACTGCCTTGACCCGGGCCATCAACTCGTCGGGGTTGAACGGCTTGGCCAGGTAATCGTCGGCGCCCAGTTCAAGACCCTTGATACGGCTCAGCTCGTCGCCCTTGGCGGTGAGCATGATGATCGGGATCTGGTTGTTGGCGCCACGCAGACGACGGCAGGCAGTGAGACCGTCTTCACCGGGCAGCATCAGGTCGAGCACCACCAGGTTGAAGACTTCCCGGGCCAGCAGCCGATCCATCTGTTCGGTGTTCGGGACAGTACGGGCGCGGTAGCCCTTGCTGACGAAAAAGCGCTCCAGCAGGCTGCTCAGCCCGGGATCGTCGTCAACGATAAGAATTTTTTCGCCTTCAGCAGTTTGTGCAGTGCTGCTCATAGGAAGCTCCTTTGATCTCGGCGCGCATTATGGCCTAGCTGCCGTTATACGCACCGTGTGCATTGTTAGCAGATTTTTCCTCTATCTCCACAAATCCAGGGATCCAGCCTACAGACCCCGTCCCCCCCTCAAGACGGAACGCTGGTTATAATGCGCGGCCCTTTGTGCCTGGGATGACCGCTTCGTGCCCTCCCAGGCGTGCCAGTTCCTGGCGTTGGCCAGGCAGCACTTTTTGAATTTCGCAGGTCAAGGCAGCCTTTTGACCCAGGCAGCGGCGCGTGCCAGGCCGCTCAACCAGTCTCGCCGAGCCCCGCTCCTGCGGTGGCGAGCCTGATTTCACAATTTGTCAGGTGGTTTTATGGACAGCATCAACAGCCGCATTGCCGAAGAACTCGGCGTACGCCCACAACAGGTCGAAGCGGCCGTCGCGCTACTCGATGAAGGCTCTACGGTGCCTTTCATCGCCCGTTACCGAAAAGAAGTGACCGGCAGCCTCGATGACACTCAATTGCGTCATCTGGAAGAGCGCCTGCGCTACCTGCGAGAACTCGACGAACGGCGCATCAGCATCCTGGCCAGCATCCAGGAACAGGGCAAGCTGACCCCCGCGCTCGAGCGCGACATCAAGCAGGCCGACACCAAGACCCGCCTCGAAGACTTGTACCTCCCCTACAAGCAAAAGCGCCGCACCAAGGGTCAGATCGCCCTGGAAGCCGGCCTTGGCGAGCTGGCCGACGGCCTGTTCAACGACCCGAACCTGGCGCCGGAAACCGAAGCGGCGCGCTTCGTCGATGCCGAAAAAGGCGTCGCGGACGTCAAGGCTGCGCTGGAAGGCGCCAAGTACATCCTCATGGAGCGTTTTGCCGAAGACGCGAACCTGCTGGAAAAATTGCGCAACTTCCTCAAGCAGGAAGCCATCCTCAGCGCCCGGGTGATCGCCGGCAAAGAAGAGGAAGGCGCCAAGTTCCGCGACTACTTCGAGCATGACGAACCGCTCAAGAGCGTACCGTCACACCGCGCCCTGGCGATTTTCCGCGGTCGCAACGAAGGCATCCTCAGCTCCGCACTGAAAGTCGGTGACGAACTGCCCGGCACCATGCATCCGTGCGAAGGCATGATCGGCCAGCAGTTCGGCATCCAGAACCAGAACCGCGCCGCCGACAAATGGCTGGGCGAAGTGGTGCGCTGGACCTGGAAAGTCAAGCTCTACACCCACCTGGAAACCGACCTGCTGGGTGAGTTGCGCGACAGCGCCGAAACCGAGGCGATCAACGTATTCGCCCATAACCTGCACGATCTGCTGCTCGCTGCCCCGGCCGGTCCGCGCGCGACCCTGGGCCTGGACCCGGGCCTGCGCACCGGCTGCAAGGTGGCGGTGGTGGACTCCACGGGCAAGTTGCTGGACCACGCCACGGTCTACCCGCATGTGCCGCACAACAAGTGGGACCAGACCCTCGCCGTGCTCGCCGCCCTGTGCGCCAAGCACTCGGTGGACCTGATCGCCATCGGCAACGGCACAGCCAGTCGTGAGACCGACAAGCTGGCCGCCGAACTGATCAAGAAATACCCAGCGATGAAAATGACCAAGGTCATGGTCTCCGAGGCCGGCGCTTCGGTTTATTCCGCATCGGAACTCGCCGCCCGGGAATTCCCCGACCTGGACGTGTCGATCCGTGGCGCGGTGTCCATCGCCCGGCGTCTGCAGGATCCGTTGGCGGAGCTGGTGAAGATCGATCCGAAATCCATCGGCGTCGGCCAATACCAGCACGACGTTTCCCAATTGAAGCTGGCCCGTGGGCTGGATGCCGTGGTGGAAGACTGTGTGAACGCCGTGGGCGTGGACGTGAACACCGCTTCGGTGGCCCTGTTGGCGCGTATTTCCGGCCTCAATGCGACACTGGCGCAGAACATCGTCACCCACCGCGACGAGCACGGCGCCTTCAAGACCCGCGCCGCGTTGAAAAAAGTCCCGCGCCTGGGTGAAAAAACCTTCGAACAGGCCGCCGGTTTCCTGCGCGTCATGAACGGCGACAATCCGCTGGACTCGTCCGCGGTTCACCCCGAGGCCTACCCGCTGGTGCAACGTATCGCTGCGCAGACCGACCGCGACATCCGCTCGCTGATCGGCGACGCCGGGTTCCTCAAGCGCCTGGATCCGAAGAAATTCACCGACGAAACCTTCGGCTTGCCCACCGTGACCGACATTCTCCAGGAACTGGAGAAGCCGGGCCGCGACCCGCGTCCGGAGTTCAAGACAGCCGAATTCCAGGAAGGCGTCGAAGACCTCAAGGACCTGCAACTGGGCATGATCCTCGAAGGTGTGGTGACCAACGTCACCAACTTCGGCGCATTCGTCGACATCGGCGTGCATCAGGACGGTCTGGTACACATTTCGGCCTTGTCGGAGAAGTTCATCAAGGACCCGCGCGAAGCGGTGAAAGCTGGTGATGTGGTGAAAGTGAAGGTCATGGAAGTCGACATCCCGCGCAAACGCGTCGGCCTGTCGATGCGCATGAGCGACACGCCGGGGGAGAAAATCGACGGTGCCCGGGGTGCGCGTCCCGGCTCGACGCCCCGTCAGTCGCAGAACACCGCGCCACGCAAGGAAACCGCCACCGCAGCCCCGACCAACAACGCCATGGCCTCGCTGTTCGCCAACGCCAAGCAGTTGAAGAAACGCTGATGGACACGCCGGACGGATGGGTAAAGAGCGCGTTTTTCGAGCTGCTCGGATGCCGTCTGGACAGTTTGGGGGACGGGGTGGCGCAAGTCACCCTGGCCCTTGAGCCGACGCTGCGCAACCGTGGCGGCAAGCTGCACGGCGGCGCATTGTTCAGCCTGGTGGACATTGCCATGGGACTGGCCTGCTCCAGCGTCCATGGCTTCGACCAGCAGAGCGCGACCATCGAGTGCAAGATCAACTACATCCGCGCCGTGTCCGACGGCGAAGTGCTGTGCACCGCCCGGGTGATCCATCCGGGCCGGCGCACGCTGGTGGTCGAGGCCGAGGTGATGCAGGGCGACAAACTGGTCGCAAAAGCGCAAGGCACGTTCGCTGTCCTATAGCTGCCTGTCATCGATTTGGGGTAATTTCAACACCATGTGGGAGCGGGCTCGCTCGCTCCCACAAGGGACTGCGGCGACTAGCCTTAGGCCGCACAAAACCAGGCGAAAACGCCAGTTTCAACTTCACCCTTGTAGACCGTCCTGCCCACCCCCATATTGGGGCGACTGACGCGTGAAGGAATTTAACTTGAGCGACCTTTTAAACCGCCGCCTGGCCCTGCTCGGCGAGCGCGCCAACCTCTCCCTGCTCGAACAATGCCTGCACGGCATCGAGCGTGAATGCCTGCGCGTCACGGCCACTGGGCACCTGGCCCAGACTCCGCACCCACAGGCCCTGGGTTCGGCGCTGACCAACGAACAAATCACCACGGACTATTCCGAGTCGCTGCTGGAGTTCATCACCCCGGCCCTCGCCAATCCGGCCGACACCCTGCACAGCCTCGACAAAATCCACCGCTTTGCCTACAGCAAGCTGGACGACGAGTACCTGTGGAGCCCTTCGATGCCGTGTCCGCTGCCGGCCGAAGAGGACATCCCGATCGCGTATTACGGCACGTCGAACATCGGTCGCCTCAAGTACGTCTATCGCAAGGGCCTGGCCCTGCGCTACGGCAAGACCATGCAATGCATCGCCGGGATCCATTACAACTTTTCCCTGCCGGAAAAACTCTGGCCGCTGCTGCGGCAGAACGAAGCCGCCGAGATGAGCGACCGCGATTTCCAGTCGTCGGCGTACATCGCGCTGATCCGTAACTTCCGGCGCTACAGTTGGCTGCTGATGTACCTGTTCGGTGCCTCGCCCGCCCTGGACGCCGGCTTCCTGCGGGGGCGCCCGAATCAGTTGGAACAACTGGACCCGGACACCCTGTACCTGCCCTACGCCACCAGCCTGCGCATGAGTGACCTGGGTTACCAGAGCAATGCCCAGGCCGGCCTCACGCCTTGCTACAACGACCTGACCAGCTACACCGACAGCCTGCGCAAAGCGGTGGCAACGCCTTATGCGCCATACGTCGAAGTCGGCACGCATCAGGACGGTGAATGGGTGCAGCTCAACACCAACATCCTGCAGATCGAAAACGAGTACTACTCCAACATCCGACCCAAACGCGTGACCTACACCGGCGAGCGTCCGATCCAGGCGTTGATGGCCCGGGGCATCCAGTACATCGAAGTGCGCTGCCTGGACATCAACCCGTTTCTGCCGATGGGCATCGACCTCACCGAAGCGCGGTTCCTCGATGCGTTCCTGCTGTATTGCGGCCTGAACGACAGCCCGCAGCTTGAAAACAACGAGTGTGGCAACGCCACGAGCAACTTCCTGAGCGTGGTCAAGGAAGGCCGCAAGCCGGGCTTGCAGTTGCAGCGTCAGGGCCAATCGGTGGACATGCAGGCCTGGGCCATGGAACTGCTGGAAAAAATCGCACCGCTGGCCGCGTTGCTCGACCAGAGCCAGGGCGGCGACAACCACCGCCAGGCACTGGACGCGCAACTGGCGAAAGTCCGCGATCCCGCCCTGACACCGTCCGCCCAGGTACTGGCCGCCATGGCCGAGCACGGCGAAAGTTTCGCCCAGTTCTCCCTGCGCCAGAGCAAGGTCCACGCCGAATCCTTCCGAGCCGAGCCTTTGCCCGCCGAGGAACAAACGGCGTTCGAAGCAACCGCCCGTGAATCACTGGCCCAGCAAGCCGAGCTGGAGCAGAACGAGGTGGGGGATTTCGACGTGTTCGTGGGTTCGTATCAGGCGAGCATCCTGGCGATCAGCAACTGACTCTTCGACTGACTCTTTGACGAGCACGCTTTTGTGGCGAGGGAGCTTGCTCCCGCTGGACTGCGCAGCAGGCCCGATTTTTACGGCTGCTGCGCAACCGAGCGGGAGCAAGCGCCCTCGCCACGGTACTACTCAGCCGACGAAGGCTTTTCCCAAAGATTGATCCCGCCTTCCTGGGCAAATCCCTTGTGGGAAAGCCCGCTCCGGGCGGCGATCCGACGATGGCGCCTGCCCGGTGCAAATGGGCGGCGGTGTCGAAGCCTCGATCAACGCACCAAATGCAGGAACTGCATGTGCCGTTCGTACTGGTCGAGGATGTCATTGATGACCTGCTCGCGGCTGTAGCCCACCAAGTCATAATCCTGGCTGCCCTCGCTCAAGTACACTTCGGCACGGTAATAACGACGGTTGTTCAGCTCCTTGGAACCCATGCCACCCCGGGCGAAGGACGGCGTGAAATAGCCGCGCATCTGCACCTGGTAGATGAACGGATGCTGCTCGCCGTGGCCGATTTCCAGGCTGACGCTGTCGTTGGCCGGGTCTGGCTGGGTGATCACCGTCAGGCCTTTCTCGGCGAACACCGCCCTCACTTCCTCGATAGCGGGGCGCACTGTGGTATCGAGGAAACGATACACCTCGTCACGGGACGGAAAATGCACCGCCTGGCTCAAGCGTTGGCGCCAGCCGCCCTTGCCCCGTCGCGATGCGGACACCGGTGCCAGGGAATGCATCTGCGCGATCCGCTTCTGGGATTCCAGATAAAACGCCTTGTGCAGGCCCCACATCATCAACAGCAGAATCAGCGAGAACGGCAGGGACGTCAGCACCACCGCCGACTTCAGGGCATCGATGCTGCCGGAGAACAGCAAGGCGCTGGTCACCAGGGCCGTCATTGCCCCCCAGAACACCCGCAGCCACTTCGGCCCGTCTTCATCGGGGTTGCCGCCCTTGGCCGACAGGGTCGAAAGCACCACGGTGCCGGAGTCGGCAGACGTAACGAAGAACACGAAGCTGATGAACACCGTGACGGCGATGACCGTCTTGCTCCACGGGTAGGTTTCCAGCAGCAGGTAAAGGCTCATCGACGGATTATCCAGGGCCGACATGCCCAGGGCGCTCATGCCGTGGTTCAGCACTTGGTCGATGGCGCTGTTGCCGAAAATCGACATCCACGCCAGGGTGAACCCCAGGGGAATCAGCAATACGCCAAAGACGAATTCACGGATGGTGCGACCGCGGGATATCCGCGCGATGAACAGCCCCACGAACGGCGACCAGGCGATCCACCAGGCCCAGTAGAACACCGTCCAGCCGCCCAGCCAGTCGCTGGGTTCGTTGTAGGCGTACAGGTCGAAACTTTTCATCGGCAAGGCGCCGAGATAATCCCCGACGTTCTGGATCAAGGTATTGAGCAAATGCTGGGTGGGACCTGCGAACAGCACAAACAGCAGCAACGCGCAGGCCAGCAGCATGTTGATGTCGGACATCACCCGCACGCCTTTGTCGACCCCGGCCACCGCGACGATGATCGCCGCCCCCATCATCAGCACGATCAGGCCCACCTGGACCCATTGGGTGTGGGCGATGCCGAACAGATAATCGAGCCCGGAGTTGAGGTGCAGCACACCAAAACCCATGTCCGCGCCGAGGCCGAACACCGTCGCGATGATGCCGAAGCCGTCCACCGCGTAGCCGATGGGGCCATTGATGCGTTTGCCGATCAATGGGTACAGCGCCGAACGCAGGGCCAGCGGCAAATTGTGCCGATAGGCGAAATAAGCCAAGGCCATGCCGACGAAAGCAAACACGCCCCAGCCGTGCAGGCCCCAGTGCAAGAACAGGATCTGCATGGCCTGGCGCGCCGCCTGCGCCGTACCGGCCTCGCCTTGGGGCGGCTGCACCATGTGGGTCAACGGCTCGGAGACACAGAAGAAAAACAGCGTGATGCTGATCCCGGCGGCGAACAGCATGCCGGCCCAGGACAGGTAACTGAATTCGGGCTCGTCGTGGTCGGCACCGAGCTTGATCTTGCCGTAGCCGGACAAGGCGGTGACCACCACGAAGACCAGGTACAGCGTCATCGCCAGCATGTAGTACCAGCCGACCGTATTGGCCGCCCAGTTCTGCGCCGCCAGCAACCAGGCGCCGGCTTGCGCGGGCAGCATGATCACCACCAGGCCGAACAGCAGAATGAACGTCGCCGCGAAGTAAAACACTGGCCGGTTCATGCGGACCAGGCCGCTGGGAGGAAGGGACGAGGCACTCATGGACGAAGCACCTCGCAAAGCAACATCGGGACAATCGAAAACGGACTCGGCAAAGGCAAGCCTCCTGTTGTGAGCGGGCAGCAAACCAATGGTTTAACTTGAATGAACGTTCAAGTTAAACATAGATAGGTGGCTAAGGACTAATTCCAGGGCCAAACGGTCGACTTCCTACATCGGCCTACGGGAAGGTATGACGGTGCTGGGTGCGTATTCGTTCATAGCCATGTCCAGCCGAGCTCCCACCATGGTTTCCATCGGTTTACCTCCTGTGTAAGCCACTGCCGGTTGCCCATGAATACCCACGTGCCTATAGTCCAGACATTTCCTGCAACCAGTACGGACCCATGATCAAACAACAGCTGGCGCGTTTTAACCGTCTCGACCTGCTCGGCCACCCGACTCCCCTGGAAAAACTCGATCGTCTCTCCGCCTGGCTCGGGCGCGACCTCTACATCAAGCGCGACGACCTGACCCCGCTGGCGCTGGGCGGCAACAAGCTGCGCAAGCTCGAATACCTCGCCGCCGACGCCCTGGCCCAGGGTGCGGACACGCTGATCACCGCGGGTGCGATCCAATCCAACCATGTGCGCCAGACCGCTGCCCTCGCGGCCAAACTGGGCCTGGGTTGCGTGGCCCTGCTGGAAAACCCCATCGGTACCGAGGACAGCAACTACCTGGGCAACGGCAATCGGCTGCTGCTGGAGCTGTTCGACGCCAAGGTCGAGTTGGTGGAAAACCTCGACAACGCCGACGACCAATTGCAGGCCCTGGCCAGCCGCCTGCGCAGCAATGGGAAAAAACCCTACCTGGTGCCGATTGGCGGATCGAATGCCTTGGGCGCGCTGGGGTACGTGCGCGCCGGCCTGGAGCTGGCCGAACAGATCAAGGACACCGGGCTCGAATTCGCCGCCGTGGTCTTGGCCTCGGGCAGCGCCGGCACCCACAGCGGCCTGGCGCTGGCCTTGAGCGAGGCGCTGCCGCAGCTTCCGGTGATTGGCGTCACGGTTTCGCGCAGCGAGGAAGACCAGTTCCCGAAGGTCCAGGGCCTGGCCGAACGCACCGCCCAATTGCTGGATGTGGCGCTACCGGCCGCGTTCAAGGTGAACCTGTGGGACGAGTATTTCGCGCCCCGCTACGGCGAGCCGAACGCCGGGACCTTGGCAGCGGTCAAGCTGCTCGCCAGCCAGGAAGGCCTGCTGCTGGATCCGGTCTACACCGGCAAGGCCATGGCCGGCCTGCTCGATGGCATCGGCCGCGACCGCATCGACGACGGCCCGATCCTGTTCCTGCACACCGGTGGCGCGCCGGCGCTGTTTGCCTACAACGCGGCGTTCTGAAAGGTGTGTTTGACTCCTGTGGCGAGGTCGACTGACTTAAGTGAACAGCGTTGCGTTCCCACAGGGAGCATCAATTACCTATTGGAATATCCGAGTGATTTAATATTATTTTCCAATCTATAGCGACCACTCTATAGTCTCGCCACAGGCACATTTGCTGCGAGACGCACGACCTGCTTTAAGGCAGGATGTGGCAATCTTTTCGAATCGCGGCTACGCCTTTCTCATCCATATCAAGAAAACACAGGGGCTTGTCATGAATTTTTCCGCATTACGTCGCAACCTGTTGGTAGGTTCGCTGGGCCTGGCATTGGGTGTCGGCCTGCTGGGGCAAGCGGTTGCCGGTGAGCAGTTGCAAACGATCAAAGACAAAGGCGTGATCAATATCGGCCTGGAAGGCACTTACCCACCCTTCAGCTTCGTCGACGCCGACGGCAAGCTGACCGGTTTCGAAGTGGAGTTTTCCGAAGCCCTGGCCAAGGAGCTGGGCGTGAAGGTCAAGCTGCAACCGACCAAATGGGACGGCATCCTCGCGGCACTGGAATCCAAGCGCCTAGATGCAGTGGTCAACCAGGTGACCATCTCCGAAGAGCGCAAGAAGAAGTACGACTTCTCCCAGCCGTACACCGTTTCCGGGATCCAGGCGCTGACCCTGACCAAGAATAAAGACACCATCAAGACCGCCGCCGACCTGGCTGGCAAGAAAGTCGGCGTCGGCCTGGGCACCAACTATGAACAGTGGGTCAAAGCCAACGTGCCCGGCGCTGACGTACGTACCTACGAAGATGACCCGACCAAGTTCCAGGACCTTCGTGTGGGCCGCATCGACGCCATCCTGATCGACCGTCTTGCTGCGCTGGAATACGCCAAGAAAGCCAAGGACACTGCCGCCGCCGGCGAAGCGTTCTCCCGTCAGGAATCCGGTGTTGCGCTGCGTAAAAACGAGCCCGAACTGCTGGGTGCGGTGAACAAGGCCATCGACAAGCTTCGCGCCGACGGCACGCTGAAAAAGCTTTCGGAGAAATACTTCAGCGCTGACGTCACGAAATAATGGAAGACGCTTTTCAACTTGCGCTGGACTCCGCGCCCTTCCTGCTCAAGGGCGCGTACTACACGGTCATCCTCAGCCTGGGCGGCATGTTCTTCGGCTTGCTGCTCGGGTTCGGCCTGGCGTTGATGCGTTTGTCGCGCTTCAAACTGGTGAACTGGATCGCCCGCATCTACGTGTCGTTCTTTCGCGGCACACCGTTGCTGGTGCAGTTGTTCGTGATCTATTACGGGTTGCCGCAACTGGGCGTCGAACTCGACCCGCTACCGGCGGCCCTGATCGGCTTCTCGCTGAACATGGCGGCCTATGCATGCGAAATCCTGCGAGCGGCGATCGGTTCCATCGAGCGCGGCCAGTGGGAGGCGGCGGCGAGTATCGGCATGACCCGTGCCCAGACCCTGCGCCGGGCCATCCTGCCGCAGGCGGCGCGCACAGCCTTGCCACCGCTGGGCAACAGCTTCATCTCCCTGGTCAAGGACACCGCGCTGGCGGCGACCATCCAGGTGCCTGAACTGTTCCGCCAGGCGCAGCTGATCACCGCCCGCACCTTCGAAATCTTCACCATGTATCTTGCCGCCGCGCTGATCTACTGGGTTCTGGCGAGCGTGCTCGCGCATCTGCAGAACATCCTGGAAGCCCGGGTCAATCGGCATGACCAGGAGTCCTGACCCATGATTGTCGTGGAAAAACTGACAAAGCAGTTCAAGGGTCAGGTGGTGCTCAATGGCATCGACCTGAAGATCGAAGAAGGCGAAGTGGTCGCGATAATCGGCCCCAGTGGCTCAGGCAAGACCACGTTCCTGCGCTGCCTGAACTTCCTCGAAGAACCCAGCAGCGGCCGGATCAAGGTCGGCGACATCGAAATCGATGGCAGCCGCCCACTGAACCAGCAACAGGGGCTGGTGCGGCGCTTGCGCCAGCAAGTGGGCTTCGTGTTTCAGAACTTCAACCTGTTCCCCCACCGCACCGCGTTGGAGAACGTCATCGAAGGCCCGCTGGTGGTGAAGAAGACGCCCCGTGCCGACGCCGAGAGCCTGGGCCGCAAGCTGTTGGCCAAGGTCGGCCTGGCCGGCAAGGAAGACGCCTACCCACGGCGCCTTTCCGGCGGCCAGCAACAGCGCGTGGCGATTGCCCGGGCGCTGGCGATGGAGCCTGCGGTGATCCTGTTCGATGAACCGACCTCGGCCCTCGATCCAGAACTGGTGGGTGAAGTATTGGCGACCATTCGTGGGCTGGCGCAAGAGAAACGCACCATGGTCATCGTGACCCACGAAATGGGCTTTGCCCGGGACGTGGCCAACCGCGTGGTGTTTTTCGACAAGGGCGTGATCGTCGAACAAGGCGAAGCCAAGGCGTTGTTCGCATCGCCCAAGGAAGAGCGCACCCGCCAATTCCTCAGCAAGTTTCTCTCCGCCTGATACGGCATCGAACAGGTTATTGAACGCGCTATCCCTTCCAGGAAAGGAAGTGATAGCGCGTTCATTGCTGATTTATCCCCCGCGAAATAACTCGCAACT
This sequence comes from Pseudomonas sp. FG6, assembly GCF_057809015.1. Taxonomy (NCBI): domain Bacteria; kingdom Pseudomonadati; phylum Pseudomonadota; class Gammaproteobacteria; order Pseudomonadales; family Pseudomonadaceae; genus Pseudomonas; species Pseudomonas sp. FG6. The sequence goes on from NZ_JBMDJD010000002.1 coordinate 189,004, forward strand.
TTCAAAGCCACCCACTTGCTTCGCTCTTAGGCGTGACAAGCGCCTGCCTGTAACAATTTCGCTTTATCGGCGCTCAATCCAACGGCGTCGACAGTCTTTCGCCAGGACGCTTCACGCGGGGGCAAGTCGAGGAAAAAGACGTTTGACGCCGAGCTTAATTAACGTCAGCACGTAGGACATTTCTGAAGACTTGCACAATGTTTTATCCAGCAAGTGCCTCTATTGACACTGAAACTGCTGAGCCCTTATCTAAGGGCAACAGGCGACGCACATTATTTTTTGTTCCGCACGGCGAGTCCTGTCGTCGGGATTGATAACTGCATAACTAAAAATATGTCGAGATTGAACGCCGTTGCTCTTCCCGAAATGGATTTCGCTTTCAAGCATCAAGGAGAACTGCATGACATGTACGTCGAAGATAACCGCCCTGGCCGCGCCCATCCTGGCCAATGCTCACCGCACCGGCGTCAACATCACCAGCGCCGCCCGCCTGGAAGTCGCCATCGCCGCCTATCCCGGCATGGACACGGGCGATTTGATCGAGCTGTTCTGGGACGACTGCTACGTCGGCTCGCACCTGGTGACGCCGCAGGATATGCAGGACAGCATCACGCTACGCATACCGGAGAGCTTCATCACCCACGGAACCTCGTGCATTCACTACCGCGTGATGCAGGTCGGACGCGGCCCGGTGCTTTCGGCCAAACGACGGGTCCAGGTCAAGCTCGATTGCCCGGGCGGCCAGCCATCGGCCTTGAGCGGCGACGAAAACCAAGGGCTGGCACCCGTGCGGATTCCGGACGCCATCCGGCGCCATGGCGTAAACCCCAATCAGGTCAAGCGCGGCGTACCGTTGACCATCGACCCCTACCTGAACATGGCGGTTGGCGATGCCGTGACGCTGCGCTGGGGTGACGTGCGCATGGACCTGCCGGCGGTCACGGCCGGCGAGGTCGGGCAGCCGATCAACATCTGGGTGCCGCCGGAGATCATCCTTGAAGCGGGAGAAGACCTGCGCCTGGAGGTGACCTACTGCATCCTCGACCGCGTGGGCAACAATTCCCAATGGGCGCCGCCGCGGACGTTGAAGATCGGTTGCGCCAATCCGTACCTCAAGAGCCCGCCGAAAGAGGCGCTCATGGTCGCCGAACCGCGTCGCACAAAAGCTTGATCGGCCCCATGCTGTTCACTCAAGAAAAACGATGACCCTGTGGCGAGGGAGCTTGCTCCCGCTGGGCTGCGTAGCAGCCCCACTCTTTGTGAACGCTTCGCACCCATTGGCAAAAAGCAAGGGTTGCTGCGCAACCCAGCGGGAGCAAGCTCCCTCGCCACAAAAAGCCTGTTCACCCTGTGAGCGCACAAAACCAACCTATCCATATTCCTAAAAGGTAGTTCTAAAACTTTTTACAAGTGAATAAGGTATATACACCGGACCACCGGACATTCCTGATTTTGTTCGTCGCAAACGCGGCGTTTTAGAAGAGATGTGAGGTGGGTATGGTACGGAACACAAACACCCCAGTGCAGGGCGCCAGGGCGCTGCCAGCAGCCACGGAGCGGCGGTGATGTCGGATCTGGCGCAAGCAAAGGTCCAGAGCGACCTGGACATCGCTCCCCTGTTGTTGCCAGCGCAGGTACTGCGCAACGACGCCGAGGCCATCAAGGCCGCTCGCGAACTGGCGCAAGTGGCCCGTCAGCAAGCCGCCCGGCGCGACCAACAACGCAAACTGCCCTGGTCGGAAATCGAACAATTCACCCGCAGCGGATTGGGCAGCATCGCCATTCCCCGGGCATACGGTGGCCCGCAGGTCTCGTTCGTCACGATCGCCGATGTGTTCGCGATCATTTCCGCCGCCGACCCGGCCCTGGGACAGATCCCGCAAAACCAGTTTGGCATTCTCCAACTGATCCTCGGCACCGGCACCGAGCGGCAGAAGAAATTCCTCCTGCAAAGCGTGCTGGAAGGCTGGCGTATCGGCAACGCCGGGCCGGAACGTGGCGTTCGCAATACCCTTGAACTCAAGACCCGGATCACTGCCGACGGCGACAGCTTTGTCATCGATGGCCAGAAGTTCTATTCCACGGGTGCGCTGTTCGCCCATTGGGTGGCGGTCAAGGCGCTCAACGACGAGGGTCGGCAAGTGCTGGCATTCGTCCGTCGTGGCACACCGGGCCTGCGCATCGTCGACGACTGGTCGGGGTTCGGCCAGCGCACCACGGCCAGCGGCACCGTGCTGCTCAACCATGTGCGGGTCGACGCCGACCTGGTCCTGGATAACTGGCGCATCAACGAAGCGCCGAATGTGCAAGGCGCGATCTCACAGCTGATCCAGGCCGCCATCGACGCAGGCATTGCCCGGGGAGCCATTGACGACGCCATCGCCTTCGTTCGCGAACGCGCCCGGCCGTGGATAGACGCCAAGGTCGAGCGGGCCAGCGACGACCTCTACGTGATCGCCGACATCGGCAAGCTGAAGATTGAACTGCACGCGGCCGAAGCGCTGCTGCGCAAGGCCGGTCAGGTACTGGACGAGGTCAGCGCCGCGCCCATCACTGCGCAGTCGGCCGCCCGCGCCTCGATTGCCGTGGCCGAAGCCAAGGTGCTGACCACCGAGATCGCTCTGCACGCCAGCGAAAAACTCTTCGAGCTGGCCGGCAGCCGCGCCACCCTCGCCGAATTCAACCTCGATCGCCATTGGCGCAACGCACGGGTCCACACCCTGCACGACCCGGTGCGCTGGAAGTATCACGCGGTAGGCGCCTACCACCTGAACGGCACCTTGCCGGCCCGGCATTCCTGGATCTGACGACCCGACCTCTGGAGCAGCACATGACGCTTTCCCAACACGTCGCGGTGATCACCAGCGATGAACAAGCCCTGATCGTGGCCAACGACCTGGCCGATGACTTCAAGCGCGACAGCGCCCTGCGCGACCGCGAGCGTCGCCTGCCGCACCCGGAGTTGGAGGCCTTCTCCCGCTCGGGCCTGTGGGGCATCAGCGTACCCAAGGCCTATGGCGGCGCCGGCGTGTCCAACGTCACCCTGGCCAAGGTTATCGCACTGATCGCCCAGGCCGACGGTTCCCTCGGACAGATTCCACAAAACCACTACTACGCGCTGGAAGTGCTGCGGGTGAATGGCAGCGAAGCGCAAAAGCAGCGCCTGTACGCCGAGGTGCTGGCCGGCCAACGTTTTGGCAATGCCCTGGCGGAATTGGGAACCAAGACCGCCCACGACCGCACCACCCAACTGCGCCGAGACGGCGCGGGTTATCGCATCAACGGTCGCAAGTTCTACGCCACGGGCGCGATCTACGCCCAGCGCATCCCCACCTCAGTGGTGGACGAGCACGGCGTGCAGCAACTGGCGTTCGTCCCCAGCAACAGCAAGGGCCTGACGGTGATCGACGACTGGAGCGGCTTTGGCCAGCGCACCACCGGCAGCGGCTCGGTGGTATTCGAAGATGTCCACGTTGCCGCCGAAGACATCGTGCCGTTCCAGCGCGCCTTCGAACGCCCCACGCCAGTCGGGCCGCTGGCGCAGATTCTGCACGCGGCCATCGACACCGGCATCGCCCGCGCGGCCTATGAAGACGCCTTGCATTTTGTCCGGACCAAAACCCGGCCGTGGATCGACGCCACCAGCGACATCGCCACTGAAGATCCGCTCACCCTCAAGAGTTTCGGCCAGTTGAGCATCCGCCTGCACGCCGCCGAAGCCCTGCTGGAGCGCGCCGGCGAGTTTCTCGACCAGGCCCAGGCCGCCCCTGATGCCGAGACGGTCGCCGCCGCCTCGATCGCCGTGGCCGAAGCCCGCGCCATCAGCACCGAAATTTCTCTGGCCGCCGGCACCACATTGTTCGAACTGGCCGGTAGCCAGGCGACCCTGGCCGAACATGGTCTCGATCGTCACTGGCGCAATGCCCGGGTGCACACGCTGCACGACCCGGTGCGCTGGAAATACCACGCGGTGGGCAACTTCTACCTCAACGATGAAAAGCCGCCGCTGCGGGGGACGATCTGATGGCGGCCGACAAGAAAAAGATCCTGCTCAACGCGTTCAACATGAACTGCATCGGCCACATCAATCACGGCCTGTGGACCCATCCACAGGATACGTCGACGCAGTACAACACCCTCGAATATTGGACGAGCCTGGCCCAGTTGCTCGAACGCGGGCTGTTCGACGGGCTGTTCCTCGCTGATATCGTCGGGGTGTATGACGTGTATCAGCAGTCGGTGGACGTCACGCTCAAAGAGTCGATCCAGCTGCCGGTCAACGACCCGTTGCTGCTGGTCTCCGCGATGGCCGCCGTGACGAAGAACCTCGGTTTCGGCCTCACCGCCAACCTCACCTACGAGCCGCCCTACCTGTTCGCCCGCCGCATGAGCACCCTCGATCACCTGAGTCGTGGTCGGGTCGGCTGGAACATCGTCACCGGTTACCTGGACAGCGCGGCCAAGGCCATGGGCCTGACCGCGCAAGTCGAGCACGACCGTCGTTACGACCAGGCCGACGAGTACCTGAAAGTGCTCTACAAACTCTGGGAAGGCAGCTGGGAAAACGACGCCGTACTCAACGATCGCGAACGGCGGATTTATGCCCTGCCCGAGAAGGTGCACAAGGTTCGGCACCAAGGCGAGTTCTACCAGGTCGAGGGGTATCACCTTTGCGAACCCTCGCCCCAGCGCACGCCGGTGCTGTTCCAGGCCGGCAGTTCGGAGCGCGGCTTGCTGTTCGCCGGGCAGCACGCCGAGTGCGTGTTCATCAGCGGCCAGAACAAACCGGCGACCAAGGTGCAGGTGGACAAGGTTCGCGCCAGCGCCGCCCATGCCGGGCGCAACCCCGGTGACATCAAGGTGTTCATGGGCCTGAACGTGATCGTCGGCGCGACCGAAACGGCCGCCCGGGCCAAGCATGCCGAGTACCTGGGCCATGCCAGCGCCGAGGCCGGGGTGGCGCATTTTTCCGCCTCCACGGGCATCGACTTTTCCGCGTATGAACTGGACGAGCCGATCCAGTACGTGAAGAGCAACGCCATCCAGTCCGCCACCAAGACCCTGCAAAACAACGACTGGACCCGACGCAAACTGCTGGAGCAGCACGCCTTGGGCGGTCGCTACATCACGGTGGTGGGTTCACCCGCACAGGTGGCCGATGAGCTGGAGTCGTGGATCGCCGAAACCGGCCTCGACGGCTTCAACCTGACCCGCCTCGTCACGCCGCAAAGCTACGTGGACTTCATCGACCTGGTGATCCCCGAGCTGCAGCGACGCGGCTCGTACAAGACCGAATACGACAGCGGCACTCTGCGCGAAAAGTTGTTTCACGCCGGGCGCCACTTGCCCGAACAGCACACCGGATCGAGCTACCGATACTGAACCCTGTGGGAGCAAAGCTTGCTCGCGATGCAGACACCTCGTTTTTTTGAGAGACCGCATCAACTTCATCGCGGGCAAGCCTTGCTCCCACATAGCTCTGCTCGCCACAAAAAATATGCACCGCACCTAAAATGACGGGAATAACTGACATGACCAAACGCGCGCTCTCCCTGCCAGTCAAAACCCTGGCCCTGGCCCTCGGCCTGTTCAGCTCGGCGCTGTTTGCCGCCGATGCGCCCTTGAAAATCGGCACCACTGCTGCGTTTGCCATCCCGCTGGAAGCGGCGGTGCAGGAGGCCGACAAGCAAGGCCTGAAAGTCGAGCTGGTGGAGTTCAGCGACTGGATCGCGCCCAACGTCAGCCTCGCCTCCGGTGACATCGACGTGAACTACTTCCAGCACATTCCGTTCCTGGAAAACGCCAAGGCCGCCGCCGGGTTCGACCTGGTGCCGTTCGCGCCGGGGATCATCAACAACGTCGGCCTGTATTCGAAGCAATACAAAAGCTTCGACGAACTGCCCGAAGGCGCCAGCGTCGCCATCGCCAACGACCCCATCAACAGCGGCCGCGGCTTGCAGCTGCTGGCCAAGGCCGGCCTGATCACCCTCAAGCCGGGAGTAGGCTACAAAGCCACCGAAGAAGACATCGTCGCCAACCCCAAGAAACTCAAGATCCTGCAAGTAGAAGCCGTGCAACTGGTGCGCGCCTATGATGACGCCGACCTGGTGCAGGGCTATCCCGCCTATATCCGCCTGGCCAAGACCTTCGATGCAACCTCAGCGTTGCTGTTCGACGGCCTCGATCACAAGGAGTACGTCATCCAGTTCGTGATCCAGCCCAAGAGCAAGAACGACCCGCGGTTGATCAAGTTCGTCGACATCTATCAGCACTCGCCCGCCGTGCGTGCTGCCCTGGACAAGGCCCACGGCAAGCTCTACCAGGCCGGTTGGGAAGGTTGACCATGAGCGCTGTCAACGTTCGACTCCGACATGAAACACCCACACGCCAGAGCGCCGACCAGACCGAACTGCACCCGGAATTGAACCGCGCCCACGTGCGCTTCATCGGCTTGGGCAAAACCTACGAAGGCGCCCAGGTGCCGGCGTTGCAGGGCATCGACCTGGCGATCCAGCGCGGCGAGGTGTTCGGCATCATCGGCCGCAGCGGCGCTGGCAAGTCGTCGCTGATCCGCACCATCAACCGGCTCGAACAGCCCAGCAGCGGGCGGGTGTTGATCGATCAGGTGAACATCGCCGACTACGATGAAGACCGCCTGGTGGAGCTGCGCCGGCGCGTCGGCATGATCTTCCAGCATTTCAACCTGATGTCGGCCAAGACGGTGTGGCAGAACGTCGAGCTGCCGCTGAAAGTGGCCGGCGTGCCCAAGGACCTGCGCCAGCGCAAAGTTCGCGAGCTGCTGGAGCTGGTCGGCCTGCAAGGCAAGCACAAGGCGTATCCGGCGCAACTCTCCGGCGGGCAGAAGCAGCGGGTCGGGATTGCCCGGGCGCTGGTCCATGACCCGCAGATCCTGTTGTGCGACGAGGCCACCTCGGCCCTGGACCCGGAGACCACCCAATCGATCCTCGCCCTGCTGCGTGAGATCAACCAGCGGCTGGGCCTGACCATCGTGTTGATCACCCATGAAATGGCGGTGATCCGCGAAGTCTGCGACCGGGTGGTGGTGCTCGAACAAGGACGGATCGTCGAGCAGGGTCCGGTCTGGGAAGTGTTCGGCAACCCGCAGCACGAGGTCAGTCGAACGCTGCTCGCGCCGTTGCAACACGCCCTACCGCAAGAACTGCAAGACCGTCTGCAGGGACAGCCGACATCGGCGGATGCCGCCACCGTGCTGCGCCTTCAATTCACCGGAATCGGGCGGGATGAACCCGATCTCGCCGCATTGTTCAGCGCCCTCGGTGGGCGAGTGCGGCTGTTGCACGGAGGCATCGAGCGTATCCAGGGCCACGGGTTGGGGCAACTGCTGTTGGCGGTGAGCGGCTCGTCATGGGGTGCCGAGGAACTGCGGCAACGTGCGGGTAATTGGGCACAACGGGTGGAGGTGCTGGGTTATGTGGTTTGATCGGTTGTTGCAGGGTTTCATCGACACCTTCCTGATGGTGGGCGTGTCGTCGCTGATTGCATTGCTGGCAGGCATTCCGCTGGCGGTGATCCTGGTCACCAGCGGCAAGGGCGGGATCTATGAAGCGCCGGCCTTGAACCGGGCCCTGGGGGCGTTCGTGAACCTGTTCCGTTCGATCCCGTTCCTGATCCTGATGGTGGCGCTGATCCCGTTCACTCGGCTGATCGTCGGCACCACCTACGGTGTATGGGCTGCGGTGGTGCCGCTGACCATCGCCGCCACGCCATTCTTCGCCCGCATTGCCGAAGTCAGCCTGCGGGAGGTCGACCATGGCCTGATCGAAGCCGCCCAGGCCATGGGCTGCCGGCGCTGGCACATCGTTTGGCATGTGCTGCTGCCCGAAGCCCTGCCAGGTATCGTCGGCGGCTTCACTATCACCTTGGTGACCATGATCAACTCCTCGGCCATGGCCGGGGCGATCGGTGCCGGTGGCCTGGGGGACATCGCCTACCGCTATGGCTACCAACGTTTTGACAGCCAGATCATGCTCACGGTGATCGTGTTGCTGGTGGCGTTGGTAGCGTTGATCCAACTGGGTGGGGACCGCTTGGCGCGCGGTTTGAACAAACGCTGATCAGTGGGAGCAAAGCTTGCTCCCACTGATCAGCCACAGGCAGACCACAGGCAGACCAAGGATCTTGCGGTATAGTCGGCGGACGCTCCCTACCCCAGCCAATGCCCATGAAACACAGAGCCGACGACCTGCACACCATCACTGCCACGACCCTGGGTCACTACAATTCAGTAGCCGAAAGCTTTCGCGAAGGCACCCGCGATCACGATGTCAGCCAGAACATCGACGCCTTGCTGCGACATATCCAGGGCCAGGCACCGTTGCACATTCTCGATTTCGGCTGCGGTCCCGGGCGTGACTTGCGCACCTTTACCGGGATGGGGCATGTGGCGGTCGGCCTGGACGGCTCGGCGGAATTTGCCCGGATGGCTCGCCAGGACAGCGGCTGCGAGGTCTGGCTCCAGGACTTCCTCAACCTCGACCTGCCAGCCGGACGCTTTGACGGAATCTTTGCCAACGCAGTGCTGTTCCATATCCCACTCCAGGAATTGCCCCGGGTGCTCAAACAACTGCACGCCACGCTCAAGCCGGGCGGCGTGCTGTTCAGCTCAAATCCGCGGGGCGAAAACCAGGAGGGCTGGAACGGCCAGCGCTTCGGCGCCTACCACGACCTGACGGCCTGGCGCACGCTGCTCACCGAAGCGGGGTTTATGGAGCTGGAGCACTACTACCGGCCAGCGGGGCTGCCGCGCGAGCAACAGCCTTGGCTGGCGAGTGTCTGGCGTAAACTCTGAAGACTGGCCCGCCTGGACCGGGCGGATGCTAAACCCTGTGGCGAGGGCGCTTGTTTCCAGGCCTCGTCACTCCTGCTTACCCAACCACTTGCGCGACAACTGCTCCAACCGCCCATCCTCCTTGATACGCGTCAGTGCGTTGTCCAGGCTCGCCTTGAAGGCCGGGTTGCCCTTCTGGAACGGAATCACCAGGCTCGGCGCCGGGATGCTTTTCTCTTCCGGCTGGAAAGACTGAGCCAGGACCAGCGGACGCGGCTCCGGCTCCTTGCTCGCCAGCAGTTGCGCATCCGGGTGGCTGTAAACGGCGCTGGTGTCGAAACGTTCCGCCAGTTCCGGGGTCATTGCTATGTGATTGATGGCGACGTCGTACTTGCCGCTCTCCACACCGGTCAGCAGGTCCCCGGCCTCGGTGACCACGAAATCGGCGCGCACATCGAGTTCAGCGGCCAGCATTTCACCCAGTTCCACTTCGAACCCGGTGAGCTTGCCGTCCTCCTTGAAGTTGAAGGGAGCCGTATTGCCCTCAAGGGCGATGCGCAGTTCGCCACGGTCGTTGATGTCATCGATCAGTTCGGCATGGGCCAAGGGGCTAAAAAGGGGTAGCAGGCAGATCAGGCCAGGCAGAAAACGCATGGTCACTCCTTTGTATTTGTACAAGCGGCGCTCGTTTCGGGCTCGCTTTGCTATGGTTATTGCAGGCTTCGACAACGATTGGTCATGAAGTTGTCATGGCCTCGCGGATTTCACGGAAAAAACTGGAGAAAAAAATGAAAAGTTTTATGTCTCGTGCTGCGTTGGCCAGCCTGATGTTGGGCGCTTCGATGCTGGCGTCAGCCGCGACCCCGGCACCCAAAGGTGCAGAAGTGTTCATTGTAGCGCCGCAGGACGGCGCCACCGTCAGCCAGGAATTCACCGTCAAGTTCGGCGTCAAGGAAATCGCCCTGGCTCCGGCCGGCGATATGACCAAGAACACAGGGCATCATCACCTGCTGATCGATGTCGACAAACTGCCGGCCGCCGGCGCACCGATTCCGAATGACCCCAACCACATGCACTTTGGCAAAGCGCAAACCCAGGCCGAGATCAAGCTGGCCCCAGGCAAGCACACTTTGCAACTGGAACTGGGCGACAGCGGCCACATGCCGTTCGATCCGCCGATCGTATCCCAGAAGATCACTGTCATCGTGAAGTAACCCGGCCCCGCCTGGAAAACCGCAGCCTCTTGTAGGAGAGGGCTTGCTCGCGAAGGCGGTGTATCAGTCAGTGATATATCGGCTGAAAAAACCGCCTTCGCGAGCAAGCCCGCTCCCACAGGTTGGGTTTTGTGCCAGGCAGAAAAAACGGGAGCCCCCTGCGGGGCTCCCGTTTTTCATTACAAGCCAGGCCTGCTTAGAACAGCACGCGGCAACGGATGGTGCCTTTGATGTGTTGCAGCTTCTCTTGCGCCAGGTCCGAGTATTCGGCGTCGACGTCGATCACGACGTAACCGACTTTCTCGTTGGTCTGCAGGAACTGACCGGAGATGTTGATGCCGTTTTCGGCGAAGACCTTGTTGATCTCGCTCATCACGCCCGGAATGTTCTCGTGGACGTGCAGCAGGCGGTGCTTGCCAGGGTGCGCCGGCAGGGCCACTTCCGGGAAGTTCACCGACGATACCGACGTACCGTTGTCGCTGTACTTGACCAGTTTTTCCGCCACTTCCAGGCCGATGTTGGCCTGGGCTTCAGCGGTGGAACCGCCGATGTGGGGGGTCAGGATCACGTTGTCCAGGCCACGCAGCGGGCTTTCGAAGATGTCGTCGTTGGAGCGTGGCTCCACCGGGAACACGTCGATGGCCGCGCCGATCAGGTGCTTGTCCTTGATCGCTTCGGCCAGGGCGTCGAGCTTGACCACGGTGCCACGAGCGGCGTTGATCAGGATCCCGCCCTTCTTGATGGCACGGATTTCCTTCTCGCCGATCATCCATTGGGTAGCGGCGGTTTCCGGCACGTGCAGGGTCACGATGTCGGACATGCCCAGCAACTCGTGCAAGTTGTTGACCTGGGTGGCGTTGCCCAGCGGCAGCTTGGTCACGGTGTCGTAGAAGTACACCTGCATGCCAAGGCCTTCGGCCAGTACCGACAACTGGGTACCGATCGAACCGTAGCCAACGATACCCAGCTTCTTGCCGCGGATCTCGAAGGAGTTCGCCGCGCTCTTGATCCAGCCACCGCGGTGGCAGGAAGCATTTTTCTCAGGGATGCCACGCAGCAGCAGGATCGCTTCGGCCAGCACCAGTTCGGCAACGGAACGGGTGTTGGAGTACGGCGCGTTGAACACCGCGATACCGCGCTCGCGCGCCGCGTTGAGGTTCACCTGGTTGGTGCCGATGCAGAAACAGCCGACTGCGACCAGTTTCTTGGCGTGGTCGAAGATCTCTTCGGTCAGTTGGGTGCGGGAGCGAATGCCGATGAAGTGAGCATCGGAGATCTTTTCCTTGAGCTGGGCTTCCGGCAGAGAACTGGTGATGTACTCGATGCTGGTGTAGCCCGCCGACTTGAGGACGTCGACAGCCGATTGGTGGACGCCTTCGAGAAGAAGGAACTTGATCTTGCTCTTATCGAGAGAAGTCTTGCTCATCTGCGTAACCTGTATCCCAGAGAAAAATGGCAGGGAAGTGGGCAACGTCAGGCTGCCCGCGCGGCGGATTCGCCGCGCCCGCAGCTCGGCCTGTTAGCACGCCTCTGCGGGGGGCGTATGCTAGCATATGCGACCTCCAAACACTCATTCTGCGACGTGAAGCGTCTTCAGGGTGACCATGAATTGTGCGAGAGTTCTGTCGATGACCCACCCTGTCCTGATAGAAGAGCTGAAATCCCTGGTCGAACCTGGCAAGGTCCTGACCGATGCGGACTCCCTGAACGCTTATGGCAAGGATTGGACCAAGCACTTCGCCCCGGCACCGACAGCCATCGTCTTTCCAAAAACCATCGAGCAAGTCCAGGCCATCGTGCGCTGGGCCAACGCGCACAAGGTTGCGCTGGTGCCGTCGGGCGGGCGCACCGGCCTTTCCGCCGCTGCCGTGGCGGCCAACGGCGAAGTGGTCGTGTCGTTCGACTACATGAACCAGATCCTCGATGTGAACCTCACCGACCGTACGGCGGTGTGCCAGCCCGGCGTGGTCACCGAACAACTGCAAAACAAGGCCGAGGAACATGGCCTGTACTACCCGGTCGACTTCGCCTCGGCAGGTTCCAGCCAGATTGGTGGCAATATCGGCACCAATGCCGGCGGGATCAAGGTCATTCGCTATGGCATGACCCGTAACTGGGTGGCTGGCATGAAGGTCGTCACCGGCAAGGGCGACCTGCTGGAACTGAACAAGGACCTGATCAAGAACGCCACCGGCTACGACCTGCGCCAGTTGTTCATCGGCGCCGAAGGCACCCTGGGCTTCGTGGTCGAGGCCACCATGCGCCTGGACCGCGCCCCGAAAAACCTCACCGCGATGGTGCTCGGCACGCCGGACTTCGACTCGATCATGCCGGTATTGCACGCTTTCCAGGGCAAGCTGGACCTGACCGCCTTCGAATTCTTCTCCGACAAGGCCCTGGCCAAGGTCCTGGGACGCGGTGACGTACCTGCACCGTTCGACACCGAGTGCCCGTTCTACGCACTGCTGGAATTCGAAGCCACCACCGAGGAAGTCGCCAACCACGCCCTGGAAACCTTCGAACACTGCGTGGAGCAAGGCTGGGTGCTCGACGGCGTGATGAGCCAGAGCGAAACCCAGTTGCACAACCTCTGGAAGCTGCGCGAGTACATCTCCGAAACCATTTCCCACTGGACGCCGTACAAGAACGACATCTCGGTCACGGTGTCGAAGGTGCCGGCCTTCTTGCGGGAAATCGACGCGATCGTCGGCGAACACTATCCGGATTTCGAAATTGTCTGGTTCGGCCATATCGGCGACGGCAACCTGCACCTGAACATCCTCAAGCCGGAAAACCTGAGCAAGGATGAGTTCTTCGCCAAGTGCGCTACCGTGAACAAATGGGTCTTTGAAACCGTCGAGAAGTACAACGGTTCGATTTCCGCCGAACACGGCGTGGGCATGACCAAGCGCGACTATCTGACTTATAGTCGCTCGCCAGTGGAGATCGAATACATGAAAGCGGTGAAGGCCGTGTTCGATCCGAACGGCATCATGAACCCGGGCAAGATTTTCGCGGCTTGACGCAAAAAAATGCCTGATGAACCCAGAAGCAGGAGTCGGTAATGAGCTATCAGCACCAATATGTCGACGGTACCCGTATTCATTTCCCGGTAGGGAAATTGGTGTGCATTGGCCGTAACTACGCCGAACATGCAAAGGAACTGGATAACCCGGTGCCCACCGAGCCACTGTTGTTCATCAAGCCGGGCAGTTGCGTGGTGCCACTGGAAGGTGGCTTCAGCATCCCGACCGAACGAGGCTCGGTGCACTACGAGGCAGAAATCGCCGTGCTGATCGGCAAACCCTTGTCGACCCGGCCGAGCGCCGAAGAAGTCCTGGACGCCATTTCCGGCTTCGCCCCGGCCCTGGACCTGACCCTGCGGGACAAGCAAGCCGAGCTCAAGGCCAAGGGCCTGCCTTGGGAAATCGCCAAGTCGTTCGACGGCGCAGCGGTACTCGCACCGTTCGTCTCCAGCAGCACTTTTGCCGACCTGACCGACATTCCCGTACGCCTGACCATCAACGGTGAAGTGCGCCAGGACGGCAACAGCAGCCTGATGCTCAACCCCATCGTCCCGATGATCCAGCACATGGCCGGCTGCTTTTCGCTGCAGGCCGGCGACGTGATCCTCACCGGCACCCCGGCAGGCGTGGGGCCGTTGAACGTGGGCGACGAGCTGGTGCTGGAACTGCCTGGGGCAAGCAGCTTCAAGAGCAGCGTTCGTTAACTGCAGAGTCCACACCCTCCCTTGTGGGAGCGAGCCTGCTCGCGATTGCGGTCTATCCGACTCATTAGGGTTGGCTGACACACCGCCATCGCGAGCAGGCTCGCTCCCACAGTGGATTCATGGTGCCCGCCCCACCATTTACTGTTTTTTCACACGCCATCCGGATAATTCCGGGCTTTGCGGTATCTGAACCTGCCAGTCCCCTAGCCGAATTTCCTGGAACGCATCGCCCAATGGACAAAACCCAGACCCTATCGCCTGCCAAACCCACCCGCCGCCCGCGCTTCGCCCTGCCCTGGTACACCTGGTTACTGCTGGTGGCGGCTGCGGCCTACGGCCTGGCATTTGCGATGCATTGGGATAACCGGGGCGCGCTCTGGGTATCGGAACAATTCGAAACCCCGGCCCAGCGCCAGGCAAGCGTCTGGCTGCCGGATTACCACGCCGTGATCGACGCCAAGCCGCTGCCCGGCATGGAGAAGGACGAAGCGTCCGACGTGACCTACAACCCGCAGACCAAGACGCTGTTCGCCGTCATGGGCAAGAACCCGTTCCTGACCGAACTGACCCTGCAGGGTGACGTGCTGCGCAAGATGCCGCTGGTGGGCTGGAGCAACCCCGAAGGCGTGGCCTCCATGAACAACGGCCTGCTGGCGATTACCGACGAACGTGATCACACACTGTCGATCGTCCAGGTAGATGCCAACACCCGCGAACTGAATCGCGCGGACTTCCCCCTCTACGATCTCGGACCCTCGAAGAACCAGAACAAGGGCTTCGAAGCCATCGCCTGGGACCCGCGCAATCAGCAACTGATACTTGGCGAGGAACGCCCGCCAGCCCTGTTCACTTGGAAAAGCGACGGCAGCCAGTCGCTCACGGGCAACAAACAGCCCCACACCAGCGATGAGCTCCAGATGCGCAACCTCTCGGCCGCGGCGATCGACCCGCGCACCGGTCATACGCTGGCCCTTTCAGCCGACTCGCACCTGTTGCTGGAGCTGGACGAAAAAGGCAAACAGGTCAGTTTCATGGCGTTGCTGGGGGGCTTCAACGGTCTCAAGGACACGATTCCCCGCGCCGAAGGCATCGCCGCCGACGAGGCCGGCAACCTCTACATGGTCAGCGAGCCAAACCTGTTCTATCGTTTCGAAAAACAACGCTAACGGCATTACCCTGTAGGATTATTCTCCCTTCGTTGTAGGGTGTGGCACACAGCCATTAAGCTTCAGTTCAGGCGGTCGTGGTATTTCCCACCGCCTGATCCTATCCGAGCCCACCCCACATGCGTCGACTCGCCCACCTCAAACCCTTGATCCTCTTGTTGACCACAACCGCGTTGATCGCCCTGATCGCCGCGGGACAGCACCTGCGCTTGTTCGAACGCGCCTGGTTCAACCTCGGCACCCTGTGGAAACCCACCCACGAACAAGCCATCGCCCTGGACCAATTCCGGGTCGCGGTCGAGGCACAGGTGATCGACGGCCTGGACGACGACGTGTCGGCGCTGACGTTCGATCCGGTACGCCAGAGCCTGTTCACCGTCACCAACAAGAATGCCGAATTGATCGAGCTGTCGCTGGACGGCAAAGTCCTGCGGCGTATCGCGCTGATTGGCTTCGGCGATCCCGAGGCGGTGGAATTCATCAGCGAAGACATTTATGTCATCTCCGACGAAAGCCAGCAGCGGCTGATCAAGGTTCGCCTGGAAGACGACACCCGCTTCCTCGACGCGGCCGATGCCGAGCAGATGTCCCTCGGCGTGCACATGACCCGCAACAAGGGTTTCGAAGGGTTGGCCTACGATTCGGTGGGCAAGCGGCTGTTCGTGGCCAAGGAGCGCGACCCGATGCTGATCTATGAAGTGCATGGGTTTCCCCACCACAACCCAGAAAAGTCCTACGCGGTCCATGTCATCAACAATCCCCAGCGTGACGCCGGGCTGTTCGTGCGCGATCTCTCAAGCCTGCAATACGACGAGCGCAGCGGCCATTTGCTGGCGCTGTCCGAGGAGTCGCGGTTGATTATCGAGCTGGATATCGACGGCCGGCCGTTGAGCACCTTGTCACTGAGCAAGGGCCGTCACGGCCTGCAGCAAACCGTGCCCCAGGCTGAAGGCCTGGCCATGGACGATGACGGCAACCTGTATCTGGTGAGCGAGCCGAATCTGTTCTACGTCTTCAAGAAGCCGCAGCCTTGATCGGCTGATCCTGCCCCATCACACCCCAATGTGGGAGCGGGCTTGAGTCCAGCTCAATAATCACTTGGCTTCGGCTTACTCCGCCCGCAGGGTCTTGACCCCTTCAGGCGTCCCGAGCAGAAGCACGTCCGCCGGGCGGGCTGCGAACAGGCCGTTGGTGACCACGCCGACGATGGCGTTGATCTGGCTTTCCAGCTCCACCGGGTTGGTGATCTGCAGGTTGTGCACATCGAGGATGATGTTGCCGTTATCGGTCAGCACGCCTTCGCGATACACCGGATCGCCGCCCAGCTTCACCAACTGGCGGGCCACGTGGCTGCGCGCCATCGGGATGACCTCTACCGGCAACGGGAATGCGCCGAGCACCGGCACCAGTTTGCTGGCGTCGGCGATGCAGATGAAGGTCTTGGCCACGGCCGCGACGATTTTCTCGCGGGTCAGGGCCGCGCCACCGCCCTTGATCAGGTTCAGGTGGGCGTCGCTTTCGTCGGCGCCGTCGATGTAGAACTCCAGATCGCTCACGGTGTTGAGTTCATACACCGGAATCCCGTGGCCCTTGAGGCGCGCGGCGGTGGCTTCGGAGCTGGCGACCGCACCGTCGAACGCGCCCTTGTGCTGTGCCAGCGCGTCGATGAAGCAATTGGCCGTGGAGCCAGTGCCCACCCCGACAATGCTCTTGTCATCCAGTTTCGGGAGGATGAGGTCGACAGCAGCCTGGGCCACGGCCTGTTTGAGTTGATCCTGGGTCATGCGGGCTCCGAAGGTGCCGAGTGGGAACGAAAAGCCGGCATTATAGGCGCCGAAAGGGTCTTGGTCATTGCCTGATTGGCACCGATCCAGCGTGGCGAGGGAGCTTGCTCCCGCTGGACCGCGAAGCGGTCCCCCATTGATATACAGCAGCGATCAATCGCGCCTGCTTCGCAGTCGAGCGGGAGCAAGCGCCCTCGCCACGGGGATTTCTGCGCTCGAAGTGCCTTAATTCGTGTGGTCGCCCGGCCAAAAGCCGGGTTAGACTCCTTGGCCCTGCCCAACCCGCTCAGTGATGCTTTCCGATGCTCGAACAGTACGTCAAGAAGATCCTCACCTCGCGCGTCTACGACGTTGCCGTAGAAACCCCACTGCAGAGGGCTCGCCAGCTCTCCGAACGGCTGGGCAACAGCATTTGGCTCAAGCGCGAGGACCTGCAACCGGTGTTCTCGTTCAAGATTCGCGGGGCCTACAACAAGCTGACCCAGCTCAGCGACGAAGAGCGCGCACGCGGCGTGGTCACGGCTTCAGCGGGCAATCACGCCCAGGGCCTGGCCCTGGCGGCCAAGGTGCTGGGCGTCAAGGCCACCATCGTGATGCCCAAGACCACCCCGGAAATCAAGGTCGAAGGCGTGCGCTCGCGAGGCGGCAAAGTGGTGCTGCACGGCGATTCGTTCCCCGAAGCCCTGGCCTATTCGCTCAAACTGGTCGACGAAAAGGGCTACGTCTACATCCACCCTTATGACGATCCCCACACCATTGCCGGGCAGGGCACGGTGGCGATGGAGATCCTGCGCCAGCACCCGGGTCGCCTGGATGCGATCTTCGTCCCGGTGGGCGGTGGCGGATTGATCGCAGGGATCGCGGCCTACGTGAAATACCTGCGCCCGGACATCAAGGTCATCGGCGTCGAGCCGGATGACTCCAATTGCCTGCAAGCGGCCATGGCCGCCGGCGAGCGTGTGGTGCTGCCAACCGTGGGGCTGTTCGCCGACGGCGTCGCCGTGGCCCAGATCGGCCAGCACACCTTCGATATCTGCAAGCACCATGTGGATGAAGTGATCACCGTCAGCACCGACGAGATCTGCGCCGCCATCAAGGATATCTACGACGATACCCGCTCGATCACCGAACCTGCCGGCGCATTGGGCGTAGCGGGAATCAAGAAGTACGTCGAGTCGCGCGGCGTCAGCGGCCAGACCCTGGTGGCCATCGACTCCGGCGCCAACGTCAACTTCGACCGCCTGCGCCATGTCGCCGAACGCGCCGAGCTGGGCGAGGGTCGCGAAGCGATCATCGCGGTGACCATTCCCGAGAAGCCGGGCAGCTTCAAGGCGTTCTGCGAAGCCATCGGCAAGCGCCAGATCACCGAATTCAACTATCGCTACAACACCGGCAGCGAAGCGCACATTTTCGTCGGCGTGCAGACGCACCCGGAAAACGACCCGCGCGGCAAGCTGATCGCCAGCCTGACGGAACAAGGTTTCCCAGTACTCGACCTCACCGACAACGAACTGGCCAAGCTGCACATCCGTCACATGGTCGGCGGGCATGCGGCCCACGTCATCGACGAAGTGGTGCTGCGCTTCGAATTCCCGGAGCGCCCGGGCGCGTTGTTCAACTTCCTCAACAAGCTGGGCGGACGCTGGAATATCTCGATGTTCCACTACCGCAACCACGGTGCGGCGGATGGCCGTGTGGTCGCCGGCCTGCAAGTGCCCCACGAGGAACGTCACCTGGTGCCGGCCGCCCTGGAGCAAATCGGCTATCCGTACTGGGACGAGAGCGACAACCCGGCGTATCAGCTGTTCCTGGGTTGAGAAAGCCGGGCTAGGCTGTGAGCAGGACTTGAGGAAAATCCAACAATGGAAACATTGACTGCATTGAAGATCGCTCACGTCATCGCCACCGTACTGCTGCTGGCGGGTGCCCTGGGGCTGGCCATCTGGGTCTGGCGCACGCGCCGCAACGGCGATGCCACGGCGGCCGCACGCACGCTGCAACGTCCGCGACTGTTCATCTGGCTGGCGATGATCCTGGCACTGGCGAGCCTGCCCTTCACGGGCTGGTGGATGGTGCATCAGGTTGGCTGGCCGCTGGGGCAGACCTGGCTGCTGGCTTCCAGCGTGCTCTACACCCTGGCGGCGCTGACGGGGTTCTGGCTGGTGGTGCGATTGAACAAATTGCGCAAGACGCCGGGAGGCAGCGGGAAATTCAGCTTTGCCCTGGCCCTGTTCAGTGTTGTCTGCTTTATCGCCATTGCGGGGTTGATGGGGGCCAAGCCGGTTTAAAACACAGTCTGTGGGAGCAAGGCTTGCCCGCGATTGGCTTTACGCGATGCGAAGGTACGTATGCCAATCGCGAGCAAGCTTTGCTCCCACAGCCAATCGCGGGCAAGCCTTGCTCCCACAGTCAATTGCGCAACGAAATCACCGGCCAACCCCGCTTCTGGGCCTCGGCTTTAAGATTCGGATCCGGATCCACCGCCACCGGATGCGTCACCACTTCCAACAACGCCAGATCGTTCATCGAGTCGCTATAGAAATAGCTGCCGTCGAGGGAATGGCCGGTCTCTTCCAACCAGCGATTCAACCGGTGCACCTTGCCCTCACGGAAACACGGGATGTCGGTGCTGCGCCCACTGTAGCGCCCATCGATCATTTCGCATTCGGTGGCGATCAGGGTCTCGACCCCCAGGCGCTCGGCAATCGGCCCGGTGACGAAGCGGTTGGTGGCGGTGATGATCACCAGTTTGTCCCCGGCATCGCGGTGCTTTTCCAGCAGCTCGATGGCCTGGGGCAGCACGATCGGTTCGATGCAATCGCGCATGTAGTCCAGATGCCACTGTGCCAGCACTTCCATCTCGGTACGGCCGAGGATTTCCAGGCAGAAATTCAGATACTCGGCGTTGTCGAGCTTGCCGGCCAGGTAATCCTGGTAGAACTCGTCGTTGCGCGCCTTGTAGGTCACCGCGTCGAGGAACCCGCGCTCGCACAAGTAATCGCCCCACGCGTGGTCGCTGTCGCCGCCCAGCAAGGTGTTGTCCAAGTCGAATAAAGCCAGCCGCATTGCAGTTACTCGCTGAAATTTCTGAAGAAAGGCGTCCAGAATACGGACTTTTCACAAGAGTGCACATAAGCTAGGCGGGCGCGTTGCTGCTTTCACAACCTTTGTGGAACAATGCGGCGACATGCGTTTGCGAGGTTGTTGCCGTGATCGACCCCGATGGTTTCCGCCCCAATGTGGGGATCATTCTCACGAATGATGCAGGGCAGGTGCTATGGGCTCGCCGTATCAATCAAGACGCCTGGCAGTTTCCTCAAGGCGGGATCAACCCCCAGGAGACGCCGGAAGAGGCCTTGTACCGCGAGTTGAACGAAGAAGTGGGGCTGGAGCGAGAAGATGTCGAAATACTCGCCTGCACCCGCGGCTGGTTGCGCTATCGTTTGCCGCAACGCCTGGTCAGGACGCACAGCCAGCCGCTGTGCATCGGCCAGAAGCAGAAATGGTTTCTCCTGCGCCTGATCTCCAACGAGCAGCGGGTGCGGATGGATTTGACCGGTAAACCGGAGTTCGATGGCTGGCGCTGGGTCAGCTATTGGTATCCGTTGGGCCAGGTGGTGACATTCAAGCGCGAGGTGTACCGGCGCGCCCTCAAAGAGCTTGCCCCGCGCCTGCTGACGCGCGACTGACGACGGAGTTCGACCCCGAGCCATGCTCAATACGCTGCGCAAGATCGTCCAGGAAGTTAACTCCGCCAAGGATCTCAAGGCGGCGTTGGGGATTATTGTATTGCGCGTCAAAGAGGCCATGGGCAGCCAGGTCTGCTCGGTCTACCTGCTGGACCCCGAGACCAACCGTTTCGTGCTGATGGCCACCGAGGGCTTGAACAAGCGCTCGATCGGCAAGGTCAGCATGGCCCCCAATGAAGGTCTGGTCGGCCTGGTCGGCACGCGCGAAGAACCCCTGAACCTCGAAAACGCCGCGGATCACCCGCGCTATCGCTACTTCGCCGAAACCGGGGAAGAACGCTACGCCTCGTTCCTCGGCGCACCGATCATCCACCACCGCCGCGTCGTCGGCGTGTTGGTCATCCAGCAAAAAGAACGCCGCCAGTTCGACGAAGGTGAAGAAGCCTTCCTTGTGACCATGAGCGCGCAACTGGCCGGGGTTATCGCCCATGCCGAGGCCACTGGCTCGATCAGCGGCCTGGGGCGCCAGGGCAAGGGCATCCAGGAAGCCAAGTTCGTTGGCGTGCCGGGTTCGCCGGGCGCGGCCGTGGGCACGGCGGTGGTCATGTTGCCACCCGCCGACCTCGACGTCGTGCCGGACAAGACCATCACCGACATCGATGCCGAGCTGGGCCTGTTCAAGACCGCCATCGAAGGCGTGCGGGCCGACATGCGCGCCCTGTCGGCCAAGCTGGCGACGCAACTGCGCCCTGAAGAGCGCGCGCTGTTCGACGTCTACCTGATGATGCTCGACGACGCCTCCCTCGGCAGCGAAGTGACCACGGTCATCAAGACCGGCCAATGGGCCCAGGGCGCACTGCGCCAAGTGGTGAGCGACCACGTCAACCGTTTCGAACTGATGGACGACGCCTACCTGCGCGAACGCGCATCCGACGTCAAGGACCTCGGTCGCCGGCTGCTGGCCTACTTGCAGCAGGAACGCCAGCAGACCCTGGTCTATCCCGACAACACCATCCTGGTCAGCGAAGAGCTGACCCCGGCCATGCTCGGCGAAGTGCCCGAAGGCAAGCTGGCGGGGCTGGTCTCGGTACTGGGTTCGGGCAACTCCCACGTTGCGATCCTGGCCCGGGCCATGGGCATCCCGACGGTGATGGGCCTGGTGGACCTGCCGTACTCCAAGGTCGATGGCATCGAGATGATCGTCGACGGCTATCACGGCGAGGTCTACACCAACCCCAGCGACGTGCTGCGCAAGCAGTTTGCCGATGTGGTCGAGGAAGAAAAGCAACTGTCCCTGGGCCTGGATGCGCTGCGCGACCTGCCGTGCGTCACGCTCGACGGCCACCGCATGCCGCTGTGGGTCAACACCGGCCTGCTGGCCGACGTGGCCCGGGCGCAGAAGCGCGGCGCCGAGGGCGTCGGGCTGTACCGCACCGAAGTGCCGTTCATGATCAACCAGCGCTTCCCCAGCGAGAAGGAACAGCTGGCGATCTACCGCGAGCAACTGGCCGCGTTCCATCCGCAACCGGTGACCATGCGCAGCCTGGACATCGGCGGCGACAAAGCCTTGTCCTACTTCCCGATCAAGGAAGAAAACCCGTTCCTGGGTTGGCGCGGCATTCGTGTAACGCTCGATCACCCGGAGATCTTCCTGGTCCAGGCCCGCGCCATGCTCAAGGCCAGCGAAGGCCTGAACAACCTGCGCATCCTGTTGCCGATGATTTCCGGCACCCATGAGCTGGAAGAAGCCCTGCACCTGATCCACCGCGCCTGGGGCGAAGTGCGCGACGAAGGCACCGACGTGCCGATGCCGCCAGTGGGCGTGATGATCGAGATTCCGGCGGCGGTGTACCAGACCAAGGAACTGGCGCGGCAGGTGGACTTCCTGTCGGTCGGCTCCAACGACCTGACCCAGTACCTGCTGGCCGTGGACCGCAACAACCCACGGGTGGCCGACCTGTACGACTACCTGCACCCAGCCGTGCTGCAAGCCCTGCAAACCGTGGTCCGCGACGCCCATGCCGAAGGCAAGCCGGTGAGCATCTGCGGCGAAATGGCCGGCGACCCGGCAGCGGCGGTGCTGTTGATGGCGATGGGCTTCGACAGCCTGTCGATGAACGCCACCAACCTGCCGAAAGTGAAGTGGATGCTGCGCCAGATCAACCTCAGCAAGGCCCAGGAGCTGCTGGCCGAAGTGATGACCATCGACAACCCGCAGGTGATCCACAGCTCTTTGCAACTGGCGCTGAAGAACCTTGGGTTGGCGCGGATGATCAATCCGGCTTCGAGCAAGACCCTCTAGGCATTTGTGGCGAGGGAGCTTGCTCCCGCTGGCGGGCCAAGCCCGCCCAAAAGCTTTGGGGCTACTTCGTAGCCCAGCGGGAGCAAGCTCCCTCGCCACAAGTTATCCCCAACATTCAAATGTGTAGCTCCACCTCCCCCAAATGCCCCCCATGGGGCCCGAAACTGCGCTCGACCATGTGTCGCGTCCCATCGGCATGGACAATCAGCGCGGTGCTGGCCCGCGTTCCATAGGCGGGGCTGGCAATGAACACACTCGACAACAACGTCTCGGTCGCGAGCCCTACCCCTGTGTCGGGCAATTCGGCCACCGGTGCGGGTTGCGGGTCGTTCAGCAGTGCCAGCAACGCCTCGGGGCGGGGATCGTCCAGCACCGCGCCGAGCGCCGCCCGCGCCCTGAGCAACTTGGGCCAGGGCGTGTTCAACCCTGCGTTCGACACCCCATAGAGCCCCTCGGCCAGCCGTTGCGGCCGGGCATCGCGGGCGTTGTGGTGCCACAGCTCGGTGCCGTCGCCCAGCAGCAGATTGAACCCGCCGTACTCGCCGGCACGCGGGACCACCTCGCTCAAGTAGTCGGCAATGGAAAGATTCCCGGCCAAGAACCGCGCCACCAGTTCGCCTCGCGACTTGAACGCCGGCAACTGGCCCGGGTCACGAATGTTGGTCAGCGCCGCGAAGCGCCCCTCGGCGCCGATGCCGAGCCAGCTGCCACCGGCCTCCAGGTCGCGTCCGGCATGGACATGGGGCGCGTCAGGCCACTGCGCCAAGGGCAAGGTCGGCCGGGCGTAGAACTCGTCGCGGTTGGCCGCCACGATCAGCGGCTGGGCATGGCCGGGGCGCCAGGCGAATACGATCAGGCACATCAGGTTGTCCTGTTAAAAGAATTAAGCCGGACGCAGCCTTTGTGGCGAGGGAGCTTGCTCCCGCTGGGCTACGCAGTAGCCCCAAATCCAAGGACACGACTCATCAGCCCGGTCATCCGGACTTTTTTTGGGAGCGCTTCGCGCTCCAGCGGGAGCAAGCTCCCTCGCCACAACAGTGATTCGCCACAAAATGGCGGGATGCAACGGGTTGTATCCCGCCACTCTACCCAGACATCCCCCCGACATCCATCGCCTTCAGTAGAGCCCAAGGCCATGGATCCGTTACCATGCCGCTCTTGTTTCGGGGATGGGTGGGGAGACGCTGGTGGAATTTGTGCTCTATCTGCTGCTGGGCGCCTGCGCCGGGGTACTGGCCGGGTTGTTTGGCGTGGGTGGCGGGATGATCATCGTCCCGGTGCTGGTGTTCAGCTTCACCTTGCAAGGTTTCGACCCGCAGGTGCTGACGCACCTGGCCGTGGGCACGTCCCTGGCTTCGATCATCTTCACCTCGGTCAATGCCGTGCGCGAACACCAGCGCAAAGGCGCGGTGCGCTGGCCGATTTTCGCCTGGATGACCGTCGGGATCCTGCTCGGTGCCGGTTTCGGCGCCATCACCGCCGAGGCGATTTCCGGCCCGCACCTGCAAAAGATCATCGGCGTGTTCGCCATGGTCGTTGCCACGCAACTGGCCCTGGACCTCAAGCCCAAGGCCAGTCGCACCGTGCCAGGCAAGGCCGGGCTGACCCTGGCCGGCAGCGTGGTCGGCTGGGCGTCGGCGATCTTCGGGATCGGCGGCGGTTCGCTGACCGTGCCGTTCCTGACCTGGCGCAGCGTGCCGATGCAGCAGGCCGTGGCGACTTCATCCGCCTGCGGGCTGCCCATCGCCGTGGTCAGTGCAATAAGTTTCATGATTCTGGGCTGGCACGATCCGTTGCTCCCGGCCCATAGTCTCGGTTTTGTGTATTTGCCGGCGCTGCTGGGCATCGCCCTGACCAGCATGGTCTTCGCCCGCTTCGGCGCGCGCCTGGCCCATCGCTTGTCACCGCGCTTGCTCAAACGGCTCTTCGCCGCTTTGCTGTTCTGCGTCGGCTTGAGTTTTCTGCTCTGACGCAATCCTGGCTTAATCCCGAGGTGCCAGCGTCGCCCGGGTATTTTTGACGTTTACGAGGAATACCAATGCTGCCTTACCCGCAGATCGATCCGGTGGCCCTGGCCATCGGTCCGCTGAAAATCCACTGGTACGGCCTGATGTACCTGGTCGGCATCGGCGGCGCCTGGCTGCTGGCGTCGCGCCGGCTCAACCGCTTCGACCCGACCTGGAACAAGGAAAAACTCTCCGACCTGGTGTTCTGGTTGTCCATGGGGGTGATCGTCGGCGGACGCCTGGGCTACGTGCTGTTCTACGATTTGAGCGCCTATCTGGCCAATCCGACACTGATCTTCGAAGTCTGGAAGGGCGGCATGTCGTTCCATGGCGGCTTCATCGGCGTGATGCTGGCCGCGTTATGGTTTGGCAAGAAAAACAACAAGTCGTTTTTCCAGCTGATGGACTTCGTCGCGCCGATGGTGCCGATTGGCCTGGGCGCCGGGCGCATCGGCAACTTCATCAACGCCGAGTTGTGGGGCAAGCCAACCGACGCGCCGTGGGCAATGATCTTCCCGCCGTTCAGCGATCCGGCACAACTGCCGCGCCATCCGTCGCAGCTGTACCAGTTCGCCCTCGAAGGTGTGGCATTGTTCCTGATTCTCTGGCTGTTCTCGCGCAAGCCACGGCCCACCATGGCGGTGTCGGGCATGTTCGCGCTGTTCTACGGGATCTTCCGGTTCATCGTGGAATTCGTCCGCGTACCGGACGCCCAGCTCGGCTACCTGGCGTGGAACTGGCTGACCATGGGCCAGGTATTGTGCCTGCCTATGATCGTCGGCGGCCTGGTGCTGATCTGGCTGGCTTATCATCGCGCCCCGGCTGCGGCGGCCAAGGCTTAAAATTCGAACCCCGGGCGCTGGCCCCGGGTTCAAGGACACAGGTAACCCATGAAGCAATATCTCGATCTGGTGGCACACGTCATCGAGAACGGCACCAAGCAAGCCAACCGCACCGGCGTGAACACCATCAGCTTCCCCGGCGCCATGCTGCGCTATGACTTGAAGGACGGCTTCCCGGCCATCACCACCCGCAAGCTGGCCTTCAAATCCGCCATCGGCGAGATGTGCGGTTTTCTGCGTGGCGTGAACAACGCCGCCGAGTTCCGCGACCTGGGCTGCAAGGTCTGGGATCAGAACGCCAACGAAAACGCCCAATGGCTGGCCAACCCGTTCCGCCAGGGCACAGACGATTTGGGCGAAATCTACGGCGTGCAGTGGCGCCAGTGGCCGGCCTACAAGCAGATCGCGCTGAGCAATCCGGCGGCCATCGAGCAAACCCTGGCCCAGGGCTACCGGCAGATCGCCGAAGGCGAAGAAAACAGCCAGGCCTACGTGGTGCTGTACAAGGCCATCGACCAGGTGCGCCAGTGCGTCGACACCATCATCAACGACCCGGGCAGCCGGCGCATCCTGTTCCACGGCTGGAACTGCGCCCAGCTCGATGAAATGGCCCTGCCGCCGTGCCATCTGCTGTACCAGTTCCACCCGAATGTCGAGACCAAGGAAATTTCCCTGACCCTCTACATCCGCTCCAACGACCTGGGCCTGGGCACGCCGTTCAACCTCACCGAAGGCGCCGCGCTGCTGAGCCTGATCGGCCGCCTGACCGGCTACACGCCGCGTTGGTTCACCTATTTCATCGGCGACGCCCACGTCTACGAAAACCACCTGGACATGCTCAAGGAACAGCTCAAGCGCGAGCCGTTCCCGCAGCCCAAGCTGGTGATTTCCGAGCGCGTGCCGGAGTTTGCCAAGACCGGTGTGTACCAGCCTGAATGGCTGGAGCGGGTCGAGCCGGGTGACTTCTCCCTGGAAGGCTATCAGCACCATGCGCCGATGACGGCGCCGATGGCGGTCTAAAAGAATCCCGCCACGTCCCCTGGGTGCGGGCCTGTGGGAGCAAAGCTTGCTCGCGACGAACGAAAACGCGATCTACTGACGGATCGAGGTGTTTCCATCGCGAGCAAGCTTTGCTCCCACAGACTCAGCTCATAGGCCTCCGTGCATTCAAGATGGGCAGCAGGGCCTTCAATGCCCGTGACTGCGTCCCACATGGGAATGCTCCACCTCCGGCGCCACCGCCCCGCTCACTTCCAAGCGCTGCAAAATCCCGCATTGATCCGGGTCCGGCCCTTCGCCACAGCGACGGCGCAGGTCGATCAGTTGTGCCTGCAAGGCCAGCAGGCCGTCGATACGAGCCTTGACATGGAGGATGTGTTCGTCGACCAGCGCGTTGACGTTTTCGCACTGATCCTGCGGGCTGTCGCGCAGGGCCAGCAGGCTGCGGATTTCGTCCAGGGTCATGTCCAGGGTGCGGCAGTTGCGGATGAACGTCAGCCGTTCGGCATGGGCCTGGGTGTAGACCCGGTAATTGCCGTCGCTGCGGGCCGGCTCCGGCAGCAGCCCCTCGCGTTCGTAGTAACGGATGGTTTCGACCTGGCAGTCGGTGATTTTTGCCAGCTCTCCGATTTTCATAGCGTGACCTCCCTAACAGGTGCTTGACCCTATAGTGGCTACAGGGTCTTTACTGTGCAACAAGCACTTTTCACGGACGTAACCGATGAGCGACTCCCTCCACATCCACAAGCCCAACCACGATCACGATCACGATCACGATCACGATCATGGTCATGGTCATGACCACGGCTGCTGCGCCTCCAAAGCGGCGCCGTCCGTGGTCGACCTGGGTAAAGCCCCGACCGACGGCGCGCGGCTGAGCAGTTTTCGCATCGAAGCCATGGACTGTCCCACCGAACAGACGCTGATCCAGAACAAGCTGGGCAAGCTCGACGGCGTCCAGCGTCTGGAATTCAACCTGATCAACCGCGTGCTCGGCGTGACCCACGACTTGCCCGACGACGCGCCGATCATCAAGGCCATCGAGTCCCTGGGGATGCAGGCCGATCCGCTGACGCCTGGCCATACCAAGGCAAGCAACAACCTGCCTCCAGCAGCCAAGCCCTGGTGGCCACTCGCGCTGTCCGGCGTGACCGCGTTCGCTGCCGAGGTCATCCACTTCACCAATGCCGCGCCGAACTGGGTGGTCGCACTGGTGGCGCTGGTGTCGATCCTCAGCGGTGGCCTGGGCACCTACAAGAAGGGCTGGATCGCCCTGAAAAACCTCAATCTGAACATCAATGCGCTGATGAGCATCGCCGTGACCGGTGCCGTGCTGATCGGCCAGTGGCCGGAAGCGGCGATGGTGATGTTCCTGTTCACCGTGGCCGAATTGATCGAAGCCAAATCCCTCGACCGGGCGCGCAACGCCATCAGCGGCCTGATGCAGATGGCCCCGGAACAGGCCACCGTGCAACAGGCTGACGGCACCTGGCAGGTGCAGGAGGTCAAGGCCATCGCCCTCGGCGCTCGGGTACGGGTCCGTCCCGGCGAGCGCGTAGGCCTGGACGGTGAAGTGGTTGCCGGTCGTTCGACCATCGACCAGGCGCCGATCACCGGCGAGAGCCTGCCAGTGGAAAAAACCGTGGGTGACAAGGTCTTCGCCGGCACCATCAACCAGGCCGGCGAACTGGAATACCGGGTGACCGCAGCAGCCGACCACTCCACCCTGGCACGGATCATCCATGCCGTGGAACAGGCCCAGGGGGCCCGGGCGCCGACCCAGCGCTTCGTCGACCGCTTCTCGGCCATCTACACCCCGGCGGTGTTTGTCCTGGCCCTGGCGGTGGCCGTCATCGCGCCGCTGTTCATGGGCGCAGCGTGGTTCGACTGGATCTACCGCGCATTGGTCCTGCTGGTGGTGGCCTGCCCTTGCGCCTTGGTGATTTCAACGCCGGTGACCATCGTCAGCGGTCTCGCCGCCGCTGCGCGCAAAGGCATCCTGGTCAAGGGCGGC
Organism: Pseudomonas sp. FG6; assembly: GCF_057809015.1. Lineage (NCBI taxonomy): Bacteria > Pseudomonadati > Pseudomonadota > Gammaproteobacteria > Pseudomonadales > Pseudomonadaceae > Pseudomonas > Pseudomonas sp. FG6. Next base: position 217,559 of record NZ_JBMDJD010000002.1, read on the forward strand.
GTGTACCTGGAAGGCGGCTACAAGCTCGACTACCTGGCCTTGGACAAGACCGGCACGATTACCCACGGCAAGCCGGTGCAGACCGATTACCTGGCGCTGGACCCAAGCGTGGAAACCAGCGCCCCGGCTCTGGCCGCGAGCCTTGCTGCCCGCTCCGACCATCCAGTGTCGAAGGCGATTGCCAACGCGGCTGTGGATAAGCAACTGCCCCTGCAGGTTGTGGATAACTTCACGGCGCTGGCCGGGCGCGGCGTGCGCGCAGACATCGACGGCCAGACTTATCACCTGGGCAATCACCGCCTGGTGGAAGAGTTGGGCCTGTGTTCTCCCGAAATGGAAGAAAAACTCTTCGCCCTGGAAAAACAAGGCAAGTCCGTGGTGCTGCTGCTCGACGGCACCGGCCCCTTGGCGCTGTTTGCCGTGGCCGACACGGTGAAGGACTCCAGCCGCGACGCCATCCAGCAGTTGCATGAGCTGGGCATCAAGACCCTGATGCTCACCGGCGACAATGCCCACACCGCCGACGCGATTGCCGCGCAGGTGGGCATGGACCAGGCCCGCGGCGATCTGTTGCCGGAAGACAAGCTGCAAGCCATCGAAGACCTGTACGCCCAAGGGCATCGGGTCGGTATGGTGGGCGACGGCATCAACGACGCCCCGGCCCTGGCCCGCGCCCAGATCGGCTTCGCCATGGCGGCGGCCGGCACCGACACGGCCATCGAGACCGCCGATGTCGCCCTGATGGACGATGACCTGCGCAAGATCCCGGCCTTCATCCGCCTGTCGCGCCAGGCGTCGAGCATCCTCAAGCAGAACATCGCCCTGGCCCTGGTGATCAAGGCGATCTTCCTGGGGGTGACCTTTACCGGGTTCGCCACCCTGTGGATGGCGGTGTTTGCCGACATGGGGGTGAGTTTGCTGGTGGTGTTCAATGGGTTGCGGTTGTTGCGCAAGTAAAGATCTGCGGTGACTGGGCGGGCCTCATCGCGAGCAAGCTTTGCTCCCACAGAGGACCCAGGGGGAATTCAAATTCTGTATTCACAACGATCTGCTGTGGGAGCAAAGCTTGCTCGCGATGGGCTGCGCAGCAGCCCCAAAAAGGGCAACCTCACTCCGCCTGACACACCGAGTTGGCAGCCTTTTGGGGCCGCTTCGCAGCCCAGCGGGAGCAAGCTCCCTCGCCACGGTGAAAAGCACTCGCCCCTTCAATCACGCTTGGGTTCGCGGATCTTGTACCAGGCCACATACAGCGCCGGCAGGAACAGCAACGTCAGCAGGGTGGCGATGATGATCCCGCCGATCATCGCGTAGGCCATTGGCCCCCAGAACACTTCCCGGGCGATGGGGATCATCCCCAGGCTCGCCGCGGCTGCCGTCAGCAGGATTGGCCGGCGCCGGTGTTCGGTGGCTTCGACCACCGCATCCCAGGGCTCGTACCCGTCACGCTCGTACTCGTCGATCTGGGTCACGAGGATCACCGAGTTGCGGATGATGATACCGATCAGCGCCAGGATCCCGAGGATCGCCACGAAGCCCATGGGCGTGCCTGTCGGCACCAGCGCCAGCACCACGCCGATCAACCCGAGGGGCGCAACGCTGGCCACCAGGAACAGTTTCTGCACGCTGTGCAGCTGGATCATCAGGAAAGTCGCCATCAAGAACAGCATCAACGGCACGACACTGGCGATCGGCCCCTGGGCCTTGCTGCTCTCTTCCACAGTGCCGCCCGTGGCGACCTTGTAGCCCGCCGGCAGGCCTGCGGCGAACTTGTCGATTTCAGGTTGCAGCTGCCTGACCAGGTCCGTGGGCTGGATCTCGTCGCGCACGGCGGCCTTGATGGTGATGGTCGGCTTGCGGTCGCGGCGCCATACCAGCGGTTGCTCCAGTTCGTAACGTACCGTGGCGAATGCCAGCAGCGGAATCGAGATGCCGCCCGGGCTGACGATCTGCAGGTTCTGCAGGGTCTGCGGCGAACCGCGCTCGGCATCTTCGGCACGGCCGACCACGTCGATCAGGTAAATGTCGTCGTTGACCTGGGTCACGGTCGAGCCGCTGACAATGCTGTTCATCAGCCTGGCCACGTCATCGGAAGAAAGGCCCAACTGCCGCGCCTTGTCCTGGGCGATGTCGATACGCAGCACCTTGCCCGGCTCGTTCCAGTCATAAATGATCTCGCCGATGTGCGAGTTCTTGTCCAGTTCGGTGGCCAGGTCGATCGCATGCTTGCGCACCTGGTCGATGTCCTTGCCGCTGACCCGGTACTGCATCGGCCGACCGACCGGCGGGCCCATTTCCAAGGCCTGGACGAAGCTGCCGATGCCAATGAAGTCCTCGCGCAGACGTTTTTGCAGACGCTCGGTGAGGACCGCGCGCGACGCCAGGCCTTTGCTGACGATCACCAGTTGTGCGTAATACGGGTTCTGCAATTGCTGGTCCAGCGGCAGGTAGAAACGGATCGCGCCTTCGCCGATATAGCTGCTCCAACGCTCGATGTCCGGGTCGCCCTTGAACGTGGCTTCCAGGCGATCGACCGCCTTGCGGGTTTCGTCCATCGAAGCGTTTTGCGGCAGGTTGAGGTCCACCAGGATCTCCGGGCGATCCGAGGACGGGAAGAACTGGTTCTGCACGAAACGCATGCAGAACACCGAGAGGGCGAACAGCAGCACCGTGATCCCGATGGCCCACCAGCGATTGCGCATCGCCCACAGCAGGCCACCATTGAACACCCGGCCGATCCGTCCCGGTTCGGCGCTGTGGGGTTTGATGTTGCTGCTCAGGATGTGCACGCCAATCACCGGGGCGAACAACACGGCCACGATCCACGACACCAGCATCGCCACCGCGATCACCGCGAACAGGGTAAAGGTGTACTCGCCGGCGGAACTGGCGTTCAGGCCGATGGGCACGAAACCGGCCACGGTCACCAGGGTCCCGGTGAGCATCGGGAACGCCGTCGAGGTATAGGCGAATGTCGCGGCCTGATCCTTGCTGTCGCCTTTTTCCAGGCGCGTGACCATCATCTCGACGGTGATCATCGCATCGTCCACCAACAGGCCGAGGGCGATGATCAACGCACCGAGGGAAATCCGCTGCATGGTGATGCCGCTGTATTCCATGAACAGGAAGACCATCGCCAGCACCAGCGGAATCGAGCAGGCCACCACCAACCCGGCCCGCATGCCGAGGCTGACAAAACTGACCACCAGCACAATGACCACCGCCTCGAACAAGGCGCTGGTGAAGCCCCCGACCGCTTCCTTCACCACCTCAGCCTGATCCGACACGGTGTGCACGCCCACGCCCACCGGCAGGTCGGCAGTCAGTTCGGTCATGCGCGCATGCAACACCTTGCCAAAGTCCTGGATATTGCCCCCCTTCTTCATCGCGATGGCGAGCCCGATGGCCGGCGTGCCGTTGAAGCGGAACATCGGCGTGGCGGGGTCGACGTAGCCGCGGCGGATGTCGGCGATGTCAGCCAGTCGATAGAAGCGGTCATTGAGCCGCAGGTTGACGTTGGCCAGGTCTTTTTCCGACTGGAACTGCCCGGAGGTGCGCACGGAAATCCGCTCGGGCCCGGCATCGATCACCCCCGCCGGGGTCACGGCGTTCTGGGTTTGCAGGCTCTGCACCACCTGGCGCTGGTCGATCCCCAGCGCAGCGAGTTTGCGCGTGGAGAAATTCAGGTACAGCACTTCGTCCTGTTCGCCGATCATCTCCACCTTGCCCAGGCCGGGCACATCGCGGACCTCGGCGCGGACCTGTTCCACGTAGTCGCGCAACTGGCGCATCGACAGGCCATCGCCCGTGAAGGCGTACACCGAACCGTAGACATCGCCGAACTCGTCGTTGAACCCGGGCCCTTGCAAGCCGTCCGGGAAATCGCCGCGAATGTCGTTGATCTTCTTGCGTACCTGGTACCAGATCTCGGGGATTTCCTTGGCCCCGGTGGTATCGCGCAGGTACACGAACACCGTCGATTCCCCCGGCCGGGTGTAGCTTTTGACGTAGTCGAGGGAGTCGAGCTCTTCGAGTTTCTTCTCGATGCGGTCGGTGACCTGCTTGAGGGTTTCCTCCTGGGTCGCACCGGGCCAACGGGTCTGGATGACCATGGTCTTGATGGTGAACGAGGGGTCTTCTTCGCGCCCCAGGTTCATGTACGAAAACACACCCATCAGCAACGCGACGAACATCAGGTACCAGACGAACGACTGATGCCGCAGGGCCCATTCGGATAGATTGAAAGGCTCCTTCATCGTGCGTCCTCGTCAAGTTTCACTTTCTGCCCCGGCTGGAGGCTGTTCACCCCGGCGCTGACCACTCGATCACCGGCCTTGATGCCATTGGCCACCAACACCGAGTTGGCCGAACGCTCGATAATCCGCACGTCACGGGGCGAGACCGTCTGGCTCTGCGGGTCGATCAGCCAGATCCGCGCCTTGCCATCGACTTCTTGCAGCGCACTGAGGGGCAACTCGATGCGCGGTTCGATGGCCGAGCTCAGGGTGACGCTGATGGCCGTGCCCAAATGAAAGCCAGGCGGGGTATCGGTCAATGTCAGGCGAGCGCGGCGGGTGCGGGTGGCGCTTTGGGCCAGGGGCTCGATCTCGCGCACAATGGCGGTGGTGTGCAGGGTCGGGTCCAGTTGCGCGGCGACCTCGAACACCACGTCGTCGGGCAGGCGCTCGACCAGGCCGGCCGGCAGGTCGATCACGGCTTCCTTGATGTCCGGCCGGGCCAGCGTCACCACCTGCTGGCCGGCGCTGACCACTTGCCCGGCCTCGGCATTCCAGGCGGTCACGACGGCGTCATGGTCGGTGCGCAATTCGCTGTAGTTGAGTTGGTCCCGGGCCCGCGCCACCGCCGCCCTGGCCTGTTCAAGCGCGGCGGCGGTGGTTTGCAGGTCGGTGTGGGCGATGTCCAGTTGCGCCTGGGCACCGACCCCGCGATCGAACAGTTCCTGCTGGCGCCGGGCATTGGCCTGGGCATTGATGTACTGCGCCTCGACCCGCGCCTGATCACCCTGGGCTGCGCGCAGCTGGTTCTGTTGATCGGTCGGATCGAGGGTGGCGAGCAAATCGCCCTTCTTCACCTGCGCGCCGACATTGACGTTGCGGCTGGCGATCCGCCCCGGTACGCGAAAACCGACGTTGCTTTCGAAGCGCGCCTGGATATTGCCAGCGAACCGCCCGAGCGCCTGCTGGTCGAGCGCCCGCACTTCAACCGACAACACCGGACGCACCGGTTCGGGCGCCGCTTCTTCCTTGGAGCACGCAACCAGCAAAAGGCCGATCGAGGCCATCCATAAACGCTTCATGGCTGGGCCCCTGGCGCGGATTTTTCGGAGCTGTTGCCAGCGATCTCGACACGTACGCCGGGGTGCAGCAACTGCCCGCCAGCGGTGACGATCTTCTCCCCGCCCTGGAGGCCTTCACTGATGACCACCTTGCCCGTCAGGTATCGGCCGATGGTGACTGTGCGCAACTGCGCCCTGCCCTCGCCGTCCACCAGCCACACGGCCGGGTCGCTGAGGTTCTTGGTCAATGCCGACCACGGCAGTTCGACGGCGGTCTTGCCCGCGGATTTGGCGGTGGCGCTGACCACCGAGCCCAGGCGCATGCCTTCGGGCAGATCGTTGAGGCTGACCTTGACCTGCACGGTCCCGGTCTGGGCAGACACCGCCGGGGTGATCTCGCGCACTTTGCCGGTGGTCCGGACGCTGGGGTCGTCCAGCAAGCTGATGGTGATCGCCGGGGCCGAGGGCGGTTCGCGCAACAACGATTCGTAGATGTTGAACACCGCATCACGCTCACCGTCGCGAGCCAGGCTGAAGATCGGCTCGGTGGCCTGCACCACCTGGCCGACCTCGGCCTGGCGCGCCGTGATAATCCCCGGCGCCTCGGCAATCAGCGCGGTGTAGCTCAGTTGTTCACGGGCGTTGGCCAACTGGGCCTGGGCCGCGCTCAGCGCACTCTGGCTGCTGCGCAACTGGGCCTGGGCGGTGTCGTATTCACTTTGGCTGGTGTAGCCCTTGGGCAGGAGTTTCTGCTGGCGCACGAACGCCGCCGCGCTCTGCTTGACCCGCGCCTGCTCGGCGGCCACCTGCGCTTCGGCGGAATCGACATCGGTCTGCAAGTCCCGAGGATCGAGCCGGGCCAGCACCTGCCGGGCCGAAACCCGGTCACCGACATCCACCTTGCGCTCAATGATCTTGCCGCCCACGCGAAACGACAGATCGGCCTGCACCCGCGCCTGGACATCACCGGTCAAGGTCACCGAGGCGGCGTATTCGCTGGGCACGGCTGACTGAACGAAAACCCGTGGCAAGGCTTTCTCCCCGGGCTTGTGCTCACCGCACCCGGCCACCGCCACACACAACCCCAGGCCAACGAGCAGTTTGATTGGAAAAACAGCCATGCCGACTCCTTCGCGCCATACGTACCTGTGACGATACGAATGTGAGCTTAGAACAGCGATTCAGCACACGCGCAGGATTACCACGGGCCACCGTCATTCGGACTCAGGGGTACAGGCGGCTGGATAGACGGTATTTGCAGAGGGTGAATAAGCAGGCTACTTTGCACTGGAGCTGCAGGGCGAGTTTTGTGTTTCCACGGACCGCACCAAGGAACGGCAGCCGATGGCCGATACCCGGCCACCCCTCACAAGGACGAGAACATGACCGACGAAAAAGCACCGCAGCGACTGGAACCGCAGGAAGTGTTGAAGTTGCTGGTAGCGTTGAGCAGGGCGTTGAAGACCCGGGTGGTCTGAGGGCTTTTGTGGCGAGGGGATTGAACGTTCGTTGATGTGTGGGAGTAAAGCTTGCCCCCACACATCACCTGAGCGAATCAGAACGCCGGCAGGACCGCGCCGCTGTATTTCTTCTCGATGAACGCCTTCACTTCAGGGCTGGTCAGGGCCTTGGCCAGTTTCTGGATGGCCGGGCTGTCCTTGTTGTCAGGACGGGCCACCAGGAAGTTGACGTAAGGCGAATCGGAACCTTCGATCACCAGTGCGTCCTTGGCCGGGTTCAGACCCGCTTCCAGGGCATAGTTGGTGTTGATCAGGTCCAAGTCGACCTGGTCCAGAACGCGCGGCAGCATGGCCGATTCCAGTTCCTTGAACTTGAAGTCATGGGGGTTCTTGGCGATGTCCTTCGGGGTCGCCAACGCGTTTTTCGGGTCTTTCAATTCGATCAGCCCGGCCTTTTGCAGCAGCAACAAGGCGCGGCCGCTGTTGCTGCCTTCGTTGGGCAGGGCGATGGTCGCGCCGTTTGGCAGATCAGCCAGCTTCTTGTACTTCTTCGAGTAGCCCCCGAACGGTTCGACGTGGACACCGACCACGGTCTCCAGATGAGTGCCTTTGCCTTCGTTGAAGTTTTTCAGGTACGGCAGGGTCTGGAAGTAGTTGGCGTCCAGGCGCTTCTGGTCCACTTGCACGTTGGGCTGAACGTAGTCGGTGAAAACCTTGATCTGCAGGTCCACGCCTTCTTTGGCGAGGGTTGGCTTGATCAGCTCGAGGATTTCCGCGTGGGGTACCGGGGTGGCCGCCACCACCAGTTTTTCCGCGGCCTGGGCCAGGCCAGAGGTCAGGGCTGCCGCCAATGCGGTGAACAACAGAACCTTTTTCATGCAGTGTCCTTATCGAAAATCACTGTCGTCATGGACGACGGCCTAAGAGAGAGTGCCAGCGAAGTGCTATCGGTGGCGTGAGGGGGACGATACCGGGATTTTTTATTCCTTAACAATATCTTTTATTCAAGTTCATATTCATTTTGCTCATATAGAAAATTGCTTTGCCACAGGGAATGTATCTGTGGGAGCAAGGCTTGCCCGCGATGGCAACGATGAGGACTTTCAGAAATCGAGGCGCCTGTTTCGCGAGCAAGCTTTGCTCCCACCAGTGAATCCCTCGCCACAAGTTCCGATATCAGCTAAAGCGTTTGGCTCAATTGATCGAGCAGTGCCTTGAGGGCGGTGCGCTCGGCCTCCGTGCCTTGTGCAACGACTTGCGCCACTTGGTGGTCGATCAGTTCCAGGGCCGACGGCCGGGGTGGCAGGTTCAGGTGCTCCGGCAAAATCTCGTCTCCCGTGCTCACTAGCAATGCAAAATGAATCACGTTCTCCAGCTCGCGGGTATTGCCCGGCCAGTCGTGTCGTTCAAGCGCGTGTTGCGCCGCTTCGCTGATCAACGGCACCGCCAGGCCAAGGCGCTGGGTGTAGATGCCCAGGAAATATTCGGCCAGCGAGAGAATATCGCCCACCCGCTCACGCAAGGCCGGCAATTCAAGCCGACCTTCGCTGAGGTAATGGAAGAGTCGCTCGTGGAATTTTCCCACGGCCACCGCTTGCGCCAGGTCGATGCTGGTGGCCGCGACCAGGCGCACATCCACCGGGCTGGGCTGGTGGGCACCGACGCGGGTGACCTCGTGATTCTCCAGGGCCGCCAGCAATTTGACCTGGATCGGCAGCGGTAAATCGCCAATCTCATCCAGGTACAGCGTGCCGCCGTTGGCCGATCCGAACCAGCCGGCCCGGCTGCTGGCCGAACCGCTGTAGCTGCCGGCGGCGTAGCCGAACAATTCGGCGTCGGCGTAGGTCGGGCTGATGGCGCCGCAATTGACCGAGACGAACAACCCGCTACGATCACTTTCGCGGTGGATATGCCGGGCCAGCAACTCCTTGCCGGTTCCGGTTTCACCGCGTATCAGCACCGGGATCCCACGCGGCGCCAATTGTTCCAGTTCCTGGCGCAACTGCCGCGAACGCGGGTCGACGAACACCAGCGCCTTGGCGCGAATGCTCAGGGGACTTTTTTCCGCATCGGGAAAGGTCAACAAAGGCTGACCGAAGGTTTCATGCAAGCTCATGGCAGACTCCCCGCCCCCGACCGCCGGGAGACGGGAGGGCGCAAAAAATTCAGGCGCGACGCAGGGCGTGATGCTCCATGCGGTTTTGCAGACGATAGAGATAAGCGAAACCCTGCTCCCAGCGCCGGTGGCCGGATTTCACATTGATGTGCCCGGCACCGGCCAGGACCCCGGCCTCGGCCCCCCAGTCACGTGCCATTTCCAGCGCACGCGGAGCGCTCACGGCGGCATCGTTGTCGGAGCTGACCACCTGGCTTGGGAATGGCAACAGGTTGCGGGGGATCGGCGCGAAATTGCGCAGCGCCGGGGCACAGGCCGGGCGCTCGACATCCGCCGGCGCCACCAGCAACGCCCCACGAACCTGCCGCAAAAGGTGCACCGGGGCGGTGGCGGCCCAATGGGCAACCGTGATGCAACCCAGGCTATGGGCAATCAGGATCACCGGTGTGCTGTCGGCCACAATGGCTTCGGCCAACGCAGCGACCCAGTCTTCGCGACGGGGCGTCAACCAGTCTGCCTGCTCGACCCTGGCACTATTGGGCAGACTGTCTTGCCAGTGGGTTTGCCAATGATTTTCCGGCGATCCTTGCCAGCCCGGCACGATCAGGTAGCGAATGGATTCGTTGCGCATGGGGGCTCTCCTGCGTGTCTGTTCCCGGACGAGTATAGGGAGGAGAGTTATATTGTTTAAGGAATAAGAAGCTATTTATTAAGTGTAAAAGGAAATAAGCAGGGCAACCGCCGAGCGTTAGCGGCTTCTGGCTTTCTGGTAAACCTCACTGCGCTCACGCTTGCCGACGGCTATGACCGACACCACGAGACGATCATCGATGACCTCGTAAACCAGCCGGTACCCGCAGGCCTTGAGCTTGATCTTGTAGCAGTCGGGCATCCCGTGCAGCGCATCCGTAGCGAGGCGAGGTGCTTCAAGCCGTTGGATCAGTTTTTTCTTGAACTGCTCGCGCACGGTATGGCCCAACTTGTCCCATTCCTTGCGTGCAGATGGCAGGAACTCAAGCTTATAGGTCATCCAGGCTCACCGGGATGGGCGTCTCATGACGGCGAGCTCGCACGATCTCAGCCAACTCAAGATCATCCAGACGCTCCATCATGGCCTCGAAAACCTCGGCCGGCACCATGTATCCCATCACACGATTGTGGTTAAGCACCGCCACCGGGGCGCCGTGGGCACCACTGAGCACAGCCGATGGGTTTTTCTTCAGTTCCGAAACACTGACAGCGATGTCGGCCAAAATGCTTTGCATGATTCAGGTCCTCAAAAGGTACGGCATTCTGGTCTTTTTAGCCGCTGCATACAACCTGAGTCATTCACCGCGCCCCTTGCGCAACAGCACATCCAATTGATCCACCACCTCCGCCCAGTCGGCGTCTTCGAGAAGCTCGTCGCGCAGCAATTGCCGCTGGGCCTCGCTCCAGAAAAATGCGTCGGCCAGGTGCAAGTCGGGCTTGAGCGGTGAGTGGCTGGCGATGAACTGATCGATGCTGACGGCGTCGTCGGGCAAGCCCAGTTGCTTGAACAACGCGGGGAGACTGTGGACCGGCGTTTCCATGGGGAGGCTCCTGTCAGAGAGGGTGAATGGACGCTTGGCGCTCTGCTCAGTCTAGTCCCTTGGGCGAGGATAGAACTGATCAAAAAACGATCAAGCTCGGACTCGACTAGACTCAAAGTAGAGTCACTGCAAATCGCTGTTGCGGAGGATCCCGTGAACATTCGCTGCATGACGGTCGCGCTGTTGTTGACCCTCAGTGGACCGGCGCTCGCAGGCGATGGCCTCGCACTGTGGGCGACCAACCCCATGGCGTTCTGGCTGATTGCCCTGGGCGTGGCGTTGCTGGTGGCCGAGGCCGCCTTGCCCAACTATGGCGTTGCAGGGCTGGGCGGCATCACGTTGTGCCTGATCGGCGCACTCATCCTGACCAACGCCGACGTGCCTGTTCCGTTGATGGTCAGCCTGGGACTGGTCAGTACCCTCCTGTTGGTCGCGCTGTTGGTCCGTGCGTTGAAGACCCGGCCACGCCAGCCTTTCAGCGGCGATGCCGCGCTGTTGGGCAGTGTCACGGCGATCACCGCGTTGCAGGGCACCAATCACCATCATGGCTGGGTTCAACTGGAAGGCGAACAGTGGCAGGTGACCTGCGCGACGCCGCTACGGCCAGGGCAAACGGTGCGAGTCATCGCACGCAAGGGTTTGCTGCTGGAAGTCGCCCCCGCTGACGCACAAGGAGCCTGAGATGGGCATGCAAATCGGTTTTGCGCTGCTGTTGGTGCTGGTCATCGCGCTGGCGGCTTCGACGTTCCGGATCCTGCGCGAATATGAACGCGCGGTGGTGTTCCAGCTCGGTCGGTTCTGGCAGGTCAAGGGGCCAGGGCTGATCCTGCTGATTCCGGTGGTGCAACAGATGATCCGCGTCGACCTGCGCACCATTGTGCTCGATGTTCCGCCCCAGGACGTGATCACCCGCGACAACGTTTCGGTGAAGGTCAACGCGGTGTTGTATTTCCGTGTGCTGGATCCGCAGAAAGCCATCATCCAGGTGGAAAACTTCCTCATGGCCACCAGCCAACTGGCCCAGACCACATTGCGGGCGGTCCTCGGCAAGCATGAGCTGGACCAATTGCTGGCCGAGCGCGAGCAACTCAACAGTGATATCCAACAAGTCCTCGACGCCCAGACCGACGCCTGGGGCATCAAGGTGGCGAACGTCGAGATCAAGCATGTGGACCTCAATGAATCGATGATCCGCGCCATCGCCCGCCAGGCCGAAGCCGAGCGGGAGCGCCGGGCCAAGGTGATTCATGCCGAAGGTGAGCTGCAAGCTTCGGAAAAACTCATGCAGGCCGCTGAAATGCTCGGGCGCCAGCCAGGGGCGATGCAATTGCGCTACATGCAGACCCTGGGAGCGATTGCCGGGGATAAAAGCTCCACCATCGTTTTCCCGTTGCCGATCGAGTTGCTCAAGGGGATGGGGGAGGTGTCGGCCAATAAGCCTTGATGTATTTGCAGGCAAGGCACGCGTGGCCTGCTGTGGGAGCAAGGCTTGCCCGCGATGAAGGCGATGCGGTCTCTCAAATATCGAGGCGCCTGTGTCGCGAGCAAGCTTTGCTCCCACAGCGGGGCGGTGCTACGTTTCGCTAAATCCCCTCGCCACAAGAGCGAATACGTAAGATTTCGAGGGCTTCGTAAGGCCCCTGCGCCCACTGCAACACCCGCTCGCGCAACAACGGCGAAGCCTCCCGCCGCTTGTCTTCCCTGTCGCTGGCAAACGCCTGCGTCGGCTGCTTGGCGTGCTGGCCCACCGTCGCGAAGGCCTGGCTGCACTGCTCGGCATCGAGCCCGAAAAATGTCGCCAGCCTGTCCGTCATCGCCTCGGGTAGTTCGCTGTAGTTGACCGCCATTGCGGCCAATACCTGGCAGTGCTCCAACCCCACCTGCAACAGCCGTCCCAAGCGTCGCGCAATGGAATCTTCCTGGCTGTCGAAGGGCAATTCATCGTCCAGCACACTCGCCCCGATCATCCCCTGCACCATGTGCATGCCGGGACGACGCAGGTGGGAGACGGCGATTTCCAAGGGGTCGCGGTACAGGAACAGCCACGGCGTGTCGGGAAAACATTCGCGCAACAATGCCAGCTCACCGATGTTCCAGGCGTCGAGCTTGATCACCAGGCGTTGCTCCATGCCCCGGCGGCGCTGCCCATAGGCCGAAATCAAGCCCTTGAGCGCGATGCACCGCTCCTCAAGCGGCAGATCACCGCGCAGCAGCGTATCCAGTGGCGGCGGTTCCGAGATAACGATGTGGTCGGGCAATTGCGCGAGCATCTGGCTGATCAGCGTCGAGCCGCAACGGGATGCATGGAAAATGAACGCACTGGGTGCCAGGCCCGGGCTTTGCTGCTGCCACCGGCCGAGCACGTCCAACGGTGTTTGGCGGCGAAACGCCTGGTTGAAGGGCAAGCGCAGGGCGTCCTCCACAGCGTCGCCGAAGAACGGCTGCGACAGTCGCGTGTCACCGAACCAGCACCAATCCACCCGCCACTGCCCCGCCTCTTGCCATACGCGGATCGGCAACCAGCCATCCAGATTCAGACCTTCCACTGCTCACTCCATTGCCGACGTCCGCGGCGCATGGCGGCGCGTAATTCTTCCCGCGTGAAATACAGGCCTTGTCCGGCACCCAAGGCCACCGCCGATTCGATGAAGGCGTCGACATCCTGCAGGCCCTGCAAGGTCCGGGCGAGCTGCGGATCGGCTGCGACACGCTGCTGGAAGCGAGCAAGGTCGCTTTGCCCGACGCCCGCTTCGGGGGTGGAGGACAGTCCATCGGCGATCTGCCGGGCCAGCCACGGTCCGGGGCGACAGTCGAGCACCAGGTGAATCCGCGGCTGGGCACTGCGGTTTTCGACGCGATGAGGTCGCGACAAATCGAGAAACCAGCATTCGCCCACCGCCATCGGAATCCGTTGCCCGTCCAGCCAGAAATCCACCTCGGGCGCACTGAGCAGAGGAACGTGCAGGCGCAGGTCAGCGTCCGGCCCGCCCAGGTCATAGTCGCGGTGTTCATGGATACGGCCGCCCGGCCCAAGCCGTAGCAGCCGGGCCGAAACGATGTCCAGCGACCAATCGCGCAGCGCCTCGTGCCAACGGTGATCGTCGGACCAAGGCGCCCGGTGCAAGGGCCGGCCCTGTCCAGGCGACAGTTCAGTCAAGGCATCGGACGCCGAAATCAGCGCCACGCCACTCCAGTCGCCGCTGTAATAAGCGCCGTTGAAATGCCCTTGCCAGCGCGCCTCCTCGATGGCGGCCAATGCCTGCAACAACAGCGGCAAGTTGACCGTCACCGGCAGGCGGGAAAACGCCGGGGCCACCATGCTCGCGCCGGTTATCGAGGCACCGCCGGTTTCGGCACGGCGATATCACCCTGGGCCCAGGCCGCTTCACGGTTGGCCAATGCCGTAGCAATCGACTGCACTTCGGTCGATTGCACCTCATCAGGCAACGGGTCGAGGCCGGCGCTGGCGAAGATCTGGCCGTAGGCGTTGCGCAGGTCCGCGTAGGCCAGGTCCCGTCGCAGGTCGGCTTGCAAGGTGTTCAGTTCGCCCTGGATCAAGTCCAGCTCGCCCAGGCTGGCGGCCTGGTGACGGCTGCGCAACTGGCCGACGATTTGGCCGTCGATGTCCGACAGTTGCTGGCTGGTCTTGAACTGGCGCAGCGCATCGCGATAGTTGGCGTTGGCGACGTACAGTTGCGCCAGCACCGCTATCGACATGGCCTGGCGTCGCGCCGCCGCCACTTCTTCACCGGCCTTGGCAACGTCGATGGCCGCCGGGGCAGAGACCACGTTGAACAGGTTCCAGGTGACTTTCACGCCGTAGTCAGCCCAGCCCTGCTCCACCAGGAACGAGTTGCTGTCGTAATGCCCGCCAGCGGAAAACTCCAGCCCCGGCAACAGGCGCAACATGGCCTTGCGGGTTTCGGCGGCAGAGATACGGGTCTGGTAATCCTGCTCGCGCAGTTCCGGACGGCTGGCCAGCGCCTCCTGCTCAAGACGGGGCAGGTCGACCTTGAGTTCCGGGATCTCGTATTCATCCTGGGTGGCGAGGGTCAGCTCGGTGCCCAGGGGCAGGTTGATCAAGGTCGCCAGTTCGGTCTTGGCCAGGGACAGCGCCCGGCGTTGCTCTTCGAGCTGGCGCGTGGCCTGGATCAGCGAACGCTGGTAACCCAGGGCCTGCACCGGATCGCCGATACGCTGCTCGCTCATGCTCTGGCTGTTGTTGCGGGCCGCCTCGACCCGGGCCATCAGGGCGTCGATCTGCTTGAGCAGACGCTCGGCGGCCATGGCTCGCCAGTACGCCGAACGCACGTCCTGGACAATGGTGTTGATCACCTTGCGCCGACGCTCCTGCACGATCAGGCGCTGGTCCCCGGCCTGCTTGGCGCTGATGTAGCTCACGCCAAAGTCGAGGACGTTCCAGACCATGGTCAGGTCCGCCACTTCGCGGTCCCGATCCTGGGAGGTCGACGGTTCCAGGGACTGAGTACCCGTCTTCACGCTCTGGCTGCTGGAGGCGTTGACGTTGTTGCGGCCCACATAGCCGGCGTCCAGCGCCATGCGTGGCAGCATGTCGAAACTGGCCAGGTCCAACTGTCGCTTGGCCAGGGCCTCTTCCATGACCTTCAAGCGACCTTCGAGGTTGTACTTCACCGCCCGGGCCATGGCCTGGTGCAGGGTCAAGGGCCCGCTCAGAGGTTCCTGGCCTTTGTACATATTCTGCAGGTCAGTCCGGGCGCGTTGTTCGCTGACGCTGCGCTCGATCGGCTGGCTGGTGACCGCACATCCGCTGACCACCAATGCCAGCATGCTCATACCGAATAACTTCTGACTTCTATTCATTCCCTGTACTGCCCCTGGCTGCCCCAATATTCTTAGAATTCAGGCCTGCACCTGACTGATGCCGACCTGTCGTAAAGCCATGGCCAGGTTGTCGACCTGACGCTGTTCCGTGTCCTTGAGGTGTTGCAGTTGCTGGCCCAGGGTCGGCGCACCAAACATCCCGCGCATGCCCTGGGACACATCCCCGCCCTGCATCGACTGGCTGTCGAAGGCCTTCATCGACTCACCCTCTGAGCTCGTGTCCTTGTTGAACAGGCCCGAGAGCGTGCTGATGCCGAACACCCCGCCATCACCACCACCGAAACCGAGGAACCCCTGGCCGGAGCCGTCGCCGCCGGTGTCGTTACCGAATACCTGGGCGATATAGCTTGGCGCCAGCGCCCCCCGATTGATGAAGATGTCCCCAATTGGCCGGATACCACCGCCCAGATCCCGCTGCTCGAACAACGGCGGGAAGCCTATTGGCGAGCCGAGGTCACCGGTCGGCGGAGCAAAGATCACCGGCTGCAACGGCACGTCCGGCGATGGTGTGACAGTGACCGGATCCGTCGTCAGGAACTCCGGCGGCGGCTTCACGTCGTTGGGCACCACCGTGTCGATCGCGTAGTTGTTGGACACCGCCACGCCGGTCCCGGCGTTGCCGGACAGGTCGCTGACATTGCTGGTGTCCAGGGCGATGAAGTTGCTGGGGTCGGTGAGACTGGCGGTCGGGGTGAAGGTCGCCGTCCAGGTCTTGCCACCGTCACTGCTGGTCAAGTTGGTCAGTTCGCCGTTGGTGACGCTGAGGTCCGACAGGTCAAAGTTCGTCACCGCTTCGCTGAAGGTGATGGTCACCTGGGTCGTCTCGCCCACCGTCAGGTTCGGGTCGGCCACCACGATGGTCGCGGTCGGCCGGGTGGCGTCGAGGGCGTAGTTGGCGGAAATCGCGATACCCGCCCCGGCGTTGCCGGCCAGGTCCTGGACATTCGCGCTGTCGAGCAGGATCAGGTTGGTGGGGTCGTTGACCCCGGCGGTCGGCGTCAGCGTCGCCGTCCAGGTCAGGCCGCCGTCGCTGCTGGCCAGGTTGGACAACACACCGTTGGCGACGCTGAGGTCGGACAGGTCGAAACCGGTCACCGCCTCGGTGAAGCTGATGGTCACGGTGGTGGTCTGGCCGATGCCCAGTGAGGTGTCGCCCACGGTGATGGTGGCGCCTGGGCGAATCGTGTCGATCGCGTAGTTGTTGGAATCCACCACGCCGACGCCGCTGTTACCCGACACGTTGACCACGCCGCTGGTGTCCAGGCTGATCAGGTTGCTGGTGTCGCTCACGCTGGTAGCCGGGGTGAACGTCGCGGTCCAGGTCACGCCGCCATCGCTGGAGGAAACGTTGCTCAACGTACCGTTGCTCACGCTCAGGTCGGCATTGTTGAAACCGCTGACCGCTTCGCTGAAGGTGATGGTCACCAGCGAGGTTTCGCCGGCAATAAGGGACGTATCGGCCACCACGACGGTGGCCGTCGGCACTCGGGTCTCGACCGCATAGTTGGCCGAGTTGGTCGTACCTGTCCCGCTGTTGCCGGCCGTATCGCTCACGCCGGTGTTGTCCAGGACGATCAGGTTGGTGGCGTCGCTCACGCCCACGGTCGGGGTGAAGGTCGCGGTCCAGGTGATACCGCCATCGCTGCTGTTCACCGCACTCAGCGTGCCGTTCGCCACGCTCAGGTCCGAATTGTCGAAGCCCGTGACCGCTTCCGAGAAGGTGATGGTCACCAACGCCGTTTCGCCCGGCCTCAATGTTGAATCGCTGAGCACGATAGTGGCGGTTGGACGCTGGCTGTCGATGGCGTAGTTGTTGGAATCGGTGGTGCCAACGTTGGCGTTGCCGGCCAGGTCGGTGATGCCGCCACTGTTGAGCGTGATGACGTTGCTGGTGTCGGTCACCCCAACGGACGGTGTGAGGGTCGCGGTCCAGGTGATGCCGCCGTCGCTGCTGCTCAGGCCGCTGAGCGTACCGTTGGCCACGGTCAGGTCGGCGGTGGTGAACGCCGTCACCGCTTCGCTGAAGGTAATGGTCACCACGGACGTCTCGCCTGCGGCGATGGCCGTGTCGGCCACGACGATGGTCGCGGTGGGGCGCACGGTGTCGATGGCGTAGTTGTTGGAATCGGTGGTGCCGACACCCGCGTTGCCCGATACGTTGGTCACGCCGGTGTTGTCCAGGGTGATCACGTTGCTGGTATCGGAAATACTGGCGCTCGGCGTGAAGGTCGCGGTCCAGGTGATGCCGCCGTCGCTGCTGCTGACCGCGCTCAAGGTGCCGTTGGCGATGGTCAGGTCGGCGTTGGTGAAGCCCGTCACCGCCTCGTTGAACGTGATGGTGACCAACGACGTTTCACCGATGCTCAACGCGCTGTCGCTGACGACGATAGTCGCCGTCGGCACGTTGGTGTCCACCTGGTAGTTGTTGGAGTTGGTCGTGCCAGTACCGGCGTTGCCCGCCGCATCGCTGACACCGGTGTTGTCCAGAGTGATCACGTTAGTGGTGTCGGTGACCCCGAGGGTCGGCGTCAGGGTGGCGGTCCAGGTGATGCCGCCGTCGCTGCTGCTCACCGCGCTCAACGTGCCGTTGGCAATGGTCAGGTCGGCGTTGGTGAAGCCCGTCACCGCCTCGCTGAAGGTAATGGTCACCAGGGACGTCTCGCCCGCGGCAATGGCCGTGTCGGCCACCACGATGGTCGCGGTCGGCCGCTGGGTGTCGACGGCATAGTTGTTCGAATCGGTGGTGCCGCTGCCGGTGTTGCCCGCCCCGTCCGTGACGCCGGTGTTGTCCAGAGTGATCAGGTTGGTGGCATCGTTGATGGCGGCCGACGGGGTGAAGGTGGCGGTGTAGGTGATGTTGTCGCTGGTGCTCAACCCGCTCAGGCTGCCGTTGGCCGCGGTCAGGTCGGCCAGGCTGAAGCCGGTGACCGCCTCACTGAAGGTAATGGTCACCTGGGACGTCTGGCCAATCCCCAGGACCGTGTCGGCCACGACGATGGTCGCGGTCGGCCGCACCGTGTCGATGGCGTAGTTGTTGGAGTCGGTGGTGCCACTGCCGGCGTTGCCCGCCGCATCGCTCACGCCAGTGTTGTCCAGGGTGATCAGGTTGGTGGCGTCGCTGACGCTGGCGCTCGGCGTGAACGTCGCGGTCCAGGTGATGCCGCCGTCGCTGCTGCTGACCGCGCTCAGGGTGCCGTTGGCGATGGTCAGGTCGGCGTTGGTGAAGCCGGTCACCGCCTCGTCGAAGGTGATGGTCACCAGAGACGTTTCGCCAATGCTCAGCGCACCATCAGCCACCACGATGGTGGCGGTGGGGCGTTGCGTGTCGATGGCATAGTTGTTGGAGTTGGTGCTACCCGAGCCGGCGTTGCCGGCCAGGTCCGCGACGCCGGTGTTGGTCAGGGTGATCAGGTTGGTGGCGTCATCGACGCTGGCGCTCGGCGTGAACGTCGCGGTCCAGGTGATGCCGCCATCGCTGCTGCTGACCGCGCTCAAGGTGCCGTTGGCGATGGTCAGGTCGGCGTTGGTGAAACCGCTCACCGCCTCGCTGAAGGTAATCGTCACCAGGGACGTTTCGCCGATACTCAGCGCCGTGTCGGCCACGACGATGGTCGCGGTGGGTCGCACGGTGTCGATCGCATAGTTGTTCGAATCGGTGGTGCCACTGCCGGCGTTGCCGGCCACATCGGCCACGCCCGTATTGTCCAGGGTGATCAGGTTGGTGGTGTCGTTGACGCTGGCGCTCGGCGTGAACGTTGCGGTCCAGGTCACGCCGCCGTCGCTGCTGCTGACCGCGCTCAGGGTACCGTTGGCAATGGTCAGGTCGGCGTTGGTAAAGCCGGTCACCGCCTCGCTGAACGTGAACGTCACCAAGGATGTTTCGCCCACCCTCAGCGCGTTGTCAGACACCACGATGGTGGCCGTCGGGCGTTGCGTGTCGATGGCGTAATTGTTGGAGTTGGTGATACCGACACCGGCGTTGCCGTTCAGGTCCGCGACCCCGGTGTTGTTCAGGACAACCAGGTTGGTGGTGTCGCTGACACTGGCGTCCGGTGTCAGAGTTGCCGTCCAGGTGATACCGCCATCGCTGCTGCTCAGGCCACTGAGTGAGCCGTTGGCGACGGTCAGGTCGGCCGTGGTGAAACCACTCACGGCTTCGCTGAACGTGATGGTCACCTGCGAAGTCTCGCCAATCCTCAAGGCGGTGTCGGCCACCACGATCGTGGCCGTGGGCGCCACGGTGTCGTTGACGACGTAGTTGTTCGAGTCGGTGGTGCCCACCCCGGCATTGCCGGCCAGGTCGACCACACCGGTGTTGTCCAGGGTGATGATGTTGGTGGTGTCGGCGATGTTGCTGGCGGCAGTCAGCGTGCCGGTCCAGGTGATACCGCCGTCGCTGCTGCTCAAGGTGCCGACGGTACCGTTCTGCACCGTCAGGTCGCTCGCCGTGAGGCCGGTCACGGCTTCGGAGAAGGTGATGGTGACCAGCGACGTCCCGCCGGAGTTCAGGCTGGTGTTGGCCACCACGACCGTCGCGGTCGGTGGCGTCACGTCCGGCACATAGTTGGTGTTGAGGGTGCCGCCGTCGCCGTAGATATTGGCCACGGACGCTGGCGAGACGCCTGCGGTCCCAGCGCTGTTGCCGCCGACGCCACTGCCGCCGACGTTGCCCGACAGGGCGGCGAAGTTGGCCGCGGTCATCAGGATCGCGCCTTTGTTCCAGATCGCGCCGACGCCGACGCCACCGGCGCCGCCCGTCATGGTATAGCCACCGCCCGCACCGCCGCCGCCACCGCCGCCGCCCGCACCGACGTTGTTGGAAATCACCGAGTTGCCGATGATCCGCAGGGTCCCGGTGGTGTCGTTGAAGATACCGCCGACCGCCCCGCCACCGGCACCGCCGATGTCGTTGTAGCCGTCACCGCCGCCACCGCCGCCGATGGACAAGCCAGCGCTGGCCGCCGTGCCGCCGGCCGAACCGGTGCTGTAGCCGGGATATGCCGAACCGCCTGCCCCACCCACAGTGGAACCGCCGCGCCCGCCCATGTTGGAGTAGCCTCCACCCGCACCGCCCTGGCCCGACGAACCGGCAGAGCCCGTGGAGCCGAGGGTATCGCCACCACGACCGCCAGTTCCCCCGGTGATCGCACCGCCGCCGCCACCGGCACCGCCGGCATAGGTGGGTGTTACGCCACCACCGCCACCACCGCCGGACGCGGCGTTGGCAGTGACCGTGACGTTCCTCATCGTCAACGTGCCGGCGTTGTAGATCCCGCCGCCTCTGGCCACCTGCGCATCGTCGCCACCGTTGGCGCCGTTGCCCGCCGTCATACCGCGAGTAATCACCAGGCCATCGAGGGTGGCCGTCGTACCGGACGTGACACTGAGGACCTGGGTACGGAACTGCCCGTCCAGGGTAACGTCGGCCACGTTGTCGTTATTGAGGTCGCCATCGATCGTGATGTTCCGGTTGACCACCAGCACCTGGGTCAGCGCGACGGTCATGCCGGAGCTGAAAGTGACGATGTCACCGTTCTGCGCCGAGGTCAGGGCAGCGCGCAGGGACCCTACGCCCGAGTCGAAGTTGTTGGTGGCGGTCCAGGTGGCCAGGCCCCATTGGTACTCGCTCATGGCTTTGGTCGAGAGCACGTTGGCACTTTCGATGCTGCCGGTGGCAATTTCCAGGTCCCAGTCGCCGCCCACGCCCGTGCGGTCGTTGGACGCCGCTACGTCGCGGCCGGTCAGTTCGGCCAGGGAACCCACCAGGCTCATGCCACGGTCGCCTTCGGCGGTGTAGCAGCCGTAGATCAGGATATCGCCACCGACGTTCATGTCCTGGCCGATCTGCGCCAGCACTTCGCTGCGGGCCTGGACGTTGTCCGCCGACAGGTAGCTGTTGCCCAGCCACAAATCGCCAGCATTGCCGTGGGCGATGATCTGCACCGAGCTGACGCCCTGGTGGCTGTCCAGGTAATCGGCGATCTGCTGCAGGCCGTCCTTGGTGGCGTCCAGTTTCACGACCTCGGTGCCAGGCGCCACACCTTCGAGCAGGCTGCCGGCATCCTTCACGCGGGAGTCGACGAACACCACCGACTTGCCGGGCACCGCCGCCTGGGTGGCATCGGTCTGGCCCTGGGGGGCATGGGTGTCGGACGGCTGGTCCGCCGTCGGCGTCTTGGCCGCATCGGCGGTCGGGTGGGCGTCCGGTTGCGCGGCATCGGCCACGGTGGTGGCCACGGCACCGTCGAACAGCATTCGCGGTTCCAGGGACATGATCATTGGCGATGCCAGGGCCTGTGCGCCCTCGGTTACCCGCGATTTACCTTTGCTCCACCACATGACGATCACCCGGACTCGAACTTCTTTGGACACGCAAATGAAAGAAAACCGCAGTCAGATGACGGCGGCGTCGGTTTTCATACGTATGACATTGGCGGCGCTGGCAGAGCCATCGCGCCAGAACGACAACTCGGCATATTTCTCGAACAGGTCCGGCGGCAACAGGGTCCGCCGGGCTTGCGGCGCGACCTTGGGCTTGACCTTGTGCAGGCCGGCAACGCCCAGGGCCTGGTCGAAGGCCGGTGCGTCGTAGGTCAAGTGATTGAAATCGTGTTCGAACCAGGGCTCGCCGATGAACTCGTACACCAGCCGCATGACCCGCTCCGGGGCCTGGCTCAGCAGGTCGTAGTCGACGATCAGCAGCGACTCGGCGTTCTCGCCGTAATAGGCTTCCTTGAGCGCCGTCCAGGCAAACCCCACCAGGCGGTTGCGCTGGGCCAGGGTTTCACAGCGGCTGTAGACGGTGTTGCGTTCGTCATCGTCATTGAACAGCTTGGTGTTCTCGAATGGATTGGCGCGATAGAGCCGCTCCAGGCTGTCGAGTATCCAGGCGACGTTGCGCACGCAGGCGATGGTCTTGGCTTGGGGAAACAGGTCCTGGAGCGCCGGCAGGCGGGCGCACCACTGGCGATTGGTGTCGAAGATGACGGGCTTGTCGACTTTGTCGGCGTAGTAGGAATCGAACAGACCGCGCAGCAGGCGGCGACGCTGGTCGGTGTCGATCACCGAGCCGAACTCGCTGCCGGCGCTGCATTGCTGCAGGACGCCACTGAACAACGAACCGACCGGGCTGGTCATGCCGGCGTGGAAGCGCGGATTCTGCAACAAAATGGCAGAAAGCAGGGTCGAGCCCGAGCGCGGTAAACCGGAGATAAAGTGGAACTGTGACAATCCCTTCACCGTTTGTAGTCCTTTTGTAGCCTAGAGCGTAGCCGAGGAAATAAAAGCCGCCTAGTAGTACTTTGATATCAAATCGCCCTCAATCTGGAAAAAAGATGGACGGTAGGGCCGTACACCGGAAGTGAATCGTTTAAGCCGATTCGCAATATTTTTCCGCCCTTCTTGCACGGCAAAGTGCCACATCCCCGTCTACGCTCAGCCATGCGTGGCCAGGCCAGGGATGACGATGTCGGACTGATCGCAGCCTCATCCCTTTGCCCCAGCGGCATCGCCGATCAAAAGACCAATAATCTGAAGGATGAGGAAGCTATGGAAGTATTCATGGGCACGATCCAAGCGTTCGCTTTCCAATTTGCGCCCCGGGGGTGGACGTTGTGCAACGGGCAGACAATCTCCATTGCCCAGTACAACGCACTTTTCGCCTTGCTCGGCACGATCTACGGCGGCAATGGCACGAGCAACTTCGTGCTGCCCAACCTGCAAGGCCGCCTGCTCATAGGGCAAGGCAACGGCCTGGGCCTGACCCCACGGACCATCGGTGAAGTTTCCGGCACGGAAAACGTCACCGCAACGCTGAACAACCTGCCGAACCACACCCACGCCCTCACGGGTATCACTGCCTCGACCGCCCTGCAATTGGCCAACCCGGCCAACAACCCGGTGACCACCCCCACGGCCACCAACTCGTTCATCGGCACCTCAGGCACCGGACCGGGTGCAGCGGCGATCTATTCCGACCAGCTAGGCGCCTCACCGATACCCCTCAAGGGCGTGACCACCTCTGTCAGCGGCACGGTCGCAGCCACGGGTAACGGCTTTCCAATGGCGGTCATGAACCCGTTCCTGGCGATCAACTTCAGCATCGCGCTGGAAGGTCTCTTCCCGTCCCGTAACTGATGGCCCACCGGAGGGCTGCGCCCCTTTGGCGCTTTGGAGTGTCGTTATGCTGCAACAGGTTAACAGCCACCATTTCCAGGCACTGCTGGGCCAGACCCACAGCCTGACCCTGCCCGACGGCAGCCGCTTGCCCGTGCGCATCGAAACCCTGGACGAAACGCCACGGGCGAAGATGCCCCACAGCGAACGCATGCCGTTCTGCGTGGAATTCAACAGCCTGCAACCCACCGAATTCGTGGATGGATTGTGTTCGCTGGAGGTGCCGGAACTGGGCACGCTCGAAGAGGTTTTCGTATCGAGGATACCGCCCATGGGCCGGGATCCTGCGCTGGGCTATTTCTATATCGCATTCAATTGAGTGACCGGAACGCCGTCAGACCGCCAAGACCAATCACCAGAAGGAAGAGATATCTATGGAAGTATTCATGGGCACCATCCAACCGTTCGCCTTCAACTTCCCACCCTCGGGTTGGGCATCGTGCTACGGGCAAACGCTCAGCATCTCCCAGTACCAGGCGCTTTTCTCCTTGCTCGGCACCTATTACGGAGGCAACGGCACGAGCAACTTCATGCTCCCCAACCTGCAAGGCCGCATGCCCATCGGACAAGGCAACGGCCTGGGCCTGACCCCAAGGGTCATCGGCGAAGTCGCCGGCACGGAAAGCGTCACCGCGACGCTGAACAACCTGCCAAACCACACCCACGCCCTCACGGGCATCACCGCCTCGACCAACCTGCAACTGGCCAACCCGGCCAACAATCCGGTGAGCACACCCACGGCCACCAACTCATTCATCGGTACTTCGGGCACCGGGCCGGGCGCGGCGGCGATCTATTCCGACCAGCAAGGCGCCTCACCGATACCGCTCAAGGGCGTGACCACCTCCGTCAGCGGCACGGTCGCGGCCACGGGCAACGGCTTGCCGATGGCGGTCATGAACCCGTTCCTGGCGATCAACTTCAGCATCGCCCTGAATGGCCTGTTCCCGTCCCGTAACTGATGGCTCGCCGGAGGGCTGCGGTCCTCCGGCCCTCCGGCGCTTTCGCGTGCTACGCCTTGGCGTTGTTCGCCGCGATCGCCTTCGCTTCTAGATGATCCAGCGCCCGCTCGACCAACAACTGAACCCCATCCGCCATGCGGCTGATCGCCAGGGCGACGCAGCGGCGTGAGTCATCCACGTCGTCAGCCAGGTCGGCGGCGATGGTGCTGATGGAGAGCAGGTCTTCGGAGGCGTTGGCGAGCAGCGTTTCGGTGTCGATGTGGGGGGCGACGATGAACAGCTGTGTGCTGTCAGGTTCTGGTGATGCGGGCTTGGGGTTGAGGTAGTAATCGAGGGCGCGGGTGGCGGCGTCTTCGAGCTTTTTGGCTTCCTGCGCTTCGGCGCGGGATTTGTGGCCGTTTTGTGGAGGATTCGGTGAAGGCTTGACCATATTCATGTACCAGAATTGGGGTCGACATCCTTTCGCTTGCATTCGAAGAGGTGGCAACTGTACGTAGGTGTGCAAGACCGGTCCGGTACCGCCGGCAGACCCGAAGGTCTCCCACGCACAATTGCCATAACGGACGCGAGCATAAAAAAATGCTCGGTCAATAGCCATAACCAATTGCGTACCAGTCCGGACTTGCACGTCCGTATCACCGTTTTTTGCGATGACGCACAGAGGTTAGCGGCGCTCGAAAGCACTGCCTAGTTCATGAACAGCCCGGCGTGTTGAAGGAAATTTCCGAGGGTTTGGCAGGGGAAAAGGATCAGAAGATCGCAGCCTTCGGCAGCTCCTACAGACATTGCGTAGGGGCTGCCGAGAGGTGCGATCTCTTGATTTGAATGTTTGATGGCGTGAGGAGGCTTGGTCTATACCGCATTATCGAGTTATGTGAGCTTGATCAGCGCAACTACAACTCCCATCCACCCCAAAGTAACGACCATCAACGTTTTATCAATAATGAGAAGACGTTTCAGGTAAGGCGGGAAATTTTTGACATCAACCGGGTCGACATCCCCAATGCGGATATACGCGTTTGGAAATAACATCATCCCGGCAATTTTACTTAGCAGTACAAATCCCCCAAAGCAGCCTCGACTCCGCCAAGCGGGGCCCCAAAGGTATATGAAACGGCTGTTTTTCAAGGCTTCCATCATGGCATCCAAATGATGGCGAATTAGGTAGAGGCTGAATATCAAACAGGCAAGGTTCAACGGGATCATCGCCAACACAATCCAGTCCGACAGCGAAGAGTCCCAGAACTCCTCCAGCGTCATGGCAAGACTATCTCGTACATAACGTCCCCAATCTTTTCACCTCCGCTACTTCCAACAGTTGTACCCGCCCAAGCACCAACACCCACCACGGCCGCAACACAAATGACACCACCGATACCAGTAGAGACACCCAGCGCTAAGCAGAGCGGACCACTGACTGATAAGCCTATTCTCCCACCCCAAGCACCACCAACGGTGGACAGGCCGAATTTCCCTCCTTCAGTGAATTTAACCCTCTCGCAAGCTGCCTCAGAACCTCCGTTACAGACCTCCTGTATTGCTGCTAATGAGGACACACCGCCAATGCCGATCCCTATGTAACCACCGGCCTGCATGTATTTGGCAGCACGGCTGATGGAGTCGACATGCGTGGCATATCCGGGAATCTGCCCCGGCGCACCGGCCTTGTCCCAGCGGTACACCAAGCTACGGCTGGAGATGCCCAAGGCGGTTTTCAGCTTGGGATGGTCGCCCAGCGTCGTATGGCCGCGCAGGCGGGTGGAGTTGAGCAAGTGCGCATCAAGTTGGGCGAGCAGAAGCTTGCGTTCGGTGAAGAACTGCGCCGATTTGAGATGCCCGTGCTGCCGATAGCTATCCTGATGCAAACGCTCCATGGCTTGCAGAGTATCGCGGAGGTTGGTCAGGTGCTTTTCCATCACCGCTGCGCTTACTCCCAACCAAGTTGAGGTCTGGCCGGTGAAGCTGGCGATCTCCGCCGCATGGCGGTGCATGAAGTCGGCTTGCTCTGCGGTGAGGTCGTCGAGGGCGGCATTCACCGTTTCCGCTGCGGCCATCACCTGTGCTTCTTCACGGGTGCACCGGTAATTGTTCGGATCGCTCAGCACGATCATCGACCCGGCCTTGACGACATCGCGATGAGGATTCAGCGCGCGGAATTTGCGCATTACCACCGGGTCGGTTGACGGGAACAGCATGGCTTCCAGCGCCTCGCGGGTCACGCTTTTAGGCACGATATAGAAGCCCGGTTCCTGGGGATCTATGCGGGTGGACGTCGGTGGCGGAATAGAGGACGGAGCGAAACCGGAATTTTGCGATACCCTCGGACGGCTGGTTCGCGTAGGCGATTCCAGTTGAGTGGTTCTGCTGCTCGTTTGTGGCGCAGAGGGTGCGTTTCTGTAGGTCGCGGTAAATACCGAAGGAATCAGCTGGGCGCGACAAGGACAACCACTGTGACTATCCAGCGTCCCGGCCATGTGTCGACCGTGGCTGATTGCGTTCGAAATCCCGCCGATGATCCGATACGTTTTACCATCCTTTCCACAAGAGACGCGGTCGCCTTCGCAGGCATGGAGCAAACCGTACAGGTTGACCCTTGGGTCGCCGTCCAACACCTTTCCACCGCATGTGGTGCCATCGCCCAGGCCGATGTAATAACCCACGCTCATTGGATTTTCTCCTTCGTGTCATCCGACGGCAGGAGGTCAGGGTCTTCTTGCCTGAGGGTGGGTAAAAAATCTTCTGCCTTCGACACGCCTTTCCGGGCGATGAAAAACACTATGTCTTGGGGCGTATTGATGATTTCGTCGCCATTGCTAAGACGGCTGCCGACCAGTGCCACATCGCTGTTGCTTTCACCGGCCCCGGTGACGATCCGCGCCGTGCTGCCATCGGCATACACCACGTGATCGCCTTTCTGGGCGGCGCGTAGCGTGCGGCCGTCCAGCGTGAATTCAAACGGCGATGAACCTTGCTGGATCGTTCCGCCGTCACGGGTCTGGCTGCCCTCGGCGGCCAGTCGGTAAATACCGCGTGGCGGATGGGCTTTGACGTAAGCCTGTTGTTGTCTAAGCAATGTCGCGACTTCTTCGACGCAACCTTCCAACCGATCCGGCTCAAAGTGGAGATCGTCGAGGTGGCTCAGGTACTCAGGGGAGGCTTCGTTGGTGTAGAGGGGCAGCAAGGGTGCAGTCATTTTCATAGCTCCTGTTAAAGGACGTCGTCCGCAGGGCTATGGACCGCATTGCCCTGTCCCGGGAGCGATGAATAAGACGATGCGCCGTTGATTGAGGGCAATCCCGGCGCGGGGGGCATTTGCAGCGAATAGGAAACGTCCCAGGTCGAGACGAACCTTTTCCTACATCACAGATGTATTTGTTGCGTGGCTTTTCGGGAGGCGGTGTGTCAGGTGAGTCATCAGGGGCTGACACACTGCATCGCGAGCAAGCTCGCTCCCACAGTTTCTGTATGGTGTCCCTCCCAAAACAGGCGCCGCTCAGGCGCCTTTCGGATACCACACCAACCGCTCCGCCGCCGGGTTGCGCTCCTGCACTTCGAAGCCCAGCGCCAGGTAATGCTGGCGCGCATGGGGGTTGCTGTTCCAGACCACGGTCGCCACCGGGCAACGAATCTGTTGCGCGGCTTTCTGTACCCCTTGCAGCACCGCCCGGCCATAACCCTGCCCACGGGCCGGGGGGATGAAGGCCAGGTACAGCACACGGATTTCATTGGGGCCAAAGTCGGTGCTCAGGGCGCCGATGGCCGTGCCGAGTTTTTCCACGACGTAATGCATGGCGTTGGGAAAGTTTTCACCCAACCCTTGTTCCTGCACCTGGAATTGCTGCGCAATCACTTGCTGTACGTGTTCATGCTCACCGTCGATCCATTGCAGATCCGGTCGCGCCGCCTGGTACAGGCTCTGCAAAAAGGGCCCATCGCTGACCCGCGAGGGCCGCACCACCAATCCTTCCGCCGCCACTGATTCCATATCCGCTCCTTAAAATCCGCTTTCCCTGACACCCAGCGCCACCAACCGACGCCACGCCGTGCCCAGTACCGACTCGCCCTGGCCCTGCAACACCACCACACCCCGCAGCGGCTGCACCGGGGCCTGGGTCCCGTCAACGGCACTCAGACGCACGCCATATTGCGCCTGCACCGGTTCCGCCCGCTGCTGCGAATCACGGCGCACGGCAATCGGTCCATGGTGATCGGAGGTCAGCGCCGGTTGCTCGACCCAGGCGACGCCATTGGTGTCGACTTCATTGAGTTGCACCGCAATCGACGGATGCATCGGGTCGTCAGCGATGAACCGCCCCGTGGCACCGGGGCCGACCCGCCACAGTTCCGCCTCGGTGAGGTAGCCGCGCAACCGGGAGTCGTCCTGCACCACCCGCGCCAGCGGCTGGGTGGGCGATAACCAGCGCCCGACCGACAATTGCGGCAGCAGGTCGCGCACCTGGCCGGCGTGGGGTGCCCGTAGCAACAAGCGCTCACGCTGGGCGACCAGGCCCCGGTACTCGGCCACCGCCTCGGCCAATCGCTGCTCGACGATGCCGGCATCGGCGGCGGTTTCGCTGCGCCCGGCCTGACGGCGCATCTGCAACTGCTGGATCTCGATTTCCCGCCGCACGATGGTCAGGCGCGAGGCCATGTCCGGCGACTCCAGTTCAATCAACACGTCGCCTTGGGCCACGATCTGGCCGTCGTGCACATTCACTTGTTTGACCCGCGCCGCCACCGGCGCATGCAAGGCACTGGCGCGACCGGCTTCGAGCATAGCCGGCACTTCCACGGCGCTGCGCCAAGGCAGCAGCAGCGCCAGCACCAGGCCGAGCAGTACCAGGCCAGTCAGCAACACGCGCGGGCCGTGGGCCTGCTCGCGTCGACTCCACCATTGTCGCCATTCATTCACGATGGGCATAAAGATGAACCACACCAATTCCACCAACATCAGGAAGATGCCCAGCACCTTGAAGAACAGGTGATAGACCGCCAGGGCAATGCCAAAGAACAACGCCGCGCGCCACAACCAGGAACCGTATCCCCACGCCAGCAAACGACGGCGCATTTTCGGCGGCCAGGGTTCCGGCGCCGCCACGCCATAGCCAAACAACAGCTCGCGCAAGCGCCATCGGCACAGGGCGAACGCCCGCCCTTGAAGGTTATCCACCGCCCAGAAATCACTGAGCAGAAAATAGCCGTCAAAGCGCATGAACGGGTTCAAGTTGATGATCAGGGTGGTGATCCAGGTCGCACTGGCCAACATGAACGCTGCGGTGCGCGCCGGCCCGTCCGGCAGTAGCGACCAGGCCAACAACGCAATGCACGCCAGCAGCAACTCGGCGAGCACGCCACCGGCACCGATCAGCAAGCGGGCCCGGCGATCCTTGATCCGCCAGGCGTCGCTGACATCGGTATAGAACATCGGCAGCAACACCATGAACGCCACGCCCATGCTCTGCACCCGGCAACCGGCGCGCTTGGCCATGAAGGCATGGCCAAATTCGTGGCAAAGCTTGGCGAAGAACAACGCCACCCCGAACGCCATCGCGCCGCCCAGGCTGAACAGGTGCGGGAATGTCGCAATGAAACGTTGCCAGTCCCGCGACACCAGGAAAATACCGACGCCCAGCGTCAGCGGCAAACCATAGCGCAGGATGCTTGGGCCGAACCGCACCATCCAGGGCCAGGCACGATTGAGAAAGGCATCCGGACGCCACAGCGGAATACGGAAAAACAGGTATTGATGAAGGAGGATCTGCCACAGGCTCTGGCGCTGCGCAGCCGCCTTGAAGCCATAGCTGTCGCGCTGTTGCGGGTCCGTTGCGCTGATCAGGTCATGGCCGCGCAGAAAGCCCAGCAACTGCTCCAGCGACTCCCCGGTGAGGGGCAGGCCCGGCTCACGGTTGGCCGCTTGCAGCACTTGCTCCGGATCGCCCAGGGACCAATGGCGCAGCATGCGCATCGCCGCCGCGCCCAGCTTGAAATAACGCCCGCGCACCGGATCGGCCAGCATCCATTGCGGCGAGCCGTCCGGGTCCGGGGCCGCTGCGGACAATTGCAGGTCTGGCCGCAGGCTCGGCAGCGGGCTCATGCTACAGGCCCACGCTCTGGCGCAGCCCGGCCAACGGTCGGCGCAACAGATACAGCGCCAGCGGCGCGCGATCGCCGAAGATCTTCGCCGTGCCCCGCAGGCCAATGCGCGGCGCCGTGGCATCGAAGCGAGCATCCAGCCGATAGGCCAGTTGGCCGGCGGCAGTGGGTTGCGCCTCATAGGCCGAACGTTCGAGCCAGGCCACATGTCGTTGCAATGGATCGCTGTCGAGGAACAACGCCACCTGCGCGCCAGGGGCCAGGGCAATCGCATCGCCCACCGCCAGCTCGATGCGCAACTCGGCCTGGTTCGGATCGGCAATCTCCATCAACCGCTCACCGGTCTGCACCGGCTTGCCGAGCCAGCGCTCGGCATCGGCAAACACCGCGATACCGTCCCGTTCGGCCCGTACTTCACTGCGCTTGAGCAGCTCGATGGCGTAGTTGCGTTCGGCGCGTTTCTGCTCGACCCGGGCGGCCAGCAGGTCAATTTTCGAACTCGATTCAGCGTCGACAAACGACCGCTGGGAATTGGCCTTGAGCTCTGCTTCCGCCACCCCCAACGCCCGCTCCGCGACATCGGCCTGGGCCTTGAGGCTGGTGCTTTCGAAACGCAGCAGCAGGTCGCCATTCTTGACGCTCTGGTTGGGCTTGACCAGGAACTCGGCGATCACCCCGTCCAGCGGCGCCGCCACCACCTGGCCGCCCAGCGGGACCACTTCGGCGGGGGCCAGCACGGACTGGCGCACCGGGATCAGCAAGCCCAGCAACAGCACCGCCACCAGCGCGACCTGGCGTTTTCGCGTCCAGCGCAAGCGCCAGGGTTTGCGCGGTTGCAAGGCCAACCAGGCGTGGCTGTAGGTGTCGCCCAGTTGCGACAGCAACACTTGCTCGGGCGGGGTCCAGGGCAGGTCACGGGCCAGCCACAACCCACCGAACACCTGGCCTTGGTGATCGATCAGGGGCAACCAGAAAACGTGTGCGGCCGACAGACTTCGCCAGTCGGCCTGGAGGGTCTCGCTGACGCCATCGGCGTTAATGACCCGGGCCTGCTTCAGCACCCCTTGCTTGAACAACTGTGCAACCGCTTGCTCGACGAACGCCACGAACGGCGCGTTCGGCTCCACGGCACTGACCCCGGTCACGGCCTGGACCTTGCCGGCGATCAACAGCGCGGCATGGCGAAAGCCGAACAACGCCTGGCCGTCATTGACCAGGCTGTAGCTCAACTGCGCCGGCGTACGCGCCGCCCGCGTCTGGCGCTCCAGGTCGAGGAAGCGGGCAAACACCTGTTCGGCGCTGCCCGTTACCGGCGCGTTCACTTGGACTCCGCAAAACGCGCCGTACCGCTCATGCCGGACAACAAACCGCTGGCATCCGGCACGCTCGCCACCAGCAGCAGGGTCTGGCTGCCCTCGTCGATGCGCGCGCCCAGGCGCTTGACCGTCGCTTGCAACGGCTTGCCGGTTTCATCGGGAACAAAGGTAAAGGGTTGGCCGGGCTTGAGCCGGTCCATCCAGCGTGAAGGTACCAGCAGATGAATTTCCAAGGTGCGGTTGTCGACCACGTCCAGCAACGGCGCGCCGGCGGCGACGCTTTCATAGCGCTGGACCTTGCGCGCCACCACTTGTCCGTCGAACGGCGCAATCACGCTGCAACGCTTGACCTGCACCTGATAGACCTGGGACTGCGCCTGCGTCTCGCTGACCCGCGCCTCGGCCCGCGACACTTCGAAACGCCCGACCGACTTCAACTCCGCCAGTTGCCGGTTATGGGCCAACTCTTCACTGGCGCCACGGCTGGCCGCCTGGGCCGCGTTGAGCTGGGCCTGGTACGCCGAGCAATCGAAACGCGCCAGGGTATCGCCCTTCTTGAACGACTCGCCTTCACTGAACGGCAACTCGACGATGCGCCCGGCCAGCTCACTGGCCAGCACCGCCTGGTCCCGCGCCCGCAACACTCCCCGCGCCTCGTTGCCACCCGAGGCACTGGCCGTGACGGTGTTGCCGAGCAATGGATCGTCTGCCACAGGCGTTTGCGCCTGGACGCCGCACGTTACCAAGGTCAATCCCACAACCCAACTACTCAAACGTCCCATGACCGCTACTCCCTGACGGATGGGCGGAGTCTACGACAGCGGTGGGGGGCGTCAAGGGCATCGCAGCGACGAGAGGGGAAATCTCTAGGCCTTACATTTTCTTGTGGCGAGGGAGCTTGCTCCCGCTGGACTGCACAGCAGTCCCAAACCCTGATGCCTCAGTGTGCCAGGCAGACCGCATTCGAGCGGCTTGGGGTCGCTACGCAACCCAGCGGGAGCAAGCTCCCTCGCCACAGGTTCGGTGATCGACAGGTACCGCGCCGCCTACTCCACCAACCTCAACTCCCCATCGCAATACATCACCTCACGCCCCAACCACCCCACATCCACCTGCGGCAACACCGCCGAGGGTTTACGCAGTTCACGCAGCAGCGTCGAGCCGTGGGACAGCCGCCCGCCCATGCGCGCAATCACCGCCCGGGCGTCTTGATAGTGGGCGTGGCGACCGGGGTCCAAGGTGTCTTCCAGCAAAATGTCCTCGCCCAGGATGCCCTGGGCCTGGCCCGGGTAGATCAGGAATCCGCTCGCCTGCTCGGCGCCCTCACGACCGTCCTGCCAAAAGCTGCCGTCGCGGGAGCGGCTGTCCGGGTGCGGGGCGAACCAATGCTCGCGGTCGAGGGCGGGCATCGCGTGGTGCAGGCGGAAGAAAATCCGCATCAGGTTGTCGCGATACCACTCGCGCACCTGCAAGTAGTAACCGCGCAGCCCCGGCAGGCCAGCACCATGGGCCAGGCGAATCGCCAACGGCCACTGTGGAAAGGCTTGCAAGGGCAGCGCCGTCGGTGCCGGGCGTGGCGTGGCCGGGTCGGTTTCCCATGGCAGGCGATGCGGGCTGTGTTCGAGATTGTCGTAGGCGGTCGGTGGTCGTCCCAGCCAATCGCCGCCACCGCTGGCCAAGGCGCTGGCGATGCACAGGTTGCCCTGCACCACGAACACATAGAACCGGGTGAACCAGTCGGCCAGTTGTTGGCCGTCGGCACCTTGCACGGTTAGCTCATGCAGCTCTCGGTCGAAACCGCGCAAGCCGTTTTCCAGGGTGAGCAAATGCCCACGGGCGATGCGTTGCATGCGCAGGAACACCGGCAGCGAACGCAACAGGCGCAGGGGCCGCCAAGGCAGATGCGGTGTCGCGCCACCCACTTCGCCCGCATAGGTGCTGGCGCTGATGCCCCAATCGGCGAGGCGGGCGAGGAACAGGTCGTTATTGATATACGAGGCGCCGCCAAACACTGCCGTGAACGGTTCGTTGTCTTGCAACACCCGCGAATCCCAGCGCGCCATGATCGCCGGAATGCTCGCCGCCGCACGACGCTGGGCGTATTCCACCAGCACACTGGGTTGCGGTGGCAGGATCTCGGCAATGTTGGCGGCGGTCAGGTGCCGACGCCAGCCGTAGTCGCTGATCGGTCGGTATTGCAGCAGCCAGAGTTGCGTGCCGTCCCAGGCCCATTCGACATCGCCCGGCACGTAGTGAAAGACCCGCAGCACGCCTTGCAGGAAGCGCCATAGCGCATCGACGGTCAGGCCGTGGGCGGGCTGGAATGAATCGCTGTTCCACGCCGCGCCGAGGCGGGAAATGATCGCCCGCGCCGGGCTTACCTTGCCATCGGCCAACGACTCCAGATGCCCTTCGACCCATTCCAACTCAACGGACAGGTGACGCACGAACGCGATCCCCGACAACCGTGGCGTGATGAACCGCTGCACCACCACTTCCTCGACACCCGCCGCACTCAACTCGGCGATACGCGCCGCGACGTTGTGCGTAGGCTCACGCAGGTACGTGGTGCTCAACCCCGCATTGGCCGCATCGGCCTGGTCCTCGCCATAACTGGAGGAGCGCACCGCCCAGACAGCGTCCGGCTGGCTGTCCAGGAAGCCCGGCAGACGCCGATCATGGCAATCGTTGAGCGACAGCGCCGCAGGCACCGGTTGCCCCGCCAGTGCCGCCAGACGCAAGCGCCCGCCCTTGGTGTGCGCGACGAAGCCACGCTCGCCCGACTCCAGCCACGCGGCAAATTCAGCGGGTGCGTCGATCCACGGATAGTGGCCCCAGCCGGGCTTCAGACTGATGGTCAGGTCGGCGCGGGCAAGAATGGCGGACCAGGCTGCGGCCTGTTCGACGCCCAGCACCTTGTCCTGATCGCCCCAGACCAACTCGACCGGGTCAGTGATCCATTCCAGCAGCGGCAATGCCCTGTCCGCCCGCACCAGGTCCCAGTGCGGCACAAACGCCCGGCAGCGCGCATACCCGGCGCCCATGCGCTGGTATTGCGCAGGCGTCCAGGTCTGACGGGAAAACTTGCGGGCAAACAGCGTCGGCTTGTTCGCCAGCAGCCAATGGATGGTCTTGCGAATCGGCGGCGGCGACATCAACGCCGGCAACCGCCGCTGCCACAAGAATGCCCCCACCGGCGCCAGTAACACACTGCGGCAAAAGTGCCCTGGTTGGCGTTGCAGGGCATGCAGCACCAGCAAGGCGTTCACCCCGACAGCCATGATCGCGCTGCCCTTGACCGTCGCGGCCAGCAACGCCAGGGCATAGGCCCCCAGGTCTTCGCAGGGGGCTTGCGGGTTATTGCCAAAGCCTGGCAGTTCCAACGGCACCACGTCGTAGCGGGCAAAGTGCGGCAACGCGTCGTCCCACCAATCGGCGGCGCTGCCGTTGCCGGCCAGCAGGTACATCCGGGGCTTGCTCATAGGGGTTCCTCAGGCCAGGTCGCGCAGGGCCGCGTCGAGCGTCGGGTAACGGAACGTATAACCGGCCTCGACGAGACGATTGGGCACCACACGCTGGCCGTCGAAGAACAACTGGGCCATCTCACCGGCCAAGGCTCGCACCGGCGCAGCGGGGATGTGGAACCACACCGGACGCTTGAGCACCTTGCCGACGCTTTCGGCGAACAGCGCCTGGCTGACCGGCTCCGGCGCCACGAGGTTATAGGTGCCGCTCAGGTGGTCATCGGTGAACGCCCGGGCGATCACCTGGATCACGTCGTCACGGTGCACCCAACTCATGATCTGCCGGCCATCGCCCATGCGTCCGCCGAAGCCCAGGCGAAACGGAATCAGCAACGGCAGCAACGCACCACCCGGACCGAACACCACGCCCAGGCGCATCACCACCTGACGCACACCCAGCTCGGTGGCGGGCAACGCCGAAGCTTCCCAGCGCGCGCAGAGTTCAGCCATGAAGCCATCGCCCCGGCTAGCGCTTTCGTCGAGGCTTTCGCTGGCGTCACGCACGCCGTAGAAACCGATGGCCGAGGCCTGGATCCACAACGCCGGTTTGTGCCGGGCGTTTTTCAGCCAAGCCATCAACGCTTGCGTGGTATTGACCCGACTGGCGATGAGTTGCGCCTGGCGCTTGGGGCTCCAACGCGGACCCGCCACTGGCGCGCCCGCGAGGTTGATCACCACATCGAAGGTTTCGTCATGGCCCAGTTTGCCCAGCGAGCGCAGGCAACGGGCGCGGCCGTCGAACAGATAGGCCGCTTTCAACGGATCACGGGCCAATACGCTGACTGTGTGCCCGGCATCGAGCAGTTGATTGACCAGGGTCTCGCCGATAAACCCGGTACCCCCCGTGACCAGCACGCGCTTGTAGGCGCCACCGGCAAACGGGTTGGCGGGCTTGCCCTCCCGCTGCATGCGTAGCGCGGCCAACCCGTCGCGAACCCCCGAGGCCGTGACCCCGAGCGCGAACAACGTCAGCAGCCAGCCACGCCAACCCAAGTCAATCGTGCCCAGGCCGGTCGGCAAACTTCCCCACTGCGCCAGTTGCGCACCGTACAACGCGAAGAACGCGCCGCCGTTGACCGCCAGCACCGTGTGCATGATGCGTTCGATGGGCGGCAATTTGCGGCTGCGATCCTCGACCACGAAGTCCCAGAGCGTCAGGCCGATCTCCAGCGCGAACAGCAGCGCAATGACCACCGCCCACGCCCCTCGGAAGGCCAGGTGGGCGATGCCCAGGAACAGGATTCCGTAGAAGCACGAGCGCAGGGCGTGGATGGAAAGTTCCAGGCGAGCGCTGTGGCGATAGGGCAAGGCGACGGTGAGTTCGTGGTGATACAGGGTATCCAGCGCACCCAGTATCGCCTGGGCGATCAACAGCGTTATCGCCCAGTCCAGCAGTGAAAAGTCAGGCATGGTTTGAATCACTCGACGCGTTGTCAGTCAGGGAGGTGCGGCGGTCGTGGCGATAGAGCCAGGCCAGCGGCGGCAGCAGTACGAGCAGCGCCAGGCTGTCGAGCCACAGATGCGACCAGACCCGTGCCTGGGCAGAAATCCACATGTCCTGGGGCGCCCAGAGCAGGATACCGGCGATCAGCCAACCCCAGGCCGCGCGGCTCTTCAATCGATGGCCGATGTGCACGAGGGCGAACATGTACAACCCATAGCTTTGCAACGTGGCGCCGAACAATGCCAGCCACCAGACTTGTTGCGCGCGAGCCGCAGCAGGCACGGCATCGGCGCCCCAGAACGCTTGTTCGATGTGTTGCAGATAGCCTTCGAACAAGCCGGAATGACCGGCCCATGCCAGCGTGAGGCCGGCGAATAAATGCATCAGGGCTGCGGCATACAACCAAGCGACCATGGCGTTGCGAAGAGGGCTGGGAGGGAGTGGCATTCCGTGTCCTGAAGGCTTGCTTGAAGGCGGCAAGTCTAATGGAAAAGGACGGGGCTTTACTGGGCAGATAGGCCGGGCTGCGATAAATAAAGTTTGCCCTGGGGCCCTGCACCCTGTGGTGATTTGAAGAAGGTCATCGTCGGATCGCCGCCCGGAGCAAGCTCGCGATGGCGTCAGCCCAGACAACCGAAAACCCTGTGGCGAGGGAGCTTGCTCCCGCTGGCCTGCGTGAAGCAGGCCCCTGCATCGTTTCAGGTAAACCACATTGCCAGGTTTTGCGACTGCTGCGCCCGGGGCGTCGGACCGGCCGAGCGGGAGCAAGCTCCCTCACCACAAAAGCTTCCAAGCGGCCCGTCAGACTGAGGGCCTACCGCTCGTGCAACGCCTCGGCCCGGGCCTTGATGATCGGCTTGAGCAGGTAGCTGAGCACGGTCTTCTTGCCGGTGATGATGTCCACCGAAGCGACCATGCCGGGGATGATCAGCAGCGGTTTTTCATCGGTACCCAGGTGGCTGCGTTCGGTGCGCAGCTTGATGATGTAGTAGGTGGTTTTCTTGTCTTCATCGGTGATGGTGTCGGCGCCGATCTGTTCCAGCTTGGCTTTCAGCCCACCGTAGATGGTGTAGTCATACGCCGTGAACTTCACCGTGGCGTCCTGGCCGGGGTGCAGGAAGGCGATGTCCTGGGGACGGATCTTCGCTTCCACCAGCAGGGTGTCGTCCAGCGGCACGATTTCCACCAGGTCGCTGCCGGGCTGGATCACGCCGCCGATGGTGTTCACCAGCATCTTGTTCACGATGCCGCGCACCGGCGAAGTCACCAAGGTACGGCTCACCCGGTCTTCCAGCGCCTTGCCGGTGGCCTGGGCCTTGTTCAGGTCGGTGCGCGCCTCGTTGAGCTGGGTCAGGGCTTCACTGCGGAACTTGCCGCGGGTCTCGTCGATCTTGCGCTGCACTTCCTTGATCGCCGACTCGGCGCGGGGAATGGCAAGGGTCGTGGCGTCCAGTTGCCCACGAGTTTCGACTTCGGCACGCTTGAGCCGCAACACTTCCACCGGCGATACCGCGCCCTGGGCCACCAGCGGCTCGGACATGTTGATCTCCTGGCGTTGCAGCGCCAGGCCGGAGCGGTACTGCGCCTGCTTGGACACGAACTCGCGCAGTTCCTGTTGGCGCTGAATCAACTGTTCCTGCAACCCGCCGATTTCATCGTGCAACTGCTGGCGACGGCTGACGTACAGCGACTGTTCGCTGGCCGCCTGGCCGGGCACGGCCTTGAGCACGTCCGCCGGAAAATTCAGCGGCCGGTCCTCAACCTCGGCACTCAAGCGTTCGACACGCAGCAACATCGCCAGGCGATCGGCCTCGGTTTCACCGACGTTGGAGACAAACCGCGTGTCATCCAGGCGAATCAACGGCGCGCCAGCTTCGACGATCTGCCCTTCCTTGACGAACAGCTCGGCGACGATGCCGCCTTCCAGGTTCTGGATCTTCTGGATCTTGGACGACGGAATGGCCTTGCCGTCGCCCTTGGTCACTTCGTCGATCACGGCGAAGTTGGCCCACAACATCAGGAACACGAAGAAGCCGATGATGCCCCAGATCGTCAAGCGCACCACCCGGGGTGCGTCCTCGATCAACGCCTTGTTGACCTCGGGCAGCGGCTGGCCTTGCAACGAAGCAGAGCCTTTGAAATAGCGGCCCACGGATTCCTTGAAACCAGACTTAAGCAACACTGATCTGCCCCTTCTTCAGCGCTTCCATAACGGCAGCTTTCGGGCCATCGGCCAGGATCTGCCCGCGGTCGATCACCAACAGGCGGTCCACCAGCGACAGCAGCGATGCCCGGTGCGTCACCAGCAGCACGGTCTTGTTTTCCACCACGGCCGCCAGGCGCTGCTTCAAGCGTTCCTCACCGGTGTTGTCCATGGCGCTAGTGGGTTCGTCCAGCAACAGGATGGGCGGGTTGAGCAACAGGGCACGGGCCAGGGCAACGTTCTGGCGCTGGCCACCGGACAGGTTCTGTCCGCGCTCGCCCACTTGCAGCTCATAACCTTGTGGATGCAGACGCGCGAATTCATGCACGCCCGCCAGTTCCGCGGCCTGGAGCACCAGTTCGTCTTCGACGTAACGGGCACCGGAGGTCAGGTTGTCGCGCAGGGTACCGGCCAGCAGTTGGATGTCCTGGGGCACGTAGCCGACGTTGTAGCGCAGCTCACTGACGTCGATCTGGCGGATATCCACGCCGTCCACCAGCAGGGCGCCGTCGTCCGGTTGGTACAGGCCCACCAGCAATTTCGCCAGGGAACTCTTGCCTGACCCGCTGCGGCCGATGATGCCGATTTTTTCCCCTGGCTTGATCACCAGGTTGATGTTCTTCAACGCGGCGTTCTGCTGGTTCGGGTAGGTGAAATTCAACTGACGGCATTCAATGGCGCCCTGCAAGACGTTGCGGCTCAGCGGGCGCTCGTCGAAGTTGCGCTCCTGGGGCAGCTCCATCATCTGGTCCACCGACGTCATCGTGACCCGCGCCTGCTGATAGCGGGTCAGCAGGCCCGACAGCGACGCCAAGGGGCTCAGGGCACGACCG
This sequence comes from Pseudomonas sp. FG6, assembly GCF_057809015.1. Taxonomy (NCBI): domain Bacteria; kingdom Pseudomonadati; phylum Pseudomonadota; class Gammaproteobacteria; order Pseudomonadales; family Pseudomonadaceae; genus Pseudomonas; species Pseudomonas sp. FG6. The sequence continues at coordinate 257,412 of NZ_JBMDJD010000002.1, forward strand.
CTGAGCATGTAGCAGGCCACCAGCCCGCCCATGCTCAAGTTACCGGCGATGATCTGGTAGACACCGAAGACGATCATGACCACGCCGGCCAGTTGCTGGATCAGCAAGGTGATGTTCATGGCCAGGCCGGACAGCATCTTCACCCGCAGTTCGAGGCGGCTGAGGGTGCCGATGGTCTGTTCCCACTGATACTGGCGCTCGCTTTCGGCGTTGTTGACCTTCACCGCGTCCAGGCCGGCGAGGGTTTCGATCAGGCTGGACTGACGCTCGGCGCCCAGCGCCATGGTGCGCTCCATGGTCGCCACCAGCGGTTTTTGCAATGCATAGCCGATCAACAGGGCCAGCGGGAACGCCAGCACCGGGATCCACACCAGGTGCCCACCGAGGATCGCGATGACCATGAAGATCAGCAGGGTGAACGGCAAATCGATCAGGCTGGTCAGCGTCAGCGAGGCGAGGAAGTCGCGCAGGCTCTGGAATTCATGGATGTTCTGGGCAAAGCTGCCGACCCGCGCCGGACGGCATTTCATGGCCATGCCGACGATGCGCTCGAACAGCGTCGCCGAGATGATCAGATCGGTTTTCTTGCCGGCCAGGTCCAGGCAGAGGCTGCGCAGCATCTTGAGGATCAGGTCGAACACATAGGCGCCGATGATGCCGACGGCCAGCACCCAGAGGGTTGACTCCGCCTGGTTCGGGACCACGCGGTCGTAGACGTTCATCACGAACAGCGGTGCCGCCATGGCGATGATGTTGATCAGCAGGCTGGCCGCGATGGCATCGGCGTACAGCCAGCGTGAACGCTTGAGGGTGTCGCGAAACCACGAACGCGCCCGAGGGATCAGCGAGCCGTGGTTCACGTCGAATTTATGCTGCGGCTGGGCAAAGAAGACCTTGCCGCTGTAGTCGTCGGCCAGCATTTCACGGCTGACCGTCACTTCCCCGCCATCGCTTTCGCTGAGCAGCAGGCGGGCCTGGTCATCGCCGGCCCAGCCCAGCAAAACGGCGCTGCGGCCGTCCTTGAGCAGCAAAAGCGCCGGCATGGCGATGGCCGGGATCTGTTCGAGCTTGCGTTGCAGCACCCGCCCCTGCAAACCGGCACGGGCAGCCGCGCGCGACAGCAACTCGACACTCAGCCGCTGCTTGGGCAGCGGCAATCCGGTGGTGAGCATTGCCGCACTGGCTGGCTTGTGATGCAGCATGCAGAGTGCCAACAAACCGTCCAGCAACGGATCGTCGTGCAACGTGCGCGGATCATGGATGAGTTCGACTCGACTGACTTCTGATTCCACGCTAGGCACTCTTACTGATCAAAACTGGAAAAGGGACTCAATTCATCCCAGGCAACTGGACCTTGGGTTTCACGTCATTTTGCACAACCGATGCCAAAGGCGCGACTACACCCTGACTTTTAAGCAATTGACCCATGGTGGCCTTGATCCGGTACTGGGTGAACAGCTGTACGTTCTTGATTTCCACCAGGCGACGGGACGCGGTGAACAGCTCGTTTTCGCTGTCGAGCAAGTCTAGCAAGGTCCGCTCACCCAGGCTGAACTGCTTCTGGTAGGCCGTGCGCACGCTGGTGCTGCGATCCACGTACTGCTGGGCAACCGGCACTTGGGCGTTGGCGTTGTTGAGGGCGTTCCAGGCCAGGCCCAGTTCTTCGTTCAGCTGGCGCAACGCGTTGTTGCGGATGTCCAGGGCCTGGTTGGACAGGTAGGACTTGGACTCCAGGTCCGCCTTGTTGCTGCCGCCGGCATACAGGTTGAAGCGCATGCGCAGCATGGCTTGCCACTCGTTGTTGTGACCGTTCTGGCCATCCAGGTCGTTGTCGGCCGTGCGGCCCAATTCAGCGTCGAAACGTGGGTAGAAGCTCGATTTGGCGGCTTCGTACTGTTGTTCGGCGGCCGCGATGTCGGATTCGGCCGAACGCAGCACGGGGCTGTTGTCCAGCATTTGGGCACGGGCTTCGTTCAGGTCGGCTGGCATCATCGCCATGAAAGGGGCGGGACGCTCCAGTTGATCCGGCATCTGGCCCACGGCGCTGAGGTAGTTGGTCTCGGCGTCGGCCAGGTTGGTTTGTTCGGTGATCAGGTTGTTGCGGGCCTGGGCCACGCGTGCTTCCGCCTGGTCCAGGTCGGCGCCATTGCCCACGCCACGGGAGGTGCGCAGCTTGATCTGGTCGAAAATGCGCTCGTGGCTCTTGAGGTTGTCCTCGGCCAGGCGCACGAACTCGCGACGGGTCAACACATCCAGATAGACCTGGGCGACGGTGAGGCCGGTGCGCTCGGAAGCGTCCAGCAACGAATAGGCGCGGGAATTAACGGTGGCTTGTTGACGGCCTACTTCGCTGGACGTCGCAAAACCGTCAAACACCATCTGCGACAGGCGCAGGCTCGACTCGCTGCGGTTCAGGGTTTCCCAATGATCATTGCTGCCCGAGCGCGTGGTCACGCTGTCGGTGCCTTCGCGACCGTAGCCAGCTGCCAGGTCCACCCGCGGCAGGTAGCCGCCCTTGGCCGCCTTGAGCTGGTAATCCGCCGCGAGACGACTGTTCACACCGGCCTGGATTTGCGGATGCACATCCAGCGCCTGTTGCATGGCCTGCGGCAAGGTTTGTGCTTGTACGAAACTGGCCGCGAGGGCGAAAGGTAAAGCCATGAACAGAGGTGAACGCATAGTGGTTTTCTTCCTGAAACACTTGTCTTGGGTCACAGCGAAACATGGCGCTGCATCGGATGATGGCAACCGGAATGACCGTATGTCGGAAAATTCGATACAGGAACTGAATCATGCACGAAAAGAACAGGCCGCCGCTTAAATATCAATGTGACATTAGCGAAGCGATTGTTTAGGATGGCCGGCAGAAGGTCAATAGTTTGGCACAAACAAATAATTCAAAAAAATAAGCCAAAAAATTGACACGCAAAAGCGTCAAAAACAACCTTATCTAATGACACAAGAACGTCCAGACCGCTGCCGCTCTTCGGCTGCGGGACCATGGAAGTCTACTGAACGTTTCACCCGGAGAGTCTTCAATGAGCAGTGTTATTGCCGTCGTCAAAAGCATTGTTGGGCAGGTTTTCGTCGTATCCCCCGAGGGCATTCGGCGCGTTCTCATTGAAGGCGATCGCCTGTACACAGGCGACCAGTTGGACACGGGTCCTTCGGGGGCCGTTACATTGGAACTCAGTGACGGTCGCAGCCTGGACCTGGGTCGTGATACCCAGTGGAGCGCCAATGCGCCGGACTCGTCCACCGACCTGGCCCAAGCCACAGCCCAGGCCGCACCTTCGGTAGAAGAGCTGCAACAAGCCATCGCCGCGGGCGTCGACCCGACGACCGCCCTGGAAGCCACCGCCGCGGGCGCCACGGCAGCGGGTTCGGGTGGGGCCGCCGGTGGCGGCCACAGCTTCGTCGCGCTGGACGCCACGGCGGGCAGCGTCGCGCCTACCATCGGCTTCCCTACGGCCGGACTGGCGACGGCCGCCGCCAACGACACGAACACCACGGGCCTGGACACCAACACCAACATCACTGCCAACGCAGTGCTCAACGCGACGCTGACCCTGAGCGCTACGCCGACCCTGACCGAGGCCGGTGGCGTGCTGGTCTACACCGCGACCGTTACCCAGGCGCCCCAGACCGACCTGACCGTGACCTTGTCCAACGGCTCCGTGATCGTCATTCCGGCCGGGCAAACGACCGGCAGCGTCAACGTGCCGCTGGCACCGAGCGATGACGTCTACAACGACCCAACCCAGATCAGCGTGACCGCCACCGGCACCACGGGCGGCACCGGCATCGCCGTGACCCTGCCTACCACGCCGGCAGTCACCCAAATCACCGACACCATCGACACCACCACCGTTACCCTGACGGCGGGCAACACCGTGACCGAAGGCGGCCAGATCACCTACACCGCGACATTGACCAATCCGGCTCAAACTCCGGTGACCGTGACCTTGAGCAATGGCTCGGTCATTACCATCGCCGCCGGCCAGACCACCGGCACCGTCAACGTCGAGACCCCGGCCAACGACGTCTACAACAACGGCAGCACCGTCAGCACCACCATCACCGGCGCCACTGGCGGCAACTTCGAAAACCTGGTGCCAAGCACCACGCCAGCGGTCACCACGATCACCGATTCGGTGGACAACACCGGTCTGACCCTGACTGCCAATGACACCATCACCGAAGGCGGTTCGATCACCTACACCGCTACCCTGACCAACCCGGCTCAAACCCCGGTCACTGTGACCCTGAGCAATGGCTCGGTCATCACCATCG